>NZ_LR738724.1:0-312832 GCF_902702775.1 Streptococcus suis
ATGAACCAAGAACAACTTTTTTGGCAACGATTTATTGAATTGGCAAAAGTAAATTTTAAGCCATCTATTTATGATTTTTATGTCGCTGATGCAAAATTACTCGGAATCAACCAGCAAGTTGCCAATATTTTCTTAAATCGTCCATTTAAAAAAGATTTCTGGGAAAAAAACTTCGAAGAGTTAATGATTGCCGCTAGTTTTGAAATCTACGGAGAGCCTCTTGCCATCCAATATCAATTTACAGAGGATGAACAGGAGATTAAGAACATTACAAACGCAAGAAGTTCAGTGGTTCACCAGGTACAGACACCTGAGCCGGCTACGCCTCAAGAAACTTTTAAACCGGTTCATTCTGACATAAAATCCCAGTACACCTTTGCTAATTTTGTACAAGGAGACAATAATCACTGGGCAAAGGCTGCAGCTTTAGCTGTATCTGATAACCTAGGTGAGCTCTACAATCCATTATTCATTTTTGGTGGTCCTGGTCTTGGAAAAACTCATATTTTAAATGCGATTGGAAATAAGGTTCTAGCCGATAATCCCCAGGCAAGGATAAAATATGTCTCATCGGAAACATTCATCAATGAATTTTTAGAACACCTCCGTCTCAATGATATGGAAAGTTTCAAAAAAACCTATCGCAATCTGGACTTACTTCTAATTGATGACATTCAGTCTCTCCGTAATAAAGCAACAACACAGGAAGAATTTTTCCATACTTTTAATGCGCTTCATGAAAAAAATAAGCAGATTGTACTCACAAGCGACCGTAATCCCGATCACTTAGACAATTTGGAAGAAAGACTAGTAACACGTTTCAAATGGGGGTTAACCAGTGAAATCACTCCACCTGATTTTGAAACACGTATCGCAATTTTACGTAACAAGTGCGAGAACCTTCCTTATAACTTTACAAATGAGACGCTATCCTATCTAGCTGGGCAATTTGATTCGAACGTACGTGACCTTGAAGGTGCCTTAAAAGATATCCATTTGATAGCCACTATGCGGCAACTATCTGAGATAAGTGTCGAGGTTGCTGCTGAGGCTATTCGATCAAGAAAACAAACAAATCCACAAAACATGGTTATTCCTATTGAGAAAATCCAAACCGAAGTGGGAAATTTCTATGGTGTCAGCTTGAAAGAATTAAAAGGTTCTAAGCGTGTTCAACATATCGTTCACGCGCGACAAGTTGCTATGTTTTTAGCACGTGAAATGACAGACAATTCTCTTCCAAAAATTGGGAAAGAATTTGGTAATCGAGACCATACAACCGTTATGCATGCATACAATAAAATAAAAACTCTCCTCTTGGATGATGAGAATTTAGAAATAGAGATTACCAGTATAAAAAATAAACTTCGTTAACCTGTGTATAACTTTTAAAAAAACTTCTGTTTTTTCCACAAGTTGTGAACAAGTTAATTTCCGCAGTTTTATTGGTCTTTCATCACTTTTCCACAGAATACACAGAGACTACTATTACTATTAACCTTATAGATAATAAATAAAGGAGCATCCATGATTCAATTTTCTATTAATAAAAATATATTTCTACAAGCACTTAGTATTACTAAACGGGCAATCAGTACAAAAAATGCTATTCCAATTCTTTCAACAGTAAAAATTACAGTAACTAGTGAAGGAATCACTTTAACTGGTTCAAATGGACAAATCTCGATTGAACATTTTATTTCTATTCAAGATGAAAATGCAGGACTTTTGATCAGTTCACCAGGCTCCATTCTCTTAGAAGCTGGTTTCTTTATTAATGTTGTATCCAGCATGCCGGATTTGGTCCTTGACTTCAATGAAATTGAACAAAAGCAAATCGTTTTGACAAGTGGTAAGTCTGAAATCACATTAAAGGGAAAAGAAGCAGAACAGTATCCTCGTTTACAGGAAGTTCCAACATCAAAACCATTGGTGTTAGAAACCAAAGTATTAAAACAAACAATTAATGAAACAGCATTTGCAGCTTCTACACAAGAAAGTCGTCCTATTCTTACAGGTGTTCATTTTGTTTTAACAGAAAATAAAAATCTAAAAACTGTTGCAACAGATTCACACCGTATGAGCCAACGGAAATTGGTCCTTGATACCTCTGGTGATGATTTTAATGTTGTTATTCCAAGTCGTTCTCTCCGTGAATTTACTGCAGTTTTTACAGATGATATTGAAACAGTAGAAGTCTTCTTTTCAAATAATCAAATCCTTTTTAGAAGCGAGCATATTAGCTTCTATACACGCTTGTTAGAAGGTACCTACCCTGATACCGACCGCTTAATTCCAACTGAGTTTAAAACAACTGCAATTTTTGATACTGCAAATCTTCGTCACTCAATGGAGCGTGCTCGTCTTCTTTCAAATGCAACCCAAAATGGTACAGTAAAACTAGAAATTGCTAATAATGTTGTATCTGCTCATGTAAATTCTCCAGAAGTTGGACGTGTGAATGAGGAATTAGATACTGTAGAAGTATCAGGTGAAGACTTAGTAATCAGCTTTAACCCAACTTACTTGATAGAAGCATTGAAAGCCACAACTAGTGAACAAGTGAAAATTAGCTTTATCTCTTCTGTCCGTCCATTTACATTGATTCCCAATAATGAAGGGGAAGATTTTATTCAATTGGTTACACCAGTTCGTACCAACTAAATAATATTAAGAACGGCTAAACTAGCCGTTTTTATGTTATACTAAAAAATAGCACCTAGCTTATTTTTATATATTTAGTGATGGGGAATAAATGACGTTATATATATTAGCTAATCCTAATGCTGGTAGCCATACTGCTGAACATATCATATTCAAAATAAAAGAAAGTTATCCACAGCTTGCAGTTAACATTTTTATGACAGTTGGGCCTGAGGATGAAAAAAATCAAATAGAGGCTATTTTAAAGGAGTTTGTCAGTAGTGAGGACCAATTAATGATTTTAGGCGGAGACGGCACCCTATCTAAAGCCTTGCGTTTTTGGCCAGCTGGTCTACCGTTTGCTTATTATCCAACAGGATCTGGAAATGATTTTGCAAAAGCAATGAATATAACATCGCTCTATAGAAGTGTAGATGCCATTTTAGAGGGAAAAACAAGTCGGATATATGTTTTAAACAGTTCACACGGAACGGTTGTAAACAGTATGGATTTTGGCTTTGCAGCTCAAGTTATCAATGGTTCAACGAATTCAATTTTGAAAAAAATTCTGAACAAGGTAAAACTTGGGAAGTTAACTTATCTATTCTTTGGTATTAAAACATTATTTTCAAAACAAGCTATAAACTTAGAATTAACTCTTGATGGAAAATCTTATCAGTTAGGTAATCTCTTTTTTATTTCTGTAGCAAATAGTCTTTATTTTGGTGGAGGAATCATGATATGGCCAACAGCAAGTGCTAAAAAGAAGGAAGTAGATATTGTTTATTTCAAAAATGGAAATTTCTACCAACATCTACAATCATTGTTAGCCTTATTAACGAAGAGGCATGAATCTTCTCATACAATTCAGCATTTAACAGGGCTAGATGTAGTTTTAAAATCAAAAGAAAAATTATTATTGCAAATAGATGGAGAGATATGCACTGCAAATGAGGTAACGTTAACCTATCAGGAAAGAAGTATGTATCTTTAAGGAGGAAGTATGTATCAATTAGGATCCTTTGTCGAAATGAAAAAGCCTCATGCCTGTGTCATCAAATCGACCGGCAAGAAGGCCAATAAATGGGAAGTCATCCGTCTAGGAGCGGATATCAAAATCCGTTGTACCAACTGTGACCATGTAGTCATGATGAGCCGGCATGATTTTGAACGAAAAATGCAACAAGTGCTGCCTAGTGAAACCTAGTTGACAGTTTGCAACTGCTGGTTGCGAATATTTCCTAAAAAGTGCTAGTCAACTGTTCCTTTCTAAACTATAATAGACTTATAAAAAAGAGGAGGAAATGATCATGAATCAGTTAGCACAGCAAATTCGAGTTTTAAGAACAGCCAATAACCTATCCCAAGATGAGTTGGCAGAGAAACTCTATATTTCCCGTCAGGCTGTTTCCAAGTGGGAAAATGGTGAAGCAACGCCAGATATCGACAAACTGGTCCAGCTGGCAGAAATATTTGGTGTCAGTCTGGATTATCTGGTTTTAGAAAAAGAACCTGAGAAGGAAATTGTGGTGGAACAACGAGGAAAAATGAATGTTTGGGAATACTTGAACGAAGAATCCAAACGACCTCTTACAAGAGGAGATTTTGTCTTTCTCATTCTTTTTTTCATTGTCTTCTTATGTGCAATGTTTATTAAGCATTATTTTTAACGAAGCTTGCCAAACAGCAAGCTTTTTCTCTACTTTTCTGCTATAATAGTCATGATTGAATTTTTAATTGGAGAGTAAAAAACATGGCTTTAACAGCAGGAATCGTAGGTTTGCCAAACGTTGGTAAATCAACCCTATTTAACGCGATTACAAAGGCAGGAGCAGAGGCTGCCAACTACCCTTTCGCGACCATTGATCCAAACGTCGGTATGGTAGAAGTGCCCGATGAGCGTTTGCAGAAGTTGACAGAACTCATCACTCCTAAAAAGACAGTGCCAACCACTTTTGAATTTACTGATATTGCTGGTATCGTAAAAGGTGCCTCTAAAGGTGAAGGGCTTGGAAATAAATTCTTGGCCAATATCCGCGAAGTTGACGCCATTGTCCATGTGGTGCGTGCCTTTGACGATGAAAATGTTATGCGTGAACAAGGCCGTGAAGATGCCTTTGTGGACCCTATCGCAGATATTGATACTATTAACCTAGAATTGATTTTGGCGGACCTAGAGAGCATCAACAAGCGTTATGCGCGTGTAGAAAAAATGGCCCGTACGCAAAAAGACAAGGATTCTGTCGCAGAATTTGCAGTCCTTGAAAAAATCAAACCAGTCCTAGAAGACGGAAAATCTGCTCGTACAGTTGACTTCACAGATGAAGAACAAAAAATTGTTAAGCAACTCTTCCTCTTGACCACCAAGCCAGTCCTCTATGTTGCTAACGTCGATGAAGACAAGGTAGCAGATCCTGAGTCTATCAGCTATGTGCAGCAAATCCGTGACTTTGCAGCAACAGAAAATGCAGAAGTAGTGGTGATTTCTGCGCGTGCTGAAGAAGAAATTTCAGAACTCGATGATGAAGACAAGGGTGAGTTTTTGGAAGCCCTCGGCTTGACAGAATCTGGTGTGGACAAATTAACACGTGCAGCCTATCACTTGCTTGGTCTAGGCACCTACTTTACAGCAGGAGAGAAG
This sequence comes from Streptococcus suis, assembly GCF_902702775.1. NCBI lineage: Bacteria > Bacillati > Bacillota > Bacilli > Lactobacillales > Streptococcaceae > Streptococcus > Streptococcus suis. The sequence goes on from NZ_LR738724.1 coordinate 5,285, forward strand.
GAAGTTCGTGCTTGGACCTTCAAACGTGGTATGAAAGCTCCTCAATGTGCTGGCATCATCCACTCAGACTTCGAAAAAGGCTTTATCCGTGCCGTAACCATGTCCTATGATGATTTGATTCAATATGGCTCTGAGAAAGCTGTTAAGGAAGCAGGACGCCTCCGTGAAGAAGGAAAAGAATATGTCGTTCAAGATGGGGACATCATGGAGTTCCGCTTCAATGTTTAAAGGAGATATATGATGTCTGAATTTACACCATTTTTCTTGACGGAACACGGCGGCTCTACTTCGCTTTGTCTGGAGGTTGGTAGTTATTTACAGGATTTGTTTGATAGCAGAGCTGATGAGGGTTTTGAAGGAAATGGCTATGATTGGGAAAGCCTAGCTCGTGTTTTTCTAGAAGAAAAAAGACCAGACTTATCTGAGGAGATTGACTTTGATTCCGAGGGAAGTATGTTCTGTGCTTACTCAACGAATTCAGCTGTTTTGAAAGAATTTGCCTTAACATTCAAACAAGCGTGTGATAACTCAGAGTTAATTGCGGACCTTTTCAGTAGGGCAGAATTAGACTAACAAAGTGGTTGGAAAGTTATTTTCCAGCCTTTTGGTATTTAAGGAGAAAAAATGACACGATTGATTATAGGCCTAGGAAATCCTGGGGATCGCTATTTTGAAACCAAGCACAATGTCGGCTTTATGTTGCTAGATAAGATTGCCAAGCGCGAAAATGTGACTTTTAGTCATGATAAGATTTTCCAAGCGGATATTGCCACAACCTTTATTGACGGTGAGAAAATCTATCTAGTAAAGCCAACCACCTTTATGAATGAATCAGGTAAGGCTGTCCATGCCCTGATGACCTATTATGGTCTAGATGAGACAGATATTTTGGTGGCTTACGATGACTTGGACATGGCTGTTGGGAAAATCCGTTTCCGTCAAAAAGGCTCCGCAGGTGGCCACAATGGGATTAAATCCATTGTTAAGCATATTGGCACACAAGAATTTGACCGTATCAAGATTGGTATTGGCCGTCCAAAAGGAAAGATGAGCGTTGTCAATCACGTCTTATCTGGATTTGATACAGAAGACCGTATTGAAATCGACTTAGCACTAGATAAACTTGACAAGGCTGTCAACTTTTATCTGGAAGAGGACGATTTTGATAGCATCATGAGAAAGTTTAACGGATAATGAATATACTAGATCTTCTTCACAAAAATAAGCAAATCAATCAGTGGCAGTCTGGCTTAAACAAGTCAGCTCGCCAACTATTATTGGGACTCACTGGAACCAGTAAGTCATTAGTCATGGCGACTGCCTATGATTGTTTGGCTGAAAAGATTATGATTGTGACTGCTACTCAAAATGATGCTGAGAAATTAGTTGCAGATTTAACAGCCATCGTTGGAAGTGAGAATGTTTACAACTTTTTTACAGATGATAGTCCTATTGCCGAGTTTGTTTTTGCATCAAAAGAACGGACTCAATCAAGGATTGACAGTTTAAATTTCTTGACAGATTCCAGTTCAGGAATTTTAGTTGCAAGTATGGCTGCTTGTCGGGTCTTATTGCCAAGTCCTGAAGCTTATAAAGGTTCTAAAATAAAGCTTGGAGTTGGTCAAGAAATAGAAGTTGACAATCTTGTAAAGAAACTTGTCAATACAGGCTACAAAAAGGTGTCCAGAGTTTTAACTCAGGGAGAATTTAGCCAACGAGGGGATATTCTAGATATTTTTGATATGCAAGCGGCATCTCCCTGCCGTTTAGAATTCTTTGGAGATGAAATTGATGGCATCCGTATTTTTGATGTAGATAGTCAAAAGTCTTTAGAGAATCTCGAACAAATCAGTTTGTCACCAGCATCAGATATTATTTTATCGTCTACTGACTATGAGCGGGCTAGTCAGAAAATCCAAATCTCTATTGACCAATCTAGAAGTGGGGAGCAGCAGTCTTATTTACGAGAAGTCGTGGCAGATATGCAAACGGAATATCGTCATCCCGATTTACGAAAATTTCTATCATTTTTATATGAACAATCTTGGACATTGTTGGATTATTTGCCAAAGGGTTCTCCCTTATTTTTAGATGATTTTCATAAAATTGCTGACAAGCAGGCTCAATTTGAAAAAGAATCAGCAGAGTTATTGACAGATGATTTACAAAAGGGAAAATCAGTGTCAAGTTTGCACTATTTTGCATCTACCTATTCGGAGTTAAGAAAATACAAACCTGCCACTTTCTTTTCAAGTTTTCAAAAAGGTTTAGGTAATGTAAAGTTTGATGCTCTCTATCAATTCACACAGTATCCTATGCAGGAATTTTTCCACCAGATTCCACTGCTAAAAGATGAATTGACTCGGTATGCGAAGTCAAACAATACCGTTGTTATTCAAGCGAGTTCTGATGTAAGTTTACAGACTTTACAGAAAACTTTACAAGAGTATGATATCCATCTTCCAGTACATGCAGCAGATAAGTTAGTAGAAGGTCAGCAACAGGTTACGATTGGTCAGTTAGCTTCAGGTTTTCATTTGATGGATGAGAAACTAGTTTTCATCACTGAAAAAGAGATTTTCAATAAGAAAATGAAGCGTAAGACACGTAGAACCAATATTTCTAACGCTGAACGTATTAAGGACTATAGTGAATTAGCAGTTGGTGACTATGTCGTTCACCATGTTCATGGTATCGGTCAATACTTAGGAATTGAGACTATTGAAATTTCAGGCATTCATCGTGATTATTTAACGGTTCAATATCAAAACTCTGATCGCATTTCTATTCCTGTAGAACAAATTGATCTTCTCTCCAAATACTTAGCGTCTGATGGGAAAGCTCCAAAAGTTAATAAACTAAACGATGGTCGGTTCCAACGAACCAAGCAAAAAGTTCAGAAGCAAGTGGAGGATATTGCAGATGATTTGATTAAGCTTTATGCGGAGCGTAGTCAACTGAAAGGCTTTGCCTTTTCACCAGATGATGAGAATCAGGTTGAGTTTGACAACTACTTTACACATGTGGAAACCGACGACCAACTTCGTTCCATTGATGAAATCAAACAAGATATGGAAAAGGACTCTCCAATGGATCGTTTGCTGGTAGGGGATGTCGGCTTTGGTAAGACAGAGGTAGCTATGCGCGCTGCTTTCAAAGCTGTCAATGATGGCAAGCAAGTAGCTATTCTTGTTCCTACGACTGTTTTAGCCCAGCAACACTACGCTAATTTCCAAGAACGGTTTGCAGAATTTCCTGTTAATGTTGATGTTATGAGTCGTTTTAAAACAAAGGCAGAGCAGGAAAAAACACTTGAGAAGTTGAAAAAAGGCCAAGTTGACATCTTGATTGGTACCCATCGCCTCCTATCAAAAGATGTTGTTTTTGCTGATTTAGGTTTACTGGTTATTGACGAAGAGCAACGGTTTGGTGTCAAGCATAAGGAACGCTTGAAGGAACTGAAAAAGAAAATAGATGTCCTAACCCTAACTGCAACTCCAATTCCTCGGACATTGCAAATGTCCATGTTGGGAATCCGTGACTTATCAGTAATTGAGACTCCACCGACAAATCGCTATCCTGTACAAACTTATGTGATGGAAACAAATCCTTCCGTTATTCGAGATGCAATGCTTCGTGAGATAGATCGCGGAGGTCAGGTTTACTATCTTTACAATAAAGTTGACACTATTGAACAGAAAGTGTCTGAATTAAAAGACTTGGTTCCAGAAGCTACTATAGGATACGTCCATGGACAAATGTCGGAAATCCAATTAGAAAATACTCTCTATGCCTTTGTAGAGGGTGAGTATGATATTCTAGTGACCACAACAATCATCGAAACAGGTGTTGATATTCCAAATGCTAATACACTGTTTATTGAAAATGCCGATCATATGGGGCTGTCAACTCTCTATCAACTTCGAGGACGTGTTGGCCGTTCCAGTCGGATTGCCTATGCCTATCTCATGTACCGTCCAGACAAGTCCCTGACAGAAGTAGCTGAAAAACGTTTAGAGGCAATCAAGGGCTTTACAGAACTAGGATCAGGTTTCAAGATTGCTATGCAAGATTTGTCTATCCGTGGAGCTGGAAATATTTTAGGCGCTGCCCAGTCAGGATTTATTGATTCTGTAGGGTATGAATTGTATTCACAATTGCTAGAACAAGCCATTTTAGAAAAACAAGGCAAGGCGTCTCAGCGTCAGAAAAGCAACACTGAGGTCAACCTACAGATTGACGCCTATCTACCAAGTGACTATATTGCTGATCAGCGACAAAAAATTGAAATTTACAAGCGTATAAAGAATATTGACAGTCGTGTCAACTATCAAGAATTACAAGAAGAATTGATAGACCGTTTTGGAGAGTATCCTGATGTAGTAGCCTACTTACTGGAAATCGGTCTATTGAAGTCATTTTTAGACCAAGTTTTCTGTCATACAGTTCTTAGACGACAACATCAAGTGACAGTAACATTCGAACCTATGGCTGGTCAAATTTTCCTAACGCAAGATTACTTTGAAGCTTTATCTGTGACAAATTTGAAAGCTCAGATAACGGAAAATAAAGGAAAACTAGCTGTTGTGTTTAACATTCAACAGAAAAAAGAATATGAAATATTAGAGGAATTGATTTCTTTTGCCGAAAAATTAAAAGAAATTAAAGCAAGGAAGGCAGAATAAATTTCTCAAATACCTTGAAAAATGGTAAAATAGTGAACTGAGGTAAAGTATGAGACTAGATAAATATTTGAAAGTATCCCGCATTATCAAGCGTCGAACAGTTGCAAAGGAAGTTGCCGATAAAGGACGAATAAAAGTCAATGGGATTTTGGCAAAATCTTCAACAGATTTAAAAGTAAATGATCAGGTTGAAATCCAATTTGGTAATAAACTACTCACTGTAAAAGTACTTGAGATGAAAGATTCGACTAAAAAAGAAGACGCATTGAAAATGTATGAAATTATCAGTGAAAAAAGGATAGAAAAAGATGAAGAAATCTAAAATTCTACAACTGAATAATGCCTTTATTCAGTCGGAGCGTAAAAAAACTCAGCATCAATTGGCAGAACGCCAACAAAAAAATCGTTTTATGGGTGCAATTCTCATTCTAGTTATCTTTCTTTTTATGTTGCCTGCCTACAATCTTGTTGGGACTTACACTAATATTCAGCAGCAGGAAAAGAAACTTGCTGAATTGGAAAAAAATTACGAAGAACTGACCAAAGAACAGAAGCAGGAAGCAGAGATGGTTGCAAAATTGAAAAATGAGGAATATGCAGCAAAGTATGTTCGGGCTAAGTATCAATACTCTAAAGAAGGGGAATTTGTCTACAATATTCCAGGGTTACCAAAATGACCGAATCTATTTTTAAAATTGTAGAGCAATTTTTACAGCATTCTGATGAAAAATTAGAAGAGTTGAATCAAAAGAATAGAGAATTAAAGTTAGAAGAAAATGAATCGTAGAAAGGAGGGAGTATGCAGAAAAAACTGCTCGTATGGTTATTACCAGTTTTATTTGGATGGCAGGTGGTCGATAGTACAGAAATACCATTTGAACTCACAGCGCAAGAAGAATACGAATTGACTCATACTATCTATGATCAGTATTTTCAAACTATCCCTCAAAACCCAAATGTTTTTCAAACTGAGAATCTTTATTCGGATGAAGAACTGACTGTAGCAGGTGGACAATTACAGCCGAACCAACATTTTTCTATTACGGATGCTCTAGTCAATAGTAAAAAAGAATTGGTTTTCCAAATAGATGACAAGGGGTACATTCTTGCAAGTAGGCATCTACTATTTGATGATGTAATTGTTACAGAAACTACTGTTGAGCAAACTTATTGGACAAAAAAAGGTTTCACATTGTTAACCTCACCAATTGCTAACGAAGCTACGGAAATAAAAAATGATTTACAACCCTATCAAGCTGTTATGGTTTCTAAAATCGTAACAACTTCCCTAGGTGAGTTTGCCTATGTTACAGATAAAGGTTGGATTGCAGTAAATAATCTTTCTAAAACGGATAATAGAGTAGAAGCTGTTCAAGAGTTGTTGACTAACAAATATTCCAAAGATACTATTGGTATATATGTGAAACAATTGTCAACAGGTCAAACTGCAGGTGTAAATCAAGAGAAACTATTCTATTCTGCCAGCATTGCTAAACTACCAATTCTTTATTACGTTCAAGAGCAACTGAATGCTGGGTATATTGATTTGACTACTAAAGTGAAATATACAGCCGAATCTATGTCCTTCCCAGGAGCTTATGTTGCTGGAGGAAGTGGTTCACTGTCAAAAACTCCTGACAACAAAGATTATTCAGTGGAAGAATTGATCAATAAGACTGCTAAAGAGTCAGATAATGTAGCTAGTAATTTACTTTCTTATTATGTAGCTAATAAATTCGATTCCAATTTTTATCAAGTAATAACTGCTAAAACAGGTAGTGAGTGGAGTATGGTTACACGTGAAACTTCAGCTGAGATCGCAGGGAAAATGATGGAAGCTTTATATATTCAAAATGGCTATGTGCTAGAAAGTTTGTTATCTACTCAATTTGATAATCAACGTATTTCGAAAGACATCTCAGTTCCAGTTGCTCATAAAATTGGCGATGCAGATGATGTCAAACACGATGTAGCGATTGTTTACGCAGGGTCTCCTTTTGTTTTATCTATTTTTACAGATAAATCAAATTATGATGAGATTACACAAATTGCAAATGATATTTACGGGATTTTAAAGTAAATGAAAGATAGATTTTTAAAAGTGACACAGGATGGTCACTTTTTTGATAAACATAAGAAAGTACTAGTAGCCGTATCCGGTGGGGTAGATTCTATGAACCTATTCCATCTTTTATACGAATGCAAACAAGTGTTAGGGATTGAACTTGGAATTGCCCATATTAATCATGGACAGAGGGAAGAATCTGTCATTGAGGAAAAATATCTTAAACAGTTAGCAGAAGAAAGTAATGTTCCCTTTTATCTGTCCCATTTTGAAGGTGATTTTTCAGAAGAAGCGGCACGAAAATGGCGTTATGGATTTTTTGCTACAATCATGGAGAAGGAAGGCTACACTGCACTAGTGACAGCACATCATGCAGATGATCAAGCAGAAACTGTCTTTATGCGATTGATTAGAGGAGGGCGTTTACGTCACTTATCAGCAATTCAACCGACTCAGCCTTTTGCAACAGGAGAACTTATTCGACCACTTTTATCTTTTAAAAAGGCAGATTTTGATAAGCTATTTCATTTTGAAGATTGCAGTAATGCAGATTTCAAATATTTTCGAAATAGAGTCAGAAATGACTATTTACCAAAGTTAAAACAGGAAAATCCTAAAATCGAACTTGCTCTCAATAATCTTGCAGTTGATACAAATAATCTATTTCAAGCGCTAAGAGATTTGACACAGGATTTATCCGTTACAGATGTGATGAGTTTTCAACAACAGACACCTGCGGTACAAAGTTATCTATTAGAGGAATATTTGGAAAAATTTCCTGATTTACAGCTCTCTCGTCCACAATTTAATGAAGTATTACACATCTTGCGTTCAAAAGCTAACTACTATCATTTATTGAAAAATGATTACATGTTAGAGAAGGATTATCATCGTTTTCAAATTTATAAAATAGGACCAGAGACGGATAGTCAACCAGAAAAAATCATGATAAAATCAGAGGGTATTTTTTCTTACGGTTCATATATTTTTTCTCTCAATCATCCTTTGGAAGAAGCGGATAGTATTTTATATTTTCCTACAGAAAATCCAATTGTAGTGAGGAGAAGGCAGGCTGGGGATACCATTTTAATAAACGGAGTAAATAAAAAACTGCGCCGTTGGTTTATTGATAATAAAATCTCACAGAAAGTTCGACAAAATGCGCTTATTATCGAGCAGAATGGAGAAATTTATGGAATTACGAATCTTGTTAGCAGTGATTTGAGTAAATCAGTAAAAAATGATATAATCAAAGCTACCTTATATATAAAAATGAAAGAGTAGAACAACTATGTTGGACAAAGATATTAAGAAAATTCTTGTTTCAGAAGAAGAAATCGTTGCAAAATGCAAAGAACTCGGTCAAATTCTAGCAACAGACTATGCAGATAAGAATCCTATTCTTGTAGGAATTTTAAAAGGTTCTATCCCATTTATGGCAGAATTAATGAAACATATTGATGCCCATGTAGAAACGGATTATATGGTTGTTTCTAGCTACCATGGCGGAACGGAGAGTAGCGGTACCGTTAAGATTATCAAGGATTTGGACAATAGTGTTGCAGGTCGACATATCATCTTCGTAGAGGATATTATTGACACTGGTCGCACATTAAAAGAATTGAAAGAACTCTTTGCTTTGCGTCAGGCAGCTTCTATTAAAATTGCCACTCTTCTTGATAAACCAGAAGGTCGTGTTGTTGAAATCGAGCCAGACTACACTTGCTTTACTATTCCAAATGAATTTGTAGTTGGATTTGGCTTAGATTATGATGAAAATTATCGTAATCTTCCTTATGTTGGTGTACTCAAAGAGGAAGTTTACACAAAATAGAAAAAGGTTTCCTACTATATTATGAACAATCAACCAAATAAAGGATTTATAAAAAATCCTTTTCTCATTATTCTCGTTATTGCCACTATTGTTACAGCCTTTCAATTTTTTAACGCTGGTCAGCAAGTAGCAACTCAAGAAATCAGTTATTCACAAGTAGTGACTGAATTGAAAAATAATAATGTATCTGAAATTACTTATCAACCAAATTCAAGTGTTATTGAAATTACTGGTAAGTACAAAACAGAACAGGAAGCTAAAGATGAGTTAGCTTCATCTATTAAGTTATTCCAAGTTTCTAGCAAAGTTAAGTATAAAAACTTTAAGTCACTAATTTTACCGTCAGAAACGAATTTGTCAGAGCTACAAGCTCTTGCAAATGAAAATGGAGTAAAGGTTACTATTAAACCTGAAAGTTCAAATGGACTTTGGTTAAATATCATCTTTAATTTGTTACCGCTTGTTATCGTTGGTGTATTCTTCATGATGATGATGAACCAGGGCGGTGGCGGAGCTCGAGGAGCAATGAACTTTGGACGAAACAAAGCAAAAGCTCTTGAGCAAAGTAATATCAAAGTTCGTTTCTCAGATGTCGCGGGTGCAGAGGAAGAAAAACAAGAATTAGTTGAAGTTGTTGAATTTTTGAAGGATCCAAAACGCTTTACTAAACTTGGAGCACGTATTCCAGCAGGTGTGCTACTAGAGGGTCCTCCAGGAACAGGTAAAACCTTGCTTGCCAAAGCAGTAGCGGGTGAAGCGGGTGTGCCATTCTTCTCCATTTCTGGTTCAGATTTTGTTGAAATGTTTGTTGGTGTCGGTGCCAGCCGTGTTCGTTCATTATTTGAAGATGCAAAAAAAGCAGCACCAGCCATTATTTTTATCGATGAAATCGATGCTGTCGGTCGCCAACGTGGTGTCGGCATGGGTGGCGGTAACGATGAACGTGAACAAACCCTCAACCAACTCTTAATTGAAATGGATGGTTTTGAAGGGAACGAAGGGATCATTGTCATTGCCGCAACCAACCGTAGTGATGTTTTAGATCCTGCCCTTCTTCGTCCAGGTCGTTTTGACCGTAAAGTATTGGTTGGTCGTCCGGATGTTAAAGGACGTGAAGCAATCCTTAAAGTTCATGCGAAGAATAAACCACTAGCAGCAGATGTAGATTTGAAATTAGTAGCACAACAAACACCAGGATTTGTTGGTGCAGATTTAGAGAATGTTCTTAACGAAGCAGCCCTTGTAGCAGCACGTCGAAACAAGACTGTCATTGATGCTTCAGATATTGACGAAGCAGAAGATCGTGTTATTGCAGGGCCATCTAAGAAAGACCGTCAAGTTTCAGCCAAAGAACGCGAAATCGTTGCCTACCATGAAGCAGGTCATACAATTGTTGGTCTCGTACTATCAAATGCACGTGAAGTTCACAAAGTAACAATTGTTCCCCGCGGTCGCGCAGGTGGATACATGATTGCCCTCCCTAAAGAAGATCAAATGCTTCTATCTAAAGAAGATATGAAGGAGCAATTGGCTGGTCTTATGGGTGGTCGTGTTGCAGAAGAAATTATTTTCAATACCCAAACAACCGGTGCCTCAAATGACTTTGAACAAGCTACACAGATGGCGCGTGCTATGGTTGCAGAATATGGTATGAGTGAAAAAATGGGACCAATGCAGTATGAAGGCAGTCATGCAATGTTTGGTGGACAAACAACTCAAAAACATATTTCTGAGCAAACTGCATATGAGTTAGATAATGAAGTAAGAGATTTGCTAAATGAGGCTCGAAATAAAGCTGCAGATATTATTCAATCAAACCGTGATACACACAAACTGATTGCAGAAGCACTTCTCAAATATGAAACTCTTGATAGTGTTCAAATTAAATCTCTGTATGAAACAGGCAAAATGCCAGAGAATATTGAACACGATGACGAAGATGTTCATCCCCTTTCTTATGAAGAAGTAAAAGAGAAAATTAATACGAAAGAGTAGCATAAAAATAGTCTGGGCAAGACATTCCATAACGGATCTGCCCTCACTCTTAACCACTAAAATAACCACCAAGCCTTCGCTAAGTACATAATTTTGGCGAAGGCTTTTTTACAGGCTACACATCAGAAACAGGGTATTTACAAGAAAAACGAATCAATAGTTATTTATTTCAATCTTAGAACTATACCAAATAACTCCCTTCTGAAGCAGAATGCAATGTTTGCCATAGAGTATCAATAGCAAATGTACTTTAAAAAAGAAAAATCAAATAAAGTATGCTAGACAAAAATGTCCTGTAGAAAGACAGCACTTTTCGATAAACTTAAACCATCAACAAAAGGAGATTAAGAAATGGAATTCGAAAAAGTGTACGCAAGCGTCAAAGGTATTGTAAACAAGGCTCGAAAAGAGTTTTACATTAAACTATGGGATCGAGATGATTGGGAACAAGAAGGAATGATGACCTTATTTGAATTGTTGGAAGATCAACCGTGGCTAGTTGATGAACAAGTTCAATTATATTGTTATTTCAAAGTCAAGTTCAGAAATCGAATCAAGGATCGTATCCGCAAACAGGAAAGTCAAAAACGCAAGTTTGACCGTATGCCACATGAAGATATTCACGAATTATCTCACGCAATACAATCACCGGGATTGATAAACGATGAACTATTAATGTTGAGAGGTGCCTTGAGAGATTATCGAAAAAATCTGAGCAATGATCAGCTTGATAAATACGAAAAATTAATTAGCGGACAATGTTTTAATGGTCGCCGTGAAATGATACGTGATCTACAAATTCATTTGAAAGACTTTCGCTAAAGCTAGTCGCTAACATTATGTTAATCAAATCAAGAAATTGGGCAGAAGCATCATAAAAAGTTCTGTTCAGTTTCTTTTTATCTAGGTTATAGCAAAGAGAAGAAGGAATAGGAGAGGAGTGACTAAATGTGATACTCAGCCAATAGTAACTTAAGTGCCTGATTGACTGATTTAGCGGTATTATTTGGAATTAACCTTATGCTTTAGTATCTACATAGAACTTCCAGTGTAAAAAATATCAAAAAACCGGTTGACAACGTGTATAAGTCGTGATAGAATAATTGAGTTGTCTCTTGAGGGGCTAGTCAATAGCGGAATGAAAAAAGTTTCGAAAAAGTGTTGACAAGTCCATCAGAAGATGATAGAATAATTGAGTTGTCTCTTGAGGAACTGGTTAACAGCGAAACGAAAAAAAGTTTCAAAAAAGTGTTGACAAAGTTTCTAAGAAATGATAAACTTAGATAGTTGTCGCGAGAGCGCGACAACGAACAAGACCTTTGAAAATTAAAGAAGACGAACCAAACGTGCAGGGTGATTTATCTAAGGATAAATCGTCAATGACAAAACAAAACAATAAAACGGAAAGCTAGTGATAGCTTGAGTTTGAATCAAAACTTTTTATGAGAGTTTGATCCTGGCTCAGGACGAACGCTGGCGGCGTGCCTAATACATGCAAGTAGAACGCTGAGGTCTGGTGCTTGCACTAGACGGATGAGTTGCGAACGGGTGAGTAACGCGTAGGTAACCTGCCTCATAGCGGGGGATAACTATTGGAAACGATAGCTAATACCGCATAACAGTATTTACCGCATGGTAGATGCTTGAAAGGAGCAATTGCTTCACTATGAGATGGACCTGCGTTGTATTAGCTAGTTGGTGAGGTAACGGCTCACCAAGGCATCGATACATAGCCGACCTGAGAGGGTGATCGGCCACACTGGGACTGAGACACGGCCCAGACTCCTACGGGAGGCAGCAGTAGGGAATCTTCGGCAATGGGGGCAACCCTGACCGAGCAACGCCGCGTGAGTGAAGAAGGTTTTCGGATCGTAAAGCTCTGTTGTAAGAGAAGAACGTGTGTGAGAGTGGAAAGTTCACACAGTGACGGTATCTTACCAGAAAGGGACGGCTAACTACGTGCCAGCAGCCGCGGTAATACGTAGGTCCCGAGCGTTGTCCGGATTTATTGGGCGTAAAGCGAGCGCAGGCGGTTTGATAAGTCTGAAGTAAAAGGCTGTGGCTTAACCATAGTACGCTTTGGAAACTGTCAAACTTGAGTGCAGAAGGGGAGAGTGGAATTCCATGTGTAGCGGTGAAATGCGTAGATATATGGAGGAACACCGGTGGCGAAAGCGGCTCTCTGGTCTGTAACTGACGCTGAGGCTCGAAAGCGTGGGGAGCGAACAGGATTAGATACCCTGGTAGTCCACGCCGTAAACGATGAGTGCTAGGTGTTGGGTCCTTTCCGGGACTCAGTGCCGCAGCTAACGCATTAAGCACTCCGCCTGGGGAGTACGACCGCAAGGTTGAAACTCAAAGGAATTGACGGGGGCCCGCACAAGCGGTGGAGCATGTGGTTTAATTCGAAGCAACGCGAAGAACCTTACCAGGTCTTGACATCCCAGTGACCGTCCTAGAGATAGGATTTTTCTTCGGAACACTGGTGACAGGTGGTGCATGGTTGTCGTCAGCTCGTGTCGTGAGATGTTGGGTTAAGTCCCGCAACGAGCGCAACCCCTATTGTTAGTTGCCATCATTCAGTTGGGCACTCTAGCGAGACTGCCGGTAATAAACCGGAGGAAGGTGGGGATGACGTCAAATCATCATGCCCCTTATGACCTGGGCTACACACGTGCTACAATGGCTGGTACAACGAGTCGCAAGTCGGTGACGGCAAGCTAATCTCTTAAAGCCAGTCTCAGTTCGGATTGTAGGCTGCAACTCGCCTACATGAAGTCGGAATCGCTAGTAATCGCGGATCAGCACGCCGCGGTGAATACGTTCCCGGGCCTTGTACACACCGCCCGTCACACCACGAGAGTTTGTAACACCCGAAATCGGTGAGGTAACCTTTTAGGAGCCAGCCGCCTAAGGTGGGATAGATGATTGGGGTGAAGTCGTAACAAGGTAGCCGTATCGGAAGGTGCGGCTGGATCACCTCCTTTCTAAGGAAATGGAAACCTGTACGTTAGTCTTCTTTAATTTTGAGAGGTCTTGTGGGGCCTTAGCTCAGCTGGGAGAGCGCCTGCTTTGCACGCAGGAGGTCAGCGGTTCGATCCCGCTAGGCTCCATTAACAACGGAAGTTGTTAAGATTTTGTCCATTGAAAATTGAATATCTATCAAACATTCCTAAACGTATGTAACAGTACGTATAGAAATAGTAACAAGAAAATAAACCGAAAACGCTGTAAATATTTAATGAGTTTTCTAATTTTTGAAAAAATTAGGTTAATAAGGTTAAGTTAATAAGGGCGCACGGTGGATGCCTTGGCACTAGAAGCCGATGAAGGACGTGACTAACGACGAAATGCCTTGGGGAGCTGTAAGTAAGCAATGATCCAGGGATGTCCGAATGGGGGAACCCGGCAGGTAATGCCTGTCACTCACTACTGTTAAGGTAGTGAAGAGGAAGACGCAGTGAACTGAAACATCTAAGTAGCTGCAGGAAGAGAAAGCAAAAGCGATTGCCTTAGTAGCGGCGAGCGAAACGGCAGGAGGGCAAACCGAGGAGTTTACTCCTCGGGGTTGTAGGACTGCAAAGTGGACTTAAAGAGTATAGAAGAACTACCTGGGAAGGTAGGCCAAAGAGAGTAATAGCCTCGTATTTGAAATATTCTTTATACCTAGCAGTATCCTGAGTACGGCGAGACACGCGAAATCTCGTCGGAATCCGGGAGGACCATCTCCCAACCCTAAATACTCTCTAGTGACCGATAGTGAACCAGTACCGTGAGGGAAAGGTGAAAAGTACCCCGGAAGGGGAGTGAAATAGAACCTGAAACCGTGTGCCTACAACAAGTTCGAGCCCGTTAATGGGTGAGAGCGTGCCTTTTGTAGAATGAACCGGCGAGTTACGATATGATGCGAGGTTAAGTTGAAGAGACGGAGCCGTAGGGAAACCGAGTCTTAATAGGGCGGATTAGTATTATGTCGTAGACCCGAAACCATGTGACCTACCCATGAGCAGGTTGAAGGTGCGGTAAGACGCACTGGAGGACCGAACCAGGGCACGTTGAAAAGTGCTTGGATGACTTGTGGGTAGCGGAGAAATTCCAAACGAACTTGGAGATAGCTGGTTCTCTCCGAAATAGCTTTAGGGCTAGCGTCGACATTTGAGAATCTTGGAGGTAGAGCACTGTTTGGATGAGGGGGCCATCTCGGTTTACTGATTTCAGATAAACTCCGAATGCCAATGATTTATGGTCGGCAGTCAGACTGCGAGTGCTAAGATCCGTAGTCGAAAGGGAAACAGCCCAGACCACCAGCTAAGGTCCCAAAATAATTGTTAAGTGGAAAAGGATGTGGGGTTGCACAGACAACTAGGATGTTAGCTTAGAAGCAGCTATTCATTCAAAGAGTGCGTAATAGCTCACTAGTCGAGTGACCCTGCGCCGAAAATGTACCGGGGCTAAAACAATTTACCGAAGCTGTGGATAACACTTAGGTGTTATGGTAGGAGAGCGTTCTATGTGTGAAGAAGGTATACCGTGAGGAGTGCTGGAACGCATAGAAGTGAGAATGCCGGTATGAGTAGCGAAAGATGGGTGAGAATCCCATCCACCGTAAGACTAAGGTTTCCAGGGGAAGGCTCGTCCGCCCTGGGTTAGTCGGGACCTAAGGAGAGACCGAAGGGTGTATCCGATGGACAACAGGTTGATATTCCTGTACTAGAGTATGAAGTGATGGAGGGACGCAGTAGGCTAACTAAAGCGGGCGATTGGAAGTGCCCGTCTAAGCAGTGAGGTGTGATATGAGTCAAATGCTTGTATCTATAACATTGAGCTGTGATGGGGAGCGAAGTTAAGTAGCGAAGTTAGTGACGTCACACTGCCGAGAAAAGCTTCTAGCGATGTATCATACTCTACCCGTACCGCAAACCGACACAGGTAGTCGAGGCGAGTAGCCTCAGGTGAGCGAGAGAACTCTCGTTAAGGAACTCGGCAAAATGACCCCGTAACTTCGGGAGAAGGGGTGCTGACTTAAGGTCAGCCGCAGTGAATAGGCCCAAGCAACTGTTTATCAAAAACACAGCTCTCTGCTAAATCGTAAGATGATGTATAGGGGGTGACGCCTGCCCGGTGCTGGAAGGTTAAGAGGAGGGTTTAGCGTAAGCGAAGATCTGAATTGAAGCCCCAGTAAACGGCGGCCGTAACTATAACGGTCCTAAGGTAGCGAAATTCCTTGTCGGGTAAGTTCCGACCCGCACGAAAGGCGTAATGATTTGGGCACTGTCTCAACGAGAGACTCGGTGAAATTTTAGTACCTGTGAAGATGCAGGTTACCCGCGACAGGACGGAAAGACCCCATGGAGCTTTACTGCAGTTTGATATTGAGTATCTGTACCACATGTACAGGATAGGTAGGAGCCTATGAAGTCGGGACGCCAGTTTCGACGGAGGCGCTGTTGGGATACTACCCTTGTGTTATGGCTACTCTAACCCGGATAGGTTATCCCTATCGGAGACAGTGTCTGACGGGCAGTTTGACTGGGGCGGTCGCCTCCTAAAAGGTAACGGAGGCGCCCAAAGGTTCCCTCAGAATGGTTGGAAATCATTCGCAGAGTGTAAAGGTATAAGGGAGCTTGACTGCGAGAGCTACAACTCGAGCAGGGACGAAAGTCGGGCTTAGTGATCCGGTGGTTCCGTATGGAAGGGCCATCGCTCAACGGATAAAAGCTACCCTGGGGATAACAGGCTTATCTCCCCCAAGAGTTCACATCGACGGGGAGGTTTGGCACCTCGATGTCGGCTCGTCGCATCCTGGGGCTGTAGTCGGTCCCAAGGGTTGGGCTGTTCGCCCATTAAAGCGGCACGCGAGCTGGGTTCAGAACGTCGTGAGACAGTTCGGTCCCTATCCGTCGCGGGCGTAGGAAATTTGAGAGGATCTGCTCCTAGTACGAGAGGACCAGAGTGGACTTACCGCTGGTGTACCAGTTGTCTTGCCAAAGGCATCGCTGGGTAGCTATGTAGGGACGGGATAAACGCTGAAAGCATCTAAGTGTGAAACCCACCTCAAGATGAGATTTCCCATAACTTTATGTTAGTAAGAGCCCTGAGAGATGATCAGGTAGATAGGTTGGAAGTGGAAGTGTGGCGACACATGTAGCGGACCAATACTAATCGCTCGAGGACTTATCCAAAAAATAAACTAGAGTCAATATTGACAGCGTTGGTAAAACTTGTTAGAATATAGATATTCAATTTTGAGTTGACAAGACTCAACAGTTAAGTGACGATAGCCTAGGAGATACACCTGTACCCATGCCGAACACAGCAGTTAAGCCCTAGAACGCCTGAAGTAGTTGGGGGTTGCCCCCTGTTAGATACGGTAGTCGCTTAGCAAATTGGGAGTTTAGCTCAGCTGGGAGAGCATCTGCCTTACAAGCAGAGGGTCAGCGGTTCGATCCCGTTAACTCCCATAGGTCCCGTAGTGTAGCGGTTATCACGTCGCCCTGTCACGGCGAAGATCGCGGGTTCGATTCCCGTCGGGACCGTTCGAGATGTCTAGTAGACATTTTGAAGTTTGTATGAAGTAAGCGTAGCTTACGTCCTCTTAGAAAAGAGAGAAGACTCGTTAGCTCAGTTGGTAGAGCAATTGACTTTTAATCAATGGGTCGCTGGTTCGAGCCCAGCACGAGTCATATGCGGGTTTGGCGGAATTGGCAGACGCACCAGATTTAGGATCTGGCGCTTTCGGGCGTGGGGGTTCAAGTCCCTTAACCCGCATAGAATAGAAATAGGCCGGCTTAGCTCAGTTGGTAGAGCATCTGATTTGTAATCAGAGGGTCGCGTGTTCAAGTCATGTAGCCGGCATTGGGAAAGATTGCGAACGTAGTTCAGTGGTAGAACACCACCTTGCCAAGGTGGGGGTCGCGGGTTCGAATCCCGTCGTTCGCTTTGAGAGGCCGGGGTGGCGGAACTGGCAGACGCACAGGACTTAAAATCCTGCGATGGCAACATCGTACCGGTTCGATTCCGGTCCTCGGCATGAAGATTATAATAGTTAGCACCCTTAGCTCAACTGGATAGAGTACCTGACTACGAATCAGGCGGTTAGAGGTTCGAATCCTCTAGGGTGCATCACTCGCTTAATGGAGACGTTAGGGGAGCTTTATTTTTAATAGTATCGGGAAGTAGCTCAGCTTGGTAGAGTACTTGGTTTGGGACCAAGGTGTCGCAGGTTCGAATCCTGTCTTCCCGATTATATTATTTTGGCGGTGTAGCTCAGCTGGCTAGAGCGTCCGGTTCATACCCGGGAGGTCGGGGGTTCGATCCCCTTCGCCGCTATATACTCTTGTTTGCTGGACCTTTAGCTCAGCTGGTTAGAGCTCTCGGCTCATAACCGAGCGGTCGTAGGTTCAAGTCCTACAAGGTCCATATTATTGGAGGATTACCCAAGTCCGGCTGAAGGGAACGGTCTTGAAAACCGTCAGGCGTGTAAAAGCGTGCGTGGGTTCGAATCCCACATCCTCCTTTTCTACTACCGCGGGATGGAGCAGCTAGGTAGCTCGTCGGGCTCATAACCCGAAGGTCGTAGGTTCAAATCCTGCTCCCGCAATTTCTTTAAGAATTTGGCTCGGTAGCTCAGTTGGTAGAGCAATGGATTGAAGCTCCATGTGTCGGCGGTTCGATTCCGTCTCGCGCCATTAATTTAACTTTGTCCAAGTTTATTATCTTGGGCGCGTAGCTCAGATGGTTAGAGCGCACGCCTGATAAGCGTGAGGTCGGTGGTTCGATTCCACTCGTGCCCATATTATATTGATGGAGAATTACTCAAGAGGCTGAAGAGGACGGTTTGCTAAATCGTTAGGTCGGGTAACTGGCGCAAGGGTTCGAATCCCTTATTCTCCGTAGTGAACGAGATTATCGCTTGATATTCTCGTTTTATTGTATCTTGGTGAGGGTCTATTATGAATAAATTTTCAAAATTAGTAGTAGTTGTTTCTATCTTTTTATTACTGTCATTTTCTCTTTTGTTTGTGACTTTCTCTAAGGGGTTACAGGTACCATATTTAAATAATATCATTAGTGTTGTTGTAAAGCCAATTCAATCGGTTATTTCAATACCTACTAGATTTTTTTCTGAGCAGAAAGATGTCTTGACAGATTTGATGAATGCTTACGAGGAAAATAAACAATTAAAGGAAGCTATTATGAGCCTTGAAGGGATGGCTGCTGAAAATACTAGCTTGAAAGAAGAGAATGCATCGCTTCGTAGCAGTTTAGGTGTGGTATCTGATTTTCCTGAAAAACAACTTATTCCAGGATCAGTTTTAGTGAGGACTCCTTCATCGTGGTCGGAGCATATTTCAATTAATATTGGTGAGACTAGTGGTGTGACATCTAATGCACTTGTGGTTGCTAATGGTGGATTAGTTGGTATCGTGAGTTCATTGAGTTCAGATTCGGCGGTTGTTACCTTATTTACGAATTCGGATGAATTCACGAAGTTGCCTGTGAAAATTTCTGTTGATTCTAAAGAAATTTATGGTATTTTATCAGGCTATGATGCAGATACAAATAGTTTTATCATTAATCAGTTGAACTCAGTTGATGAAATTGCAGTGGGCAGCAATGTTGTAACGAGTGATTTGGCTGGTGCGACTCCGGCAAATGTCCAAATTGGTAAAGTTTTATCGGTTAAATCAAATAGTAACAGTTTAAATAGAGAAGTATATGTTGAGCCGACAGCTAGTTTTTCAAACATTTATTCGGTTTTAGTGGTAGGTCAAACAAATGCGCAATAAAATGATAGAAATATTCATGTTTCCCATCTTGTTCTTTATTTTATTACTTGATGGACAGATTTCAACGTTGGCAACAAATTGGTCGGTTGGATTATTTACTATTTCAAGTCATTTGGTACTTATGTTAGCTATTTTTTATGCTAACTATGTGTCTCTTGGTTTTTCATTATTCATATTTACTTTGCTAGGTTTGGTATATGATATTAGTTATCTTAATCTGATTGGTATTGCTACTACAACCCTTCCTTTAGTTTTGTATTGCATCTATTTTTTCTTCCAAAGTGCAGTCAGCAAGCGAGGAATTAATATTTTGATTTTACTAGTAGCTATTTTTCAATTTGAATTTATTAGTTATTCATTTGCTCGTATTTTTCATATAACAAACTTGTCTGTGTTTATCTTTGTTTTTAATAAATTACTTCCAAGTTTACTATTCAATTTGGCCTTATTTTTCGTACTACAGCCGTTATTTGAGCGTTTATTTGGAATAACAAACAAGACATAGAAATGTAATAATTGCGTAATATACTTACGCAATTTTTTTGATAAAATGAGAGAGTCAGAAAGTATAGAGGAGTTATGTTCGGATATGAAGAAAAAAATCTTGGCTACAATTATGTTAAGTACAGTCGTTCTATCTAATGCTAATTATGTGGCTGTGATTAGTGCGAATGATGTAGATAGTCAGATTGCAGCAAAAAATCAACAGATTAGTGAGTTGACAGCACAACAAGCTGAAGCTCAACAACAAGTTGATGCTATTCAAGGACAAGTTGATGCAATTGTTAGTGAACAGGCGAAATTAACAGAAGAAAATACTCGTTTGGAAGCAGAATCGCAGACATTGGCGGCAGATATTGAGCGTTTGTCAGCTGATATTGTGTCACGTGATGGTGCTTTAAAGGAGCAGGCGCGTAGTGCTCAAGTTGATGGCTCTGCTTCAAGCTATATTAATACAATTTTAGATTCAAAATCAATTGTTGATGCTGTTTCGCGTGTTAATGCAATGCGTGAGATTGTTTCAGCTAATAACCGTATGTTGGAACAACAAAAAGCTGATAAGGAAGCAATTGTTGAAAAACAAAAGGCAAACCAAGAGGCAATCACTACTTTGGCAGCTAATCGCCAAAAATTGGAAGATGATGCTCAAGTATTGCAAGTGCGTCAGGCTGAATTGGAAGCTGCTAAGTTAAATTTGGCTGTGCAGAAAGCTACTGCTGAAGATGAGAAAAATTCATTGTTGGAGCAAAAGGCAGCTGCAGAAGAAGCAGCTCGTCAAGCGGCAGCTCGTCAAGCGGAGTATCAAGCACAACAGGCAGCTCTAGCACAGCAACAAGTAGCTTCAGTATCAGCACCAGTCGTGTCAACGCCAGTAGAAACTACAGTGACTGAAACGGTTGCAGCTCCTACTCAAACAGTATCACAATCTACACCAACGGTAAGTACACCTACAACGTCTACATCATCAGGTTCAGGTAGTTCAGCGGCAGCAAATAATGCGCGTTATGATGCTTCATCTTACCCAGTTGGTGAGTGTACTTGGGGAGTTAAATCTCAACTTTCATGGGTTGGTCCTTACTGGGGAGATGCTAAACAGTGGTTAGCATCAGCACGTGCTGAAGGTTTTAGTACAGGTTCTACTCCACAAGTAGGTGCGATTGCTGTTTGGACAGGTGGTTATTATGGGCACGTAGCGGTTGTTACGGCTGTTCAATCTTCAACAAGTATCCAAGTTGTTGAATCAAACTACATGGGTCGTCGTTATATTGGTAACCATCGTGGTGGTTATTTCAACCCAACAACGACTTCTGAGGGAGCAGTTTACTACATTTACCCTCCATATTAAGAAATTTTCAAATAGAGCGTGTGGATTTGCGCTCTATTTTTGTTTGAAAAATGAAGGAAAAAGGGTTAAAATAGTAAAGGTAGAAATATATAGGAGGCTGTCATGGCGTTTACTGACTTAAAATTGTTCGCTCTTTCGTCAAATCAGAAGTTAGCTGAACAGGTGTCGAAAAAAATAGGAATTCCTCTTGGAAAATCAAGTGTTCGTCAATTTTCAGATGGTGAAATTCAGGTAAATATTGAGGAATCCATTCGTGGAACTCATGTGTACATTCTTCAATCCACTAGCTCACCAGTTAATGATAATTTAATGGAAATTTTGATTATGGTTGATGCTCTTAAACGTGCATCTGCTGAATCAGTAAACGTAGTAATGCCTTATTATGGTTATGCACGCCAAGATCGGAAGGCTCGTGCACGGGAACCAATTACATCAAAATTGGTAGCTAATATGTTGCAGACAGCGGGTGTCAATCGTTTGTTGACAATTGATTTACATGCTGCGCAGATTCAGGGATTCTTCGATATTCCTGTTGATCATTTGATGGGTGCTCCATTGATTGCGGATTATTTTGAGCGTCGTGGTATGGTAGGTGATGGCTATGTTGTTGTATCACCTGACCATGGTGGTGTGACACGTGCCCGTAAGTTAGCACAGTTCTTGAAGACACCGATTGCTATTATTGATAAACGTCGTAGTGTTGATAAGATGAATACATCAGAAGTGATGAACATTATTGGAGATATTAAGGATAAAACTTGTATCTTGATTGATGATATGATTGATACTGCGGGTACCATCTGTCATGCAGCGGATGCTTTGGCAGATGCAGGGGCAACAGCTGTTTATGCTTCATGTACGCATCCAGTATTGTCAGGGCCTGCTATGGATAACATTAGTAAGTCAGCAATTAAGAAATTGGTTGTTCTTGATACAATTGAAATTGCAGAAGATCGCTTAATCGATAAAATCGAACATATTTCAACGGCAGAATTATTAGCGGAAGCGATTATTCGTATTCATGAAAAACGTCCCTTGTCACCTTTGTTTGAGGCAAGTCGTGTTAAATAGGTATGAGGAGAGTCAAATGACTCTTCTTTTTTACATTTATTTTCAAAATGTATTATAATAGTTTTATATGTTTTTGAGGTGGTAGAATGGATTTATTAAATCGTTTTAATAAGAATTTGAATCGGATTGAGGTTTCGATGATTCGTCAGTTTGATCAGTCTATTTCGGATGTTCCAGGGATTTTGAAACTGACCTTGGGAGAGCCTGATTTTACAACGCCTGATCATGTTAAAGAAGCGGCTAAGGCTGCAATCGATGCTAACCAGAGCTATTATACTGGTATGGCTGGTCTTTTGGAGTTGCGCCAAGCAGCAGCTGAGTTTGTGGCTGAAAAATATAATTTACACTATAATCCAGAAAATGAAATCCTCTCTACAATCGGTGCGACAGAAGCTCTATCAGCGAGTTTAGTTGCTATTTTAGAAGCTGGGGATACGGTACTTCTACCTGCCCCTGCCTATCCTGGTTATGAGCCGATTGTCAATATGGTGGGAGCAGACATTGTTGAAATCGATACGACGGCAAATGATTTTGTGTTGACACCTGAGATGTTGGAAGAGGCGATTATTGAGCAGGGGGATAAGCTAAAAGCTGTCATTCTCAACTATCCTGCCAATCCAACGGGAGTGACCTACTCACGTGAGCAGATTCAGGCCTTTGCGGATGTCTTGCGTAAGTATCCTGTCTTTGTTCTATCAGATGAGGTCTATGCGGAGTTGACTTATACTGGCCAGCCCCATACTTCGATTGCGGAGTTTTTGCCAGAACAGACCATTTTGATTCAGGGATTGTCCAAGTCCCATGCCATGACAGGTTGGCGGATTGGCTTGATTATGAGTCAGGCTCCCATCATCGCTCAAATCATCAAGAGCCACCAATATCTCGTGACTGCAGCGTCAACTGCTATGCAGTATGGTGCGGTTGAGGCCTTGAAAAATGGTAAGGATGATGCTCTGCCAATGCGGGCGGAGTATATCAAGCGTAGGGATTACATCATCGAGAAGATGACGGACTTGGGCTTTAAAATTATCAAGCCTGATGGAGCTTTTTACATCTTTGCAAAAATCCCTGCGGGTTACAATCAAGATTCCTTTAGCTTCTTGCAAGACTTTGCGAGAAAGAAAGCGGTGGCCTTAATTCCGGGTGCGGCCTTCGGTCAGTATGGAGAAGGCTATGTGCGAATTTCCTATGCAGCAAGTATGGAGAAAATTCAAACAGCTATGGTTCGTTTGAAGGAATATCTGGAAGAAAATGGAACGAATTGAAACTAGGGGATTAGTCCTTTACAATCGGAATTTTCGAGAAGATGACAAGCTGGTCAAGATTTTTACAGAGAAGGCTGGCAAGCGAATGTTTTTTGTGAAACATGCCTCTAAGTCCAAGCTGGTAGCTTCTATCCAGCCTTTGACCTATGCGGATTTTATCGTTAAAATCAATGATGATGGTCTGTCTTATATCGAAGATTTTCATCAGGTACAGCCATTTAAGAATATTAACGGCGATATTTTCAAGCTTAGCTATGCTACCTATATCTTGGCCTTGGCAGATGCGGCCTTGCAGGATAAGGTTTATGACCCAGCCCTCTTTGCATTTTTGGTCA
Source organism: Streptococcus suis (assembly GCF_902702775.1). Lineage (NCBI taxonomy): Bacteria > Bacillati > Bacillota > Bacilli > Lactobacillales > Streptococcaceae > Streptococcus > Streptococcus suis. The sequence goes on from NZ_LR738724.1 coordinate 29,170, forward strand.
AGACCTTAGATTTGATGGAGTCGGGTTTGGACTATGAAATTTTGACCAATATCTTTGAAATTCAACTCTTGGGACGATTTGGGATCAGTCTGAATTTTCACGAGTGTGCTTTTTGTCATCGGGTTGGCTTGCCTTTCGACTATTCCTACAAGTACAGCGGTGTCTTGTGTCCGCAACACTATCAACAAGATGAGCGACGGGCTTATCTGGATCCCAATGTTCCCTATCTACTTGATCAATTTCAGGCTATTTCCTTTGATGAGCTGGAAACCATTTCCATCAAGCCTGAGATGAAGCGAAAATTACGGCTTTTTATTGACCAGCTGTACGAGGAATATGTGGGGATTCACTTGAAATCCAAGAAATTTATAGATGATTTGTCTTCTTGGGGGCAGATTATGAAACCAAGAACAGAAAATGAGGAAACAGAATGAAACGTATTGCAGTAGATGCTATGGGTGGGGACCATGCCCCTCAGGCAGTGGTAGAAGGTGTCAATCAAGCCTTGGCTGCCTTTCCAGATATTGAGATTCAACTTTATGGTGATGAGGCTAAAATCAAGCAGTATTTGACAGTGACAGAGCGTGTCAGCATTGTCCATACGACGGAGAAAATCAATTCAGATGATGAGCCTGTCAAGGCTATTCGTCGTAAGAAAGAGGCTTCTATGGTCCTAGCGACCAAGGCTGTCAAGGATGGTCAGGCAGATGCAGTCTTGTCAGCTGGAAATACAGGTGCTCTTTTGGCGGCAGGCGTCTTTGTGGTCGGTCGCATCAAGAACATCGACCGTCCTGGTCTTATGTCTACCTTGCCGACTATGGACGGTAAGGGATTTGATATGATGGACTTGGGGGCAAATGCTGAAAATACAGCTCATCACCTCTATCAGTATGGTATTCTTGGTTCATTTTACGCGGAGCACGTGCGTGGTGTCAAACAACCTCGTGTGGGACTTTTGAACAACGGTACGGAAGATACCAAGGGCACGCCAGTTCACCAAGAAGCCTATAAACTCTTGGCGGAAGACAAGTCGATTAACTTTATTGGCAATGTGGAGGCGCGCGAGTTGCTTAACAGCGTGGCGGATGTGGTCGTGACGGATGGTTTCACGGGAAACGCTGTGCTGAAAACAGTCGAAGGGACAGCAAAATCCATCGTTGGTCAGTTGACGGGCTCAATCAAGAATGGCGGTCTGCGTGCTAAATTGGGTGGTCTTTTGGTCAAGCCAACCTTGAAAAAGGCCTTGGGGGCTATGGACTATAAAACTGCAGGTGGTGCTGTCTTGCTTGGTCTGAAAGCACCTGTCATCAAGGCGCACGGATCCAGCGATGCTCAGTCAATTTTCTATACGATCAAGCAGACGCGTTCGATTTTGGAGGCTGGTATTGTTGAAAAATCAGTGGCCAAATTTTCAGTAGTGGAGGAAAGTCATGACTAGAGAGCAGGTCTATCAGCGGGTTGTTGAATTGATTCAGGATGAGAAGGGGGAAGATTTTCAAGTTCAACCTGAATCTACTTTGGCAGATAATATTGCAGCAGATTCAGTAGAAATCATGGAATTTGTTCTTAATTTGGAGGATGAATTTCATGTAGATGTCCCAGATGCTGCTATTGAGCATTTTGAGGTCCTATCTGATATTGTTGATTTTATTTATGAAGAAGTAAAAAAACGTTCGTAGTTTACGGGCGTTTTTCTTTGTTTTTTCCTAAATAACCGTAAATTGGTTGTGAATGCGAATGTTGTATGTTAGAATAAACGAAAAGACTAGAATATTTTACGAAAGGCGAACATTCTCATGAAAACAGACCTTCTCTATTCAGGAAAAGCCAAAGACATCTACGCAACGGCTGACAGCGACCAGATTGTTGCGGTTTATAAGGATCAGGCGACGGCTTTTAATGGTGGTAAGAAAGAACAGATTGTGGGTAAGGGCCGGCTCAATAATCTGATCTCCTCTTTGATTTTTGAAAAATTGAATGAAGCGGGTGCCCAGACGCATTTTATCAAGCGTTTGTCGGATACGGAACAGTTGAATAAGAAGGTGGAGATTATTCCTCTTGAGGTTGTTTTGCGAAATGTGACAGCTGGGTCTTTCTCAAAACGCTTCGGGGTGGAGGAAGGGATAGCCTTACCTACTCCTATCGTAGAATTTTACTATAAAAAAGATGAATTGGACGATCCTTTTATCAACGATGAACATATTTTTTTCCTTAATCTAGCTAGTTCAGAAGAAATCGCCTATATCAAGGAAGAAACAAGACGAATCAATGGCTTCTTGAAGGACTTGTTTACACAGATTGGGCTGACTTTGGTGGATTTCAAGCTAGAATTTGGGGTTGACTCGTCTGGTCAGATTTTATTGGCGGATGAGTTTTCTCCTGATAATTGTCGTTTGTGGGATGCGGATGGCAATCATCTGGACAAGGATGTTTTCCGTCGGGGTCTCGGGGAGTTGACCGAGGTTTACGAGGTCGTATTGGCAAAGTTACAAGAAGTGAAGTAAGGATTGGAAAAAATGGCGAAGCGGATTTTTGTTGAGAAGAAGGCGGATTTTCAGGTTAAGGCGGAGGCTCTTCGTAAGGAGTTGACCCATAATTTACAGTTGACAAGTTTGACGAGTGTACGTCTGGTGCAGGTGTACGATGTTTTCAATCTTGAGGAGGACTTGCTGGAGCAGGCGATCAAGCATATCTTTACTGAGCAGGTGACGGACAAGGTCTTGTCGGAAGCGGAACTGGACTTGGCCGAGGCTGCTTATTTTGCGATTGAGGCTCTTCCTGGGCAGTTTGATCAGCGAGCTGCCAGCAGTCAGGAGGCCCTTCTCTTATTGGGCAGTCGTCAGGAGGTGCGTGTCAATACAGGTCAGCTCTATATCTTGAATGGCGATGTGCGGGAAGAAGAGTTAGCTGCTATCAAGAACTATTTGCTGAACCCTGTGGATTCGCGTTTCAAGGACTTGGATGCTCCTTTGGTAGCCCAAGAGTTTTCGGTGTCAGATGCGACTATTCCAAACTTGGACTTTTTTGATAGCTATGGGGCGGAAGAATTTGCGGCTTACAAGCGTGAGGCTGGCTTGGCTATGGAAGTGGAAGACCTGCTCTTTATTCAGGATTATTTCAAGTCAATCGGGCGAGTTCCAACTGAGACAGAACTTAAGGTCTTGGATACCTATTGGAGTGACCACTGCCGTCATACGACTTTTGAAACCGAATTGAGGTCTATTGACTTTTCAGCTTCAAAATTCCACAAGCAACTGCAGGCGACCTATGACAAGTACCTGGCGATGCGAACAGAATTAGGTCGGACAGACAAGCCGCAGACGCTTATGGATATGGCGACCATTTTTGGTCGCTATGAGCGGACCAACGGTCGTCTGGATGACATGGAAGTGTCGGATGAAATCAATGCCTGCTCGGTGGAGATTGAAGTGGATGTGGACGGCGTAAAAGAGCCGTGGCTCCTCATGTTCAAGAATGAAACCCATAATCACCCAACAGAAATCGAGCCTTTCGGTGGAGCCGCAACCTGTATCGGTGGAGCCATTCGTGATCCTTTGTCAGGTCGTTCTTATGTTTATCAAGCTATGCGGATTTCAGGTGCAGGTGATATTACCCAGCCTCTGACGGCTACTCGCCCAGGGAAATTGCCACAGCAAATCATTTCTAAAACAGCAGCACATGGTTATTCTTCATACGGTAACCAAATCGGTCTTGCGACCACCTATGTGCGTGAATATTTCCACCCAGGCTTTGTCGCTAAACGCATGGAGCTGGGTGCCGTAGTCGGTGCAGCTCCTAAGGAAAATGTGGTCCGTGAAAAACCAGCCGCAGGCGATGTGGTTATCTTGTTAGGAGGCAAAACAGGTCGCGACGGTATCGGTGGGGCAACAGGCTCGTCCAAGGTACAGACAGTCGAGTCTGTGGAAACAGCAGGTGCGGAAGTCCAAAAAGGAAATGCCATTGAAGAACGCAAAATTCAGCGTTTGTTCCGCAATGGTGCCGTGACTCGCTTGATTAAAAAATCCAATGACTTCGGTGCGGGCGGTGTTTGCGTAGCCATTGGTGAGTTAGCAGATGGTCTTGAAATTGATTTGGACAAGGTTCCACTCAAGTACGCAGGCTTGAACGGAACAGAAATTGCTATTTCAGAGTCGCAGGAGCGGATGAGCGTCGTTGTTCGTCCAGAGGATGTAGACGCCTTCATCGCAGCTTGTCGTCAGGAAAATATCCATGCGGTTGTCGTAGCCAAAGTGACGGAAAAACCAAACTTAGTCATGACTTGGAATGGACAAACCATTGTTGATTTGGAACGTTCCTTCCTTGATACCAACGGTGTCCGTGTAGTCGTCGATGCCAAGGTAGTTGACAGTCCTGTCAATCTACCAGAAACACGTAGAACTTCCGTTGAAACGTTACAGGAGGACTTGAAAGACCTTCTTTCAGACCTCAACCATGCTAGTCAGAAAGGTTTGCAGACGATTTTTGACTCATCTGTTGGTCGTTCAACCGTCAACCACCCACTCGGAGGTCGCCAACAGCTGACACCGACAGAAAGTTCTGTACAGAAACTACCTGTCCAACATGGTGTGACCACAACGGCCTCTGTCATGGCTCAGGGCTATCATCCCTATCTGGCAGACTGGTCTCCTTATCACGCTGCAGCCTACGCGGTCATCGAAGCGACGGCTCGCTTGGTGGCAACAGGCGCCAACTGGTCCAAGGCTCGCTTCTCCTATCAAGAATACTTCCAACGCATGGACAAGCAGGCGGATCGTTTCGGTCAGCCGGTAGCAGCTCTTCTGGGCTCTATCGAGGCTCAAATCCAGCTTGGTTTGCCGTCTATTGGTGGCAAGGATTCCATGTCTGGTACCTTTGAGGACTTGACAGTTCCGCCAACCCTGGTTGCCTTTGGCGTGACCACAGCAGACAGCCGCAAGGTCCTCTCGCCTGAGTTCAAGACGGCTGGCGAGCACATTTACTACTTGCCAGGTCAGATTTTATCGGAGGACATTGATTTTGCCTTGATGAAGTCTAATTTTGAGACTTTTGAAAAATGGCAGAGCGCTCATGCGATTACGGCTGCTAGTGCAGTCAAGTACGGTGGAGTTCTAGAAAGTCTAGCCCTCATGTCCTTTGGAAACCAAATCGGAGCAAGAGTCGAACTTGCAGATCTTGAAACCAGCTTGACAGGTCAGCTTGGCGGATTTGTCTTTACATCGAAAGAAGACATTCTAGATGCTGTGAAAATTGGACAAACCACCGCTGACTTTACACTCCTTGTCAACGGTGTCAACCTAGCAGGGCAGGACTTACAGGTAGCCTTTGAAGGTAAGTTAGAAGAGGTTTACCCAACAGAATTTGAACAGGACACAAAGCTCCAAGAAGTTCCAGCGGTAGCCAATACAGAAGTTATTCAGGCTAAAGAGATTATCGAGGAGCCTGTGGTTTACATTCCAGTCTTCCCAGGTACCAACTCAGAATATGATTCTGCCAAGGCCTTTGAACAGGCTGGTGCAAAAGTCAATCTTGTTCCATTTGTGACTTTGGATGCAGAGAGTATTGAAAAGTCAGTTGACACAATGGTTGACAACATTGACAAGGCACACATTCTTTTCTTCGCAGGGGGATTCTCGGCTGCGGATGAGCCAGACGGGTCTGCCAAGTTTATCGTGACCATCTTACGAAACGCCAAGGTCCGCTCTGCTATTGACAAATTCATCGAAAAAGGTGGCCTCATCATCGGTATCTGTAATGGCTTCCAGGCCCTTGTCAAATCGGGCTTGTTGCCGTATGGAAACTTTGAGGAGGCGGGTGAAAGCAGTCCGACCCTCTTCTACAACGATGCTAACCAGCACGTTGCCAAAATGGTGGAGACACGGATTGCCAATGTCAACTCTCCGTGGTTGGCAGGTGTCCAAGTCGGCGATATTCACGCTATCCCAGTTTCTCATGGGGAAGGAAAATTTGTAGTGACGGACGAGGAGTTCGCTATCTTGCGGGATAATGGTCAGATTTTCAGCCAGTACGTTGACTTTACAGGTCAGCCAAGCATGGATTCTAAGTACAATCCAAATGGATCTAGCCATGCCATTGAGGGCATTACCAGTCGCAACGGTCAGATTATCGGGAAAATGGGACATTCAGAGCGGTATGAGGACGGTCTTTTCCAAAACATTCCAGGTAAGAAAGACCAAGAACTCTTTGTTTCAGCGGTTCGCTATTTTACAGGAAAATAAATATGACATACGAAGTTAAATCACTCAATGAAGAATGCGGTGTTTTCGGCATTTGGGGACATCCGCAGGCTGCTCAGGTTACTTATTTTGGTCTCCATAGTTTGCAGCACCGAGGTCAAGAAGGGGCAGGGATTTTAGCCAATGATGGTGAGTATTTGCGTCGCCATCGTGGAACAGGTCTGATTGCAGAAGTCTTCAAAAATCCAGCAGATTTAGAAGCCTTGACAGGAAGGGCTGCCATTGGTCATGTCCGCTATGCGACTTCTGGCTCTGCTTCTATCAATAATATCCAGCCCTTCCTCTTTGATTTTGCAGATATGCAGGTGGGTTTGGCACACAATGGGAATTTGACCAATGCGGTTAGTTTGAAGGATGAACTTGAAAAAAATGGTTCCATTTTCTCTTCTTCTTCTGACACTGAAATTCTCATGCACTTGATTCGCCGCAGTCACAATCCAGACTTTATGGGAAAAATCAAGGAAGCCCTCAATACTGTTAAAGGTGGCTTTGCCTACCTCATCATGCTAGAGGACAAGCTGATTGCTGCCTTGGATCCAAATGGATTCCGTCCCCTGTCAATCGGTCGGATGAAAAATGGTGCCTGGGTAGTTGCCAGCGAAACTTGTGCTTTTGAAGTAGTGGGGGCTGACTGGGTGCGAGATGTGGAGCCTGGTGAAATTGTCGTCATTAATGATTCAGGAATTCAATATGATAGCTATACAAGAGATACGCAACTGGCAGTTTGCTCTATGGAGTATGTCTATTTTGCTCGCCCAGATTCGGTAATTCACGGGGTCAATGTCCATACGGCCAGAAAAAACATGGGTCGTCGTTTGGCCCAGGAATTTCAACAGGAAGCAGACATTGTCGTTGGTGTGCCAAACTCTTCCCTATCTGCGGCTATGGGATTTGCAGAGGAATCTGGTTTGCCAAATGAAATGGGGCTAATTAAAAACCAATATACCCAGCGGACCTTTATTCAACCGACCCAGGAATTGCGGGAGCAGGGGGTTCGCATGAAGTTGTCAGCCGTTTCAAGTGTTGTCAAAGGCAAGCGCGTGGTTATGATTGACGACTCTATTGTTCGCGGTACAACTAGCCGCCGCATTGTCCAGCTTCTTCGTGATGCTGGGGCAAAAGAAGTTCATGTGGCTATCGGTAGCCCAGAACTCAAGTACCCGTGTTTCTATGGCATTGATATTCAGACCCGTCGGGAGCTGATTTCAGCCAACCATACCGTTGAGGAAGTCTGTGAGATTATTGGGGCAGACAGTCTGACCTACCTTTCTCTTGAGGGGATGATTGAAGCCATAGGCATCGAAACCGATGCGCCAAAAGGCGGGCTCTGTGTGGCCTACTTTGATGGAGAATTTCCAACGCCTCTCTATGACTATGAGGAAGAATATCTCCGTAGCCTAGAAGAGAAAACGAGTTTCTACATTGAAAACGTCAAGTAAGTGACAGAGGTGTCAACGTTACTTGACAGACCTGTAAACTGTTGAAAGGAATCAAAATGACAAATAAAAATGCCTACGCCCAGTCGGGTGTTGACGTCGAAGCTGGATATGAAGTTGTTGAACGCATTAAGAAGCACGTGGCTCGGACAGAACGTTTGGGTGTTATGGGAGCTCTTGGTGGCTTTGGCGGTATGTTTGATCTGACCAAACTGGATGTTAAAGAGCCAGTCTTGGTATCAGGAACAGACGGTGTCGGTACCAAGCTCATGTTGGCTATTCAGTACGACAAGCACGACACGATTGGCCAGGATTGCGTGGCCATGTGTGTCAATGACATCATCGCTGCAGGTGCGGAGCCACTTTACTTCCTCGACTACATCGCGACAGGAAAAAATGAGCCAGCCAAGCTGGAGCAGGTGGTAGCCGGTGTGGCTGAAGGCTGTGTCCAAGCTGGTTGCGGCCTGATTGGCGGTGAAACAGCTGAAATGCCTGGTATGTACGGAGAGGATGACTATGACCTGGCTGGCTTTGCCGTCGGCATTGCGGAGAAATCCCAGATTATCGACGGCAGTAAAGTCCAGGAGGGCGACATTCTCCTCGGCCTAGCTTCCAGCGGCATCCACTCCAACGGCTATTCCCTGGTCCGTCGCGTTTTTGCGGATGTTTCTGGCGACGCTCTGTTGCCAGAGCTCAATGGCAGAGCTCTGAAGGATGTCCTCTTAGAGCCGACCCGCATCTATGTCCAGCAGGTATTGCCTTTAGTAAAAGCAGGGCTGGTCAACGGGATTGCCCACATCACAGGTGGTGGCTTTATTGAAAATGTTCCCCGTATGTTTGCTGATAATCTTGCAGCTGAGATTGAAGAAGATAAGATTCCGGTCCTCCCAATCTTTACAGCTCTTGAAAAATACGGCCACATCAAACATGAAGAAATGTTTGAAATTTTCAATATGGGTATCGGAATGGTCCTGGCAGTCAGTCCAGACAAGATTGACAGTGTCTGTCAACTAGTTGACGAGGAAGTTTACACCGTTGGTCGCATCATCGCCAAGGAAGACAAGAGTGTGGTCATCAAATGAAGCGAATAGCAGTGTTTGCATCAGGCAATGGATCTAATTTCCAGGTCATCGCAGAGCAGTTTGAAGTAGCTTTTGTCTTTTCAGACCGTAGAAATGCCTATGTCTTGGAACGGGCTGAAAAACTAGGTGTACCAACCTTTGCTTTTGAACTAAAAGAGTTTGCGGATAAGCAGGCCTACGAAGAAGCCCTTATCCAACTATTAGACCAGCACCAGATTGACTTGGTGGTCTTGGCAGGTTATATGAAGATTGTGGGACCAACCCTGCTGGCTCAGTATGAAGGTCGGATTATCAATATCCACCCCGCCTACTTGCCTGAATTTCCAGGAGCTCATGGGATTGAAGATGCCTGGCAGGCAGGTGTGTCTGAAAGTGGCGTAACAGTCCACTGGGTTGATAGTGGCGTTGACACAGGACAAATTATCAAACAAGTCCGTGTACCCAGACTGGCTGAGGATACCCTGGAAACCTTCGAAGCTAGAATACATGAAGCAGAATACCAACTCTATCCAGCAGTATTGGAGGAGTTAGGGGTAGTGAGAAAATAAGGAGAAATCATGACAAAACGTGCGTTAATTAGCGTATCAGACAAGGCGGGCATTGTGGAGTTTGCCCAGGAATTGACCAAACTTGGATGGAAAATTATCTCCACCGGTGGTACCAAAGTTGCCTTGGATCAGGCTGGTGTAACTACCATCGCCATTGACGATGTGACAGGTTTTCCTGAGATGATGGACGGTCGTGTCAAGACTCTTCATCCGAAAATACACGGTGGTTTGTTAGCACGTCGGGATTTGGACAGCCACCTACAAGCAGCCAGCGACCATGAAATCGGCTTGATTGACTTGGTAGTGGTTAACCTTTATCCCTTCAAAGAGACTATTTTACGTCCAGATGTGACCTATGATTTGGCGGTGGAGAATATTGACATCGGTGGTCCTTCTATGCTTCGTTCGGCAGCCAAGAACCACGCCAGCGTGACAGTTGTAGTGGATCCGACAGATTATCCGACGGTTTTAGGGGAAATTGCAGAGCAGGGGGGAACGAGCTATGCAACACGTCAGCGACTGGCTGCAAAGGTATTCCGTCATACCGCAGCTTATGATGCCCTAATAGCAGATTATTTTACCAAGCAAGTAGGCGAAGATAAGCCTGAAAAATTAACCATTACTTATGACCTCAATCAGCCTATGCGCTACGGAGAAAATCCCCAGCAAAATGCGGATTTTTACCAAAATGCCCTGCCAACAGACTATTCTATTGCAGCTGCTAAGCAGTTAAATGGTAAGGAGCTGTCTTTCAACAACATTCGTGATGCGGATGCGGCCATTCGGATTATCCGTGATTTCAAGGACCGTCCAACTGTTGTGGCTCTTAAACACATGAACCCTTGTGGTATCGGGCAGGCAGAAACCATTGAACAGGCTTGGGATTACGCTTATGAGGCTGATCCAGTGTCGATTTTCGGAGGCATCGTCGTACTGAACAGAGAAGTAGATGCTACGACGGCTGAAAAGATGCACCCGATTTTCTTAGAAATCATCATCGCGCCGAGCTACTCGGCAGAAGCGCTAGCTATTTTGACCAATAAAAAGAAAAATCTTCGGATTTTGGAGTTGGCCTTTGACGCACAGGATGCGAGCGAAGTTGAGAAGGAATTCACAGGCGTTGTCGGCGGGCTCTTGGTGCAGGATCAGGACGTGGTGGTGGAAAGCCCAGCGGACTGGCAGGTGGTGACCGATCGTCAACCGTCCGATCAAGAGTGGGCGGCTATGGAGTTCGCTTGGAAGTCCTCCAAGTACGTCAAGTCCAACGGCATCATCATCACCAATGACAAGATGACTTTGGGCGTGGGACCAGGGCAAACCAACCGTGTGGCTTCCGTCCGTATCGCCATCGAGCAGGCCAAGGACCGTTTGGAAGGAGCTGTTTTGGCATCGGATGCCTTCTTCCCTTTTGCTGATAACGTGGAAGAAATCGCTGCCGCAGGCATCAAGGCCATTATCCAACCAGGTGGCTCTGTCCGTGACCAAGACTCCATTGACATGGCCAACAAGTACGGATTGACCATGGTCTTTACAGGAGTCAGACATTTTAGACATTGAGGATTTTGGAATAAGTATAGCACCCTAGCTGGAGAAGTTGGGGTGGTTTTTTAGAATATTTTCAGTCTAGTACGTTAAGCTGTTCTCATAAATATGAAAGTGAGGATAATAGCAATGTTAAATAAAAATCAGTTTAGTGAATTGGGATTGGAACTGGGGGTAGCCACAGAAAACTTGCGTTTACAGGTTGCTACTGTAGATTTACTACACTCTTTTAACAAACCAGAAAACAGTGACTTGGTACGGATCCACCTTCATAACATTACAGATACCCTTCACACCAACTTACAAGATGTTATGAATCGTATCGATAATGTAGCTAGTAAATTATTTTCTGAAATGGAGCAGTTGGAAAAAGAGGAGGCTAGGCAAGTAGAGACTACTATTCAATAACAGTACATTTTTTTAGATAATTTGCTCACCTCGGTGAGCTTTTTCTATTCCCGAACATTCTTCTGTTCTTTCTATTAAAATCCGTCTATTTTTGCTATACTGTTTATAGAAAATCCGTTTTTGAGGTGTGAAACATGAAACTTTTGGTTGTTGGGTCTGGTGGTCGTGAACATGCTATCGCAAAGAAATTGTTAGAGTCTGAGCAGGTAGAACAGGTTTTTGTCGCTCCTGGAAACGATGGAATGACATTGGACGGTATTGAATTGGTGAATATCGGTATTTCCGAACATTCTACTCTGATTGACTTTGCTAAGGAAAATGACATTGCATGGACTTTTGTTGGTCCAGACGATGCTTTGGCAGCAGGTATCGTTGATGATTTTGAACAGGCGGGACTAAAAGCTTTTGGTCCGAGTCGTCTAGCCGCGGAGCTGGAGTGGTCAAAAGACTTTGCTAAGCAAATCATGGTCAAATACGGCATTCCAACAGCAGCCTTTGGCACATTTTCCAACTTCGAAGAAGCCAAGGCCTACATCGAAGAGCAGGGGGCTCCAATCGTGGTCAAGGCGGACGGCTTGGCACTGGGCAAGGGTGTGGTCGTGTCGGAAACCGTCGAGCAGGCGGTCGAAGCGGCACGGGAGATGCTCTTGGACAACAAATTCGGCGACTCAGGTGCCCGCGTGGTCATCGAGGAGTTCTTGGCAGGTGAGGAGTTTTCCCTCTTTGCTCTGGTCAACGGCGACCAGTTCTATATCCTGCCGACAGCCCAGGACCACAAGCGTGCCTTTGACGGCGATCAAGGTCCCAACACAGGCGGTATGGGGGCTTACGCTCCTGTTCCCCACCTGCCTCAAAGCGTGGTGGACACAGCGGTTGACACCATTGTCAAGCCTATTCTGGACGGCATGATTGCGGAGGGGCGGTCTTATTTGGGCGTGCTCTATGCTGGCTTGATTCTGACCGATCAAGGTCCTAAAGTCATTGAGTTCAACGCTCGATTTGGAGACCCAGAAACTCAGATTATCCTACCTCGCTTGACCTCTGACTTTGCTCAGAACATCGACGACATCCTCCACAAACGCTCGACCCAGCTGACTTGGCTGGAAAGCGGCGTGACGCTGGGCGTTGTCGTGGCATCAAACGGCTATCCTCTGGACTATGAAAAAGGCGTAGAGTTGCCAGCGAAGACCGAGGGTGACATCACGACCTACTATGCAGGGGCTCGTTTTGCGGAAAATAGCAGAGCACTGCTGTCAAACGGCGGTCGGGTTTATATGCTAGTCACCACAGCAGATACCGTCCAAGAAGCCCAAGAGAAAATTTACTCGGAGCTGAAAAATCAAGAGACGACAGGCCTCTTTTATCGGACAGATATTGGAAGCAAGGCCGTAAAATAAGGGATAAAGAAAAGGAAGTATAAGCATGAACATTCCAATTTCCATCATCATGGGGTCTAGTTCCGACTGGAAAACTATGAAAAAAGCAGCCGATGTGCTGGACAAATTTGGCGTAGCCTATGAAAAGAAAGTGGTCTCTGCCCACCGCACGCCAGACCTTATGTTTCGTCACGCCGAAGAAGCTCGTGGCCGTGGTATCAAGGTCATCATCGCAGGAGCGGGCGGTGCGGCTCATTTGCCAGGTATGGTGGCAGCTAAGACGACCCTGCCTGTCATCGGTGTCCCAGTCCAATCCCGTGCCCTCAGCGGTGTGGATTCGCTCTACTCTATCGTGCAGATGCCAGGCGGTGTGCCTGTTTCGACCATGGCAATCGGAGAAGCAGGTGCCACTAACGCAGCTCTGACAGCTCTTCGCATTCTCTCCATTGAAGATGAAAACATTGCAGCTCAGCTGGCAGATTTTGCCAAGGAACAAGAAAAAATTGCGGAGGCGATGACAGATGACCTCATCTAAGACAATCGGAATTATCGGAGGCGGTCAGCTAGGGCAGATGATGGCTATTTCTGCTATTTACATGGGTCACAAGGTCATCACGCTGGATCCCGCAGCGGACTGCCCAGCCTCCAAAGTCAGCGAGGTCATTGTCGCTCCCTATCACGATGTGGCGGCCCTCAAACAGCTGGCGGAGCGGTGCGATGTCCTGACCTACGAGTTTGAAAATGTCGATGCCGACGGACTGGACGCGGTCATCAAGGACGGCCAGCTCCCTCAAGGGACAGACCTCCTCCGCATTTCCCAGAACCGCATTTTTGAGAAGGATTTTTTGGCAAAAAAAGCTGGCGTGCAAGTCGCCCCCTACAAAGTCGTCACTTCTAGCCTAGACCTAGAAGGTCTGGACCTCAGCAAAAACTATGTCTTAAAGACAGCCACTGGGGGCTATGACGGACATGGTCAGAAGGTCATTCGAGAAGCGGCGGACTTGATAGAGGCTAGTCGACTAGCCAACTCTGCCGAGTGTGTATTGGAAGAGTTTGTGAATTTCGACCTGGAAATCTCCGTCCTTGTGTCTGGCAATGGCTCCGACTACACCGTCTTTCCTGTACAGGAAAATATCCACCGCAATAATATTCTTTACAAGACCATTGTGCCTGCCCGTATTTCAGATGAACTAGCTGAAAAAGCCAAAACCATGGCCCTACAAATCGCAGACAAGCTCCATTTGGCAGGCACCCTTTGTGTTGAAATGTTTGTGGCAGGTCAGGACATTCTGGTCAACGAAATCGCCCCTCGACCACACAATTCAGGACATTATTCCATTGAAGCCTGTGATTTTTCACAGTTTGATACCCATATCCGAGGCATTCTAGGGGAGCCTCTACCCCCTATCCGCCTGCTTTCACCAGCTGTCATGATCAACGTCCTCGGACAAGACATGGAAGCCGTCCAAACATTTCTTCAAGAAAATCCTACCGCCCATCCCCACTTTTATGGTAAACTAGAAGCGAAGCACAATCGCAAAATGGGACACGTGACGGTGTTGGGGGATAGTGTTGAGGTGGAGGAATTTGAGGAAGAAAAGAAGTTTTGCTATTATTAAGTTTATCGATATTAATGTTTTCGTGGTAGATTTAAATTTGATTTACGAATTTTAAAGAGAGAGAAGCAGTTTCGAATAGTATAAACGAGTATGTGTTTTAATTGGTACTAATCTTAAAAAAATAAAAATACTTGACAAAATTATATAGAGTTATATAATGAGTTAAAAGGAGTTGTTTACTTTATGTCTTATGAAATTCATTTTGATGATTTGGCATCTTCGTTGTTGGAATTTGGAATAAATATCGATGATTTTGGAGTTGATATTATTGAAGAAAGTAGTTCAATTGCAGATTTATCTGCAGATTTTTTCAAAGCTACTACTGTGGATAATATAGAATTCGCACAAAATATGGAAAAAACTACTGCTCATGTAATAATGGGCAGTAGTTTTTTTATGATTATTCTTTAGGTCGTAAAATATGATAAATTTCTAGTCCTTTTTCTGGATGGAAAAGAAATCGACTATTAGTAGCTTTCAAGTCCAGTACATTTTGGGTTGTAAGGCTTAAGATTCGCTCTCCAGGCTCAACAACACCCGTATCTACAGCCATTAGAGAAGATTGTACAGCGATGTCAGTGCCGGGACCAAAAATATTAAGGGTTTGAGATATGGTTGAATAGGGATTGTAGTTATTTCCAGGTATGATAATTGGCTCGAATGGGAAAGTAGATGTAATCAGTGGAATATTTAAGGATTTTAATTTTGTTCGATTTTCGGAAGACAAGATTTCAGGGTGAGTCTCAATAATCCCCTCCTCTTCGTCTTCTATGTAAAGTACCTGATTACTTGGGAATGTGGTAATTATAAGTTCAATATCAGTTTCATCAAGTATATTCTTGAATTTTAAGACATTTTCTATTCCTTTAGCAAATAAAATAATTTTATTGATATTCTTTTCCATAGCATAAGCTTTGGAGTCGTTGAACATTTCGCAGATATCTTTATAATTGGTTGTCATGTGCGCTCTCCTGATTTTAATTTATTTATGTATTTAGGATTCTTATTTTTGAAATTTACTAATATATCATTCGTATTATCGACAGTACCTTCAATATAATCTTTGACAAAGGCATTGAAAATGTTAATTGCTTTAAAACAATCTAATAGCTCTAAGTTAATAGTTGTATCTTTTGGATACTCTAGATGGTTATTGGGGCCATGGATTCTCGCACTAGCGTTTATATGATAGTGGGGAAAGTGTTCATAAGGCTTGTAATCAAATCTCACAAAATCATCTGCATCATTCTGATTTTTGATTTCATAACTGTATTTTCCAGTTGTAATAGAGTTATTTGTTCTTGGCTTAACTTCCTCAGAAATTTTAACAACATATGTCGGTTCTAAGGGGGTAAATTTTTCTTCAAGTATTTTAAAAATGCCATCGTTCAATTCAAATCTTACAGATAATATTCTGTTATCTTTGGTCATTTGTAGGCGAATGACATCGTTGATGGTTTGTGATGGGAATCTTTCTGTTATGTATTTGTGAGCGTTTGTGAGATACTCAGTTATATTAATAGGAAATTCTTTATTTTTTTTCATTTCTCCAATTATCATAATAGATCAAAATAAATCTTTCTGTAAAGTAGTCACTAATCATTGTACCATAGTATGCCTATAAAGTATACTGAGACTATTATTTTTAAAATGAAATTAATGGATGAATTTGTTATAATAGGGATAGAAAAATTGTGAAAGGAGAAGAGAGCGTTCTGAGAATTTGAACTCGGGCTAAAAGCGTCGGAAAAAAGATAAACTGCCTTGTGTGCTAGCACACAGCGTCAGTTTCCTATTTTTCTTTCGCTTTCTTAACGCCCTCTGTATCATAAATCATGATCAATCGTTATTCCCGCCCAGAGATGGCGGCTATTTGGAGTGAAGAGAACAAGTACAAGGCTTGGTTGGAGGTGGAAATCCTCGCTGATGAGGCTTGGGCTGAGTTGGGTGAGATTCCCAAGGAAGATGTGGCCTTGATTCGTGAGAAGGCGACTTTTGACATCGACCGCATTTTAGAGATTGAAGAGGAAACCCGTCACGATGTGGTGGCTTTCACGCGTGCGGTTTCGGAAAGTCTGGGTGAGGAACGCAAGTGGGTCCACTACGGTCTGACATCGACCGACGTGGTGGATACGGCTTACGGCTACCTCTACAAGCAGGCTAACGACATCATCCGTCGCGATCTTGAAAACTTTACCAATATCATCGCTGACAAGGCACGTGAGCATAAGTACACTATCATGATGGGGCGGACTCACGGTGTTCATGCGGAGCCAACGACCTTCGGTTTGAAACTCGCGACTTGGTATAGCGAAATGAAACGCAACATGGAGCGTTTTGATGTGGCAGCTAAGGGCGTTGAGGCTGGTAAAATTTCAGGTGCGGTTGGTAACTTTGCCAACATTCCTCCATTTGTGGAAGAGTATGTTTGTGGCAAATTGGGCATTCGTCCGCAGGAAATTTCGACCCAGGTCCTACCTCGTGACCTTCACGCAGAATATTTCTCAGCCCTAGCCTTGATTGCAACGTCTATCGAGCGTATGGCGACAGAAATCCGTGGGCTACAAAAATCTGAACAACGCGAAGTCGAAGAGTATTTCGCCAAAGGCCAAAAGGGTAGCTCTGCTATGCCCCATAAACGCAACCCTATCGGCTCTGAAAACATGACCGGTCTGGCTCGTGTGGTGCGTGGTCACTTGGTGACGGCTTTTGAGAATGTGGCTCTCTGGCACGAACGTGATATTTCTCACTCGTCAGCAGAGCGGATTATCACGCCGGATACGACAATCCTCATCAACTATATGCTCAACCGTTTTGGCAATATCGTCAAGAATTTGACGGTCTTCCCTGAAAATATGAAACGCAATATGGAGTCAACTTTTGGCTTGATTTATAGCCAGCGTGTCATGCTCAGCTTGATTGAGAAAGGCATGACCCGTGAGGAAGCCTATGACTTGGTGCAACCAAAAACCGCACATTCTTGGGACAATCAAGTGGACTTCAAGCCCCTTCTCGAAGCGGATGAGCGTGTGACAGCCAAACTCAGCCAGGAAGAAATCGATGAACTCTTCAACCCAGACTACTATGCTAAACGGGTAGATGACATCTTTGAACGACTTGGATTATAAAAAAATCAAAATTCTTTGGATTTTCCAGAGAATTTTTTTGTTTACTTGCGAATAAATAGGTGAAGGGGAAAACAAGCTCCTTCCGCTAGACAATCATTCGTGAGTAAAAATAAATTATTTTTTACAAAAGTTTACGAATAGATAAGTGTGGGGGAAGCAAGCTCACAACTTATTCAAAAAAAGTAAGATTTTTTCAAAAAAATGACAACGACTTGCGAATAAGTAAGTGAGAGGGAAAATTCCCCTCAAGGAGATACACACTTGAAAAAATAAATCATTTTCCAAATGATTTACGAATAAACAAGTGTAGGAAAAATGAAAGGAGAAGAAGGATGAAAAAGAAGTTCAAGATTGTAAACAAACGTACAACGATTGACCTCGGGATTATTAAGTATAGCTACCGTCGTGGTCGTCATACCTTGTAAATAGGTTAGTAAATCAAATTGTTAAAGTAATAGGGGGGAATAGAAATGAACAAATTTTTTAAGAAAAATAAACGTGTAACAATCGATCTAGGTATTATCAAATACACCTATCGTCGTGGTCGTCACACTTTGTAAAAAGAACTTGATAGCTAATTTGATTTAGCTATCAATAAGATGGGAATTTGTTACAGTTCCTATCTTATTGATAAAAAGGGGAAACAATATGAATATGTTTAGGTCTATTTTTAAATCGATTATCTATAGAAGAGATGTTGCTTTGTTCTATGCCTTTGCTGGTTTACCAATCTTAGTTCCTATATTGTCCAAATTTTTGGTAGGCGTAAAGGCTGAATATACAGACAATTTTTTAGATTTTCTAGGAGCAGCATTGGCAACACAGGATGGGATTGTGTTACCAACATTGCTGTTATCCTTGATAATTTCCGCAGTTTTTAGGGATGAGATTGATAGCGGTATTCTATTTTTATATAAAGATCTGAATAGATCCCGACTTTTTAATGCAAAAATCATCAGTTTAGTGGCGATGTATGCCTCTTATGTCCTTCTAACAATGCTGACAAGTGCGATTGCTTATTTTGGTTTCTTGAATGCTTCTGGAAAAGTAGTATCGGATGATTGGAATAATGTACAGTCCACTTTGCTATCTATTTTTGCAACAATTTCAATCAATGTTATCGGTATTCTAATGGTTGCCATGGTTTCTATCAAAGCCAAATCCTTACAGGCAGTTTTAGCAGGAGTTTTTTGGTCGCTGTTTACAACAACTGCACCATTTCTCATTGGAGTTCGTTATGTCGTACCGAATGGCTATGCTCAGATGAGCTTTAATCAGCCACTGCTTGCATGGTCCTTGGTAGCAGCTATAACGACATTTTATATTGTTGCTATCTATCTCAAAGGCCGTTCGAACTTTGAAAAGCTGGAGTTTTAGAGGTATTTTATGGTAATTCGCTATATTAGACCGGTTGCCTTATCCATTGCTTTGATTATTTTAGCATCAATTTCTTATCTTCTAGCAACATCTATGGTTTTGTTTAGTCCCAGTCAATTTTTACAGGTAGCCTACCTATTTTCTATACTGGTTGGAATGCCAGTAGGTTTTATTCTACTTCCATCTATGTTAACCAAGCGTTATCAACTTTGCCAGGAGCTATCGGAAGTAAAGTTCAGTTGGAAAAGTTTTGTTTTGCTGGCTATTGCAATTTTCCTGATCAATTTCTGGTTTATTCAAAGTGAAGAATATGTCAATCAATTTATTATTGCGACTTGTGAAGAATTCTTGTTCCGTTATCTTATCTACCGTATTCTAAAAAGTGAATACCCTACTTGGCTAGCTATGTTGGTCACTTCTCTCTTGTTTGGAGTTTTGCTACATATGAATTATCCATTGTTGGATAATCTAATCATTCGAACTCCATTAGGTTTATTGTTCTCTGTATTAGCTACACGTTTTGGATTGCAGTATGCTATCGGAGGACATTGGATCTACAATCTGTTGGTTTCGAGATTTCCATTTTAATTGTGAGGGTTATGATGATATTTATTCTACTATTGAGTTTATTTTATATTTGTTTGACAGTTGTTAGTTCGCAACTACTGTTAAGCCTTTCGGTTCCTATTTTGCTATTGTTGACCTATTTGCTACCACCCATTGTCAATTCAATCTGTCTAGGATTGCAAAAGGATAATTCTTGGAAAGCATGGTCAGCAGGCATTTTTCCAACAATGTCAATGATATTTTATGCTGCTTTTGCCTACATTACGAGTAGCAATGGTCAGTGGGCTCAGTTTTCTCAACTGAATACAGTTTCAGACGATGTCATGAGTGTCGAGGTAGCTAGTAATCTGTTAGCTCCATCACAAATACTATTTGTTGCTGTAGTGTACTATGGCATAGCTTTTGCTACATATTTTATTCAACAAACAGGTCGTCAGAAAGAAAAAGGAGTTATTTATGCTTAAAATCAATCATTTATCAAAGCAGTTTGCAGGAAACGAATTTTACTCACTAAAAGATGTGAGTTTAGAGATCAATAAGGGCGAGATTGTTGGTCTGATTGGGAAAAATGGAGCTGGAAAATCCACGCTCATGAAATTAATGGCCAAGTCCCTAAAACCAAGTTCAGGAACCATTACTTATAAGGGTACGGATATTTTTAGTCAGGATAATTTGTTGGCAGATTTTGGGATTATGATTGATCCAGTCTTCTATCCAGAAATGACCGTTATGGACAATCTTAAGTTTTATTTGGACCTGCATGGGAAAAAAGAGCTCTATCCAAATATTGAGAAGACTTTGAAATTGGTAGAGTTATGGGATGCTCGTAATCGGAAACCAAAGGGATTCTCGTTTGGTATGAAACAACGGACTGCTTTGGCGATTGCCTTGGTTGCGGAGCCAGATTTCCTTATCTTAGATGAGCCGTTTGTGGGCTTGGACCCGATTGGTGTTCAGAAATTGATTGATATTTTGAAGCAGTGGTCGAGTGAGCGACAAATTTCCATGTTGATTTCGAGTCACCAACTAGGTGAGCTGGAGGCCTTGTGCAGTCGCTATGTCTATATCGAATCGGGAGAATTGGCAGAGGCTTTTGAAGGCAAATCTCATCCAAGCGTACTCGTGCAGTTGGATACGACTAAAAAACTAGATTCTGTAGAGGCTTTGCTCAATGACCATGTGGTGCTAGAGGGGGAAGTGTTAGAGATTTCCACTGCTACACCTACAAGTGAGCTAAATCGGATTTTTGGTGTGCTGGCTCGTCAAGAATTGATTGTGAAACTAGAAGTGAAAGAGAATCACTTGAAAGAAATCTTTACGAAAGGGTAGTGAGTATGAAGCAAATTTTTCCAGCTATCTTTAGAACGATTTGGAAGCGAAAGGAGACGCAGATTTATCTCCTGTTCACTTTGTTTCCTCTTATTTATATGGCCGCTTCATTTATTGAAGGGTCGAATTTTATGCAAATTCATGCTAGTGAGGGGTTGGTTAGCCTTGTTGCCTTTACGAATATGATGATGAGCTCTGTGGATAGTTTTATTCTTCCTAGTTTGACCCTGTATTTCTTGGCTATCTCTGTCTTTAGGAAAGAAGTAGATGAACATACCATGTTTTTATACAGAGATCTTGGGCGGAAACAGATTTTCTGGTCTAAATATTTGGGTCTCTTAGCAACAATTGTTATTTTCTATGGCTTCTTCCTTGCGACATCTGCATTTGTACATTATGTTCGAGTAATTCACCTGCCTTTTGGTAGTCCGTCCGTTTTTGATACTAGTTTGGCAGAGAGTTTGAGTAATGTGTTTTGTATTGTCGCTTATTTACTAAAAGATATTTTATCGGTTAGTTTGGTAACTGCTCTTTGTTTGTATCTGAAAAATATTACCACAATGGTCACAGGATTCTTGGTGACGATTACGATGATGATTTTAGCAGTTGTTGGCGGTCCAGTTGCGATGATTTTTCCAACTAGTTATATGCCTTTAGCGAGCGACGGTCTAACAGGAGTGGGACTTGCTTACTTAGGAGCTATTGGTGTGACGCTTGTTTACGCACTCGTATTTACTAAAATTGCTGCGAAAAAATTCAAGAATTTGGAGTTCTAGGTATGAATAGAAGACTCGTCGGAGTGTTATTGAAGTCGCTAAATAAAACGATGTTCCTATTTGGAATAGTGCTGAGTGCTCTTGGGGTTGGAATGGGCTTGTTCCTTCCCCAGTTTATTGGTCAGTTGCTAGATCAAACCTATTTAAGCAATCTATTAACACGACCAGCATTGCTGGCTGGTTTCATCCTTTTCTTTGTATCGGTTTATACGGTACAAGCTCTATCCAATTATTTCATCGGGCGTAGCGGTAGTAATGCACTCAAACAGTTGCAACAATTTATTTATGAATCCTTGTTGACCACATCTGTAAAGGACTTGGATCAGTACCAATCAGGCGATCTTGCCAGTCGTTTGACCAATGATATGTCGGTTGTTCTGAACTTCATCACCGTTATTCTTCCAAATTTCTTGATGAATGGTTTGATGGTTGTCGGGTCAATTTATTTTCTGTGGACCATTAGTCCGTGGCTCACAGGTCTTAGTCTCTTGTTGCTTCCTTTGTTGTCAATGGTTATGATTCCAATGAATCAGCGACTGGAAGGTTACTACTCTGCTTATCAAGAGGGATTAGGGCAGGTTTCTAGTAGAATTAGTCATAAATTTACAACGATTCGTTTGATGAAGGCCTTTCAGGGAGAAAAGCATGAACAACGAGAGATGGGCAAGTCTTTTCAGAAACTGTCACAAACCTTTGAGAAAATGATTAGACTATCAGCGGTGCAACATACCTTGGTTAGTAGCTTGATGACAGGATTTATCATTCTGATGTTGCTTGTGGCAGGTATAGAAGTGACCAAGGGAGTGATGACCATGGCCACATTGACAACCTTCGTATTGTACATGATGCAACTGATTGACCCAGTAACAGACATTGCCTCTTCCTTAAACGAACTAATGGAGTTTCATGCGGTGTCTAAACGTTTGGTAGAGTTGTTAGAGCTGAATAAGGAAGAACAGGCAGATACAGAGTTGGTTGATGAAGCTAGTATCCAGTTGGAAAATGTTTGTTTTTCCTATCATACAGATCCGGTTTTGAATGGAGTATCGGTTAGAATTCCTGAGGGAGCTCATGTAGCGATTGTTGGTCCAAGTGGGGCAGGAAAATCAACTATTTTTGCCTTGCTGATGAAATACTATCAAGACTACCAAGGGGAGATTCGGATTGGTCAACAATGCTTAAGTGATATTTCAACCAAGGAGATGAGAAGATTGATTTCCTTTATACCTCAAGATAATACCCTCTTCCATGGGACGATTAGAGAAAATCTATTGTATGGAAAGAACGAGTCAGTGTCTGAAGAGCGTATTGCTCATATTCTCAAGGAGTTGGGATTGTCTCATTTAGTAGCTGAGCTGGAAGATGGTTTAGATACTCGGATTTCAGAAAATGGGACAGGTTTGTCGGAAGGCCAAAAACAACGGTTTAGCATTGCGAGAGCCTTGTTATTAGAGCATCCTATCTATTTGTTGGATGAGGCGACAGCAAGTTTAGATACTGTCACAGAACGTGTCATTAGCAAAGCGATTGACCGTTTAACAGCTGGGAAAACAAGGCTAACCATTGCTCACCGTTTGCACACAGTGCGTGAGGCGGATGCTATTTTGGTCTTGGATAAAAATGGGCAAGTAGCCGACTATGGTCCCCATCAGCAGTTAGTGGAGAGAAATCATCTCTATCAAGATTTCTTAAGAGGCTTACCGCAAGCCAGTTAGTGAATGGGAGTCGATGGACTGACCAGTCTAAGTCTAGGGTTACCTAATAATAAAATGGAATACTGATGATTACTTGTACAATAAATAGATAGGAGAAGAGAATGAAACAAGCAACTTACACATTATCTTTGGGAGGAAACGATAGAGGGGACTCGAAAGTTTCAAAGATGGAAGAAAAGTTTGAAAAATATATGGAGGGGATCGCAGAGCGGTTACGGCGATCTGGGAAGAAGCGAATTGACAAATGGTTTGTTCATGTGCGAATTGAGGAGTAAAGTAGCTGTGAGCAAAAATCACAGATGTTTTTATAAATAATGAAAAACACATAAAATGAATTCTGTTTTACTTTCCCTTAAGCTTGGCGAGTTATACTATATCCAAGCTAGAAATAGCAGAAATACTTTTCACCTAAAGGTGTCTCTAGCTCTAAGTCGCAAGCGACAAGAGCTAGGTATCATATAATCTCCTGAGAGCAGTCGGCAAAAGTCGGCTGTTTTCATTTTTATCAAAAAAAGATGCAGACTAACTCTGCACCTTATTATTCTTCAAATATTATTTAATAACTCCACCTTCTACAACAAGATCATCAGCTTGGGCAGCATCACCATATACTGGTTGAAGGGTTTCTTGGTAGGCTTTATGGAAGAATTCTTCCTCACCAAGTTTTTCAATTGTTTGGTTGATGAAATCAAGTAATTCGGTATTTCCTTTTTGGACGGCAGGAGCGATAGTGTCTACATCCCCTAGTGCTTTTACACCAACCTCGAAACCTTTGTTTTCCAAGACCCATGCGAGAACTTCAGTGTTGTCTGTACTCATGGCATCGCCGCGTCCGTCTAAGAGGGCAGCATAGGCTTCGCTGTATTGGTTGTATTTTTGAAGTTTGACTTCTGGATAATTCTCTTCAAAATAAAGTTCAGCTGTGGTTCCTTTGCTGACGATGAGGGTTTTACCATTGAGTTGTTCTGGATCAGTGATGACAGCAGAGCTTGGAGACACGATGCCGAGGGATACTTTCATGTAAGGTAGGGCGAAGTCAACCTGTTCTTTTCGCTCATCTGTTACTGTGAAATTGGCTAGGATGATGTCAACTTTGGCAGAAGTGAGATACTCCACACGGTTTGCAGCTTCGACAGGGACGTATTCTACCTCAACGCCCAATTCTTTTGCCAAACGGTTGCCTAGATAGACGTCATATCCTTGGTATTCACCATTTGCATCCACATAGCCAAATGGTTTCTTGTCACTGAAAACACCGATTTTGACTGTTCCACTTTCTTTGATTTCTTCAAGAGTACGTGCGGTTGCCCCACTTGTGGAACTGCTGGAACTAGTTGAAGAAGTGCTTGTATTACTGCAGGCGACTAAAATAACTGCAGCTAATACACTAAAAATAGCAAAAATAGGTTTAAAGATTTTCATAAAATTCTCCTTTTAAAAATGATTAAAATCAAAAGTTGTTAGAAAGGCTTGAGCCCGTTGAGTTTGTGGATGTTGGAAGAAATTCTGAGCAGTATTCTCTTCGATAATTTCTCCCTTGTCCATGAAAATGATGCGGTCAGCAATGGCGCGTGCGAATTCCATTTCATGCGTCACAATCAGCATGGTCCGTCCTTCTTTTGCCAAATCATTGATGAGAACCAAGACTTCCCGAACCATTTCTGGGTCAAGAGAAGCAGTGACTTCATCAAATAATAAAATTTCAGGATGCATCAGGAGGGAACGAATGATAGCTACCCGTTGCTTTTGCCCGCCAGATAATTCTCTGGCATAGCTATGTTTTTTATGCTCTAGTCCTACCCGTTTGAGCAAGGTCTCGGCTTCTGCTTGGACCTCTTCTTTGTTGCGTTTTAGGGCTTTGACAGGAGCAAGGGTCAGATTTTGTAAGACATCCATATGGGGAAATAATTCATAATCTTGAAAGACCATGCCAATTTTTTGACGAATATCCTGTAGAGAAAGTGATCCAGACAGAATAGATTGGCCATCTAGTAAAATATCGCCCTCTTGAATGCTTTCAAGTTTGTTGATGCAACGGAGTAGTGTACTCTTTCCACAACCAGAAGGTCCTAGGATGACGACGACTTCCCCTTCCTTAACGGATAAGGAAAGATGATTGAGAATAGTTTGTTGACCAAAGCTTTTAGTAATATTTTGTAATTCTAAGACAGGATGGCTCACGACTTCACTCCTTCCAAATCGATTCAAGATAGCGAGAAAATGCAGATATTGGGAAACAAATCATAAAGTAAATACAGAAAATCACTCCGTAAATCCATAAGGACACGCTAGGAGAGGTAGTCCTGTAAAAATCAATAATCTGTTGTCCGATTTTATTGACTTCGACTACGCCAATGAGGATAACCAGGGAGCTGGTTTTGATCATGCGGGTGACCAAGTTAATTGCCTGTGGGAGTAGTCTGCGTAGAACTTGAGGGATGATGACATAGCGATAGAGACTTTGTTTGCTTAATCCCAATGCTAATCCGCTATCGAATTGGTGTTTAGGTAGAGAGGTGATGGCACCTCGAACTAAATCTCCCATTTCAGCTGTCCCCCATAGTGAGAATACAATAATCGCGGCCAATTCACCGGAAATATTGATATTGAATCCCCGTGCTAATCCAAAGTAGAAAAGGAAGAGTAGGACCAGCTGGGGTACAATGCGAATGGTTTCTAAATAAATCCGTGACATCCATACAATCAGCTTATTTTTTGAAGTCATGATGATGCCAAATCCTAGTCCAGCAATGGTGGAAATACCGATAGAGAGAAAGGAAATCCAGAGTGTAACACCAAGCCCGGCCATTAGCCGTTGCAAATTATTTCCTTCTAGTAAGACTTTAATGCCCATATCCTGCATGGCGAATCCTCCTTTCTAGGTAATAAAAGAAAAGCGAGAGTGGAAGCAGGACAATCAAGTAGGAACTCACTAGGAGAAAGAGTGCTTCGTCTGTTTCGTATTGTAGTCCAATCAAATCTTGAGCCACGTACATGAGGTCGGCCAAGGCAATAATGGAGAAGACGGAAGTTTCTTTGATGAGAAAGATGACATTGGCGCTAAAGGAAGGTAGAGCGATAGCTAGTGATTGAGGAAGCAAGATATATTGGAAAATTTGCCAATTTGTCAGACCCAAACTAGCTCCGATTTCTATCTGACTTTTCTTGATAGCCTCAAATCCACTACGGAAGGATTCTGCCATATAGGAACCACCTAGAAAAATCAAACCAGCAATGGCACAGACTTCAGCATCCAGCACAATTCCCAATCTCGGCAAACCATAGTAGAGGAAGAAAAGTTGAATGACCAAGGGAGTATTGCGTGACAATTCAATATAAGCAGTAGAAATCTGTTGTAGAACTGGAATACGGTAATAACGGATGATACTAATAATCAACCCCAAGCTAAAAGCACCGATAATTCCGAGGAATGCGAGTCTGATTGTTAGAATGAATGCCTCTTGATAGAGTGGTATGGATTCTTGAATAAAGTTCCAATCCAGAAGATTCACCTCCTTTGTGAAGTATTGAATTTATAGTAACATATATGCTTTTGCTTGAAAATTTTATTTTTTTAATGGGAGGTATAAGTTTTCTCTATCAGTTAACGGGCTATGCTATAATAGATGCATGAGTAGAATATTAGATATGGAACAAATGCAGGACGAGGAATACGTTGAGCGTACCCTGCGTCCCCAGAAATTAAATGAATACATCGGTCAGGACAAGGTCAAGGACCAGCTGAAAATCTTTATCGAGGCAGCCAAGCTCCGTGACGAAGCCTTGGACCATACTCTTCTTTTTGGTCCTCCAGGTCTGGGTAAGACCACCATGGCCTTTGTCATTGCCAACGAACTAGGCGTCAATATCAAGCAGACCAGTGGTCCCGTCATTGAAAAGGCAGGCGATTTAGTGGCCCTTCTCAACGATTTGGAGCCAGGCGATGTCCTCTTTATCGATGAAATCCACCGTATGCCCATGGCGGTCGAGGAAATTCTCTACTCTGCTATGGAAGATTTTTACATTGACATCATGATTGGGGCTGGGGAGGCCAGTCGCTCTGTGCATCTGGAGTTGCCTCCTTTTACCCTGATTGGAGCAACCACTCGTGCGGGGATGCTGTCCAATCCCCTGCGGGCTCGTTTTGGTATCACCGGTCACATGGAGTATTATGAACTGGCTGATTTGACCGAGATTGTCGAGCGGACAGCGGATATCTTTGAGATGGAGATTACCCATGAAGCAGCGATTGAGCTGGCTCGTCGTTCGCGGGGGACCCCTCGTATCGCCAACCGCCTGCTCAAGCGAGTGCGGGATTTTGCACAGATTATGGGTGACGGCCTGATTGACGATAGCATTACGGACAAGGCCCTGACCATGCTAGACGTGGACCGAGAGGGGCTGGACTATGTGGACCAGAAGATTCTTCGTACAATGATTGAGATGTACGGCGGCGGTCCTGTCGGCCTCAACACCCTGTCGGTCAATATCGCCGAGGAGCGTGAAACAGTGGAGGATATGTACGAGCCTTACCTGATTCAGCAGGGCTTCCTCATGCGGACACGGACAGGGCGGGTTGCGACAGCCAAGGCCTACGAGCACTTGGGTTATCCCTATACGGAAAAATAATGGCAGAGCAGATGAGACGAGTAGCCAGTTTATTTGGAGATTGGGCTGAGGCAATTATTTGGACCTGTTTAGAGGGCAGAATGGGACAGATTCATGTAGATAATACCCAGTCTCCCCAGTCAGTCCTAGCTCTCTATGGACGGCAGAGCTTCTTTGGTTTTTGGGCCGGAAAACCAAATGCAGACTTGCTAAAAATTTGTGAGGGAAAGGATATTATTTTAGTACCCCAAAACCAAGCCTGGTCAGACTTGATAGAAGGGACTTACGGAGACAGGATCCGGTCCTTTACCCGTTATGCTACGAAAAAAGATACTAGTTTTGACCTTGGGCATTTGCAGAAACTGATTGATGCCCTACCTGAAGAGTTTGACCTGAAAGTGATTGACCGTAATCTGTATGATGCCTGTCTGGTAGAAGAATGGTCACGCGATTTGGTGGGCAATTATGCTGATGTGGAGCAGTTTTTAGACTTGGGTCTAGGCTATATCATCTTGCATAAGGAACAGGTGGTGTCAGGTGCCTCACCCTATGCCAGTTATTCAGGTGGGATTGAGATAGAAGTGGATACTAGGGAAGACTATCGAGGTTTGGGTTTGGCTAGATCTTGTGCTGCTCAGTTAATCTTAGCTTGTTTAGACCGTAATCTCTATCCTAGCTGGGATGCCCATACTCTGACTTCCTTGAAACTGGCTGAAAAATTGGGTTACCAATTGGACAAGCCCTATCAAGCATATGAATGGAGATAAGATGACACCGACATTTATTTGGGATTTGGACGGAACATTGCTGGATTCTTATGAAGCGATTTTAGCTGGTATACAGGAAACCTACGACCAATTTGACCTTCCTTTTGACCGTGAGGAAGTAAGAAATTTCATTCTTCGCTATTCTGTCAAGGATTTGCTGGTGCGTGATGCGGACAAGTACGGTCTGGATAGCGATGAGCTCAATCGTGTGCGTGCGACTTCCTTGAAGGAGAAAAATACGCAAATTCCCTTGATGGCTGGTGCGCGTGAAATTTTGGATTGGACAGCAGAGAAAGGAATTCAAAATTTCGTTTATACACACAAAAGTGACAATGCTTTTCAGGTTTTGGAGGATTTGGGTGTCCGTCACCATTTCACAGAAATCTTGACCAGCGATTCTGGTTTTGCCCGCAAACCAAGTCCAGAAGCTCTGCTATTTCTCATCGAAAAATATGGACTGAACAAAGAAAATACCTACTACATCGGCGATCGTTTGCTCGATGTAGAAACAGCTATCAACGCAGGGATTCATAGCATCAACCTGCAAATTGATGGTGTAGAGAAGAATTGGAAGATTGTTTCTCTTTTGGATATAAAACAAATATTAACCGATGAATACAAATAAAAACAAACGTAAAACCGTTTGTTTTTTATTTAAAAGCAGAAAAAAGTATGGAAATTGAGTGATGATTTTGCTATAATATACAAAATAATATTTGGAGGTATTTTATGAACGATAAGGAATTTGGACAACGTGTACGTCAACTTCGAGAAACCGCTAGTCTGACACGTGAACAGTTTTGCGGTGACGAACTTGAGCTCTCCGTCCGCCAATTAACCCGTATCGAAGCAGGTACTTCTAAGCCGACTTTTTCAAAAATCCAATATATCGCAACCCGCTTAGGCATGGGGCTCTATGAGCTTATGCCTGATTATGTATCCTTGCCAGAAAGATACTCCAAGCTGAAATTTGATGTCCTCCGTACACCGACTTATGGTAATGAGGAATTAGTTGAAAAACGTGATGCTATCATGACGGAAATCTATGATGATTATTATGATGACTTGCCTGAGGAGGAGAAAGTAGCGATTGATGCCATTCAATCCCGAATTGATACCTTAGAGTCAGGGACAGCAGGCTTTGGAAAAGAGATACTGGAAGATTACTTTGAACAAATTTTTCGAAAACAAAAGTACGAAGTGAATGATTTGCTGATTATTAGGCTCCAGCTTGAATACGTTAGATTATCCAGTAGTGACTCAGAGATATTTGGACAGTTTTTGAAAATTATAGAATATTTACATGGACAAATTGATATTATCAATTCAAGTGATTTATTTGTTCTAAGAGATACATTGTTATCTTGTGTAAACATTTTGGGAAGTAAAAAATATTATGAACCAATACCAAAGATATTCGACAGTGTAGATAAAATTATACAGTTAACGCAAGATTTTCAGAAAAAGCCAATTGTCAGCGTGTTGAAATGGAAGTACGCACTTTTTGTAAATAAGGATAGAGGTGAGGCTGAAAAGCATTATCTAGATGCGATGCTATTTGCAAAATTGATAGAAAATAGAGAGTTAGAGGAGAAGATTGAAGAAGATTGGAAAGTTGACAATCAATAAAGTGACATTTTTGTCCTGTTGAAGAATTGCAAAAAGCATTATACTAAACTCATAAAGATTAAAGGAGATTAGTAATATGTTTAACTTTTTGAATTTTTTTGGTCGTCTTGGTGGTAATTGGGGGACTTGGGTTGAAGAATAATATTAGTAAAAAGCCAACATCCGTTAGGCTTTTTTGTTATACTAGACAGTATGTAGGAGGTGGCCATGTTAGAAAATTGGTTAAACACCAAGCAAGGTCAGGTGTTTCATTATAAGATGGAGAAGATTGAGTATGCCCTAGAACTGCTAGGAAATCCCCAGTTTGCAGTGCCAGTCATTCATGTCGCTGGGACCAATGGCAAGGGATCGACCATTGCCTTTATGCGCCAGCTATTTCAGGCACATGGCTTGCGTGTCGGCAGTTTCGTGTCACCCCACATGGTGAGCGTACACGACAGGATTTGTATCGACAGCCAGCCCATTTCTGACCATGATTTTCAGCACTATTTACAGAAAGTCTACGACTTGGAGCAGGAAATCGCCGCTCGCTATGAGCCTTTCCGCTATTTTGAGGTTATGGTGCTCATTATGTTCCTCTATTTCCAGGACCAGCAGCCCGATGTGGCACTAGTAGAGGTGGGCATCGGAGGGCTTTTGGATACGACCAATGTCGTGTCACCAGCCCTAAGCGTGATCACCTCCATCGGTATGGACCATCAGGATTTACTAGGCTTGACTTTAGGGGAAATAGCAGAGCAGAAAGCAGGGATTATCAAGGAAAACATGCCTGTCGTCCTTGGACCACTTTCTCCAGAAACCACAGCCATCTGTCGCCAAATTGCCCTTGAAAAACAAGCACCAGTCTACCAATTTGGTCAGGAATTCACCTATAAAGCAGGACAGTTCAGCAATACGGACATCGACCTATCAGAATTAGTTCTGGGTCTGGCAGGCCATCATCAAGAAGAGAATGCGGCCGTAGCTCTACAAACTTTTATACTCTATATGACCAATATCCAAAAAGACATTCAACCTCAGTTGATTCAACAAGCCCTTGCCCAAACCAGCTGGCCTGGTCGTTTGGAATTGGTTGCTCAAGAGCCAAAAATCTATTTGGATGGAGCCCACAATGTCCCAGCTATCGAACGTTTGGTTGAATTTATTCAGGTTCAAGAAGAGCCTGTCACCATTCTCTTTTCAGCTCTTCGGCGCAAGGACTTTCAAGAAATGCTGGAATTATTGGACGAAAAATTACCACATACTGCCCTTGTATTAACCAGCTTTGCTTATGATGGTGCCTTGTCTGAGAAAAACCGACAAGGACGAGATTATGTTGAGAACTATCAGCAGTTTATAGAAGACTGGAAATCTAGCAAGCAAGGGATTTTGATTGTCACAGGCTCTCTCTACTTTATCTCAGAAGTTCGTCGGCTTTTTAAAAAATAACTATCTTTTTGCGAATAAATAGGTATGACACATGCAGAAAAAATAGCATTTCTAAAGGAATTTGAAAAGCTCAAACGCCATACCTTTCGCCAATTAGAACAGTTTGCAAAAATTTCTAGAACTCCCGATAGGAAATGACATCGGGAGTGCTTTTTGATATAATAAAGAAAGCAAATCCAAGGAGAAGAAAATGACAGAATTAGATGTAGTTTCGGATGTAGTTACTCATCCTGAGGAAACTTATCGGAGTAGTCGTAGAGCATCACGCAGACAGCAAGTGCAACTGAATGGTGAATTTCATGAAAGAGTATTAAAGACAAAGTATTGGCCGGCTCTTGTTTGGAGCTTAGTTTTAAGTGTTTTTAGCGTAGCCAATCCACTGCTAATGCCATTTGCAACCAATATACAAACTCAAAATTTATATGCAGGGATGGCAATGGCAAATGGACAAATCCCTTATGGTGATTTCTTTGGTACAAGCGGGTTATTATTCTACTTACTTGCTTTCTTAGGTCATCTGGGAGGGACTTTCATTATCTTTGGAATCCTCCAGTTTATAGCGTTACTGATAGCGGGAATCTATTTCTATAAGATTGTAGCTTATTTTAGTCAGTCAGAACACCTAGCGACAAGTTCTAGTCATTGGTTCTATGTGTTTATTTTTGCACTTGGTTTTGGAGGGATGTATGCAGAAATGTTTGCTCTTCCGTTTCTTTTGACTAGTGTGTGGTTTCTGGTCCGCTATTTTGAAAATGCAGTGCGTGATGAGGCATTTATCCTCTACGGAATCGATGCGGCATTGGTATTTTTAATTTACCCAAAAAGTCTGATTCTTTGGTTAGTTGCGGGTCTAGTTTTATTTATTTTTAATATCCAACACCGCCAAGTTACTCGAGGAATCTATCAATTATTAGCGACCATTTTTGGTTTTCTTTTGATTCTATATGCGGTAGGTTATTATGCTTTTGAGGCGCAGATTCTGGGGACAGCTATTCAACAAACTTTCCTTTATAACTTACAGTTAGACTTTCACCATTCCTATCTATATTTAGCCTTGGCGATTGTGTCTGTATTTTTACTCTTATCTGGATTCTTTAAAAGTTTCATCCAAATGGTGTTTTCTTTCAAACAAGGAAGACATACCTATATCAAAGTTCTCCTATTATTGACTTTCTTAGTTCAATGTGTCTTTATTATTGGGAATGCAAACTTTCAATGGAGTCAACTCATTCTTCTTTTACCGTATGGTTTTGCGATGTCAGTCGTTTATCTGCGTGATGAGGATGTAGAAGATCATCGTGGCTATTTGCGTCGTCAATTCTTCCTTCCATTAGCTATTTGCTTGGGTATTATCGCTCAACCTGCTTATCTTTATTTGATACAGGGAGATTTGAGAACTGACCGTGAACAAGTTGCCAATTACATTGGTGAACAAACGAAAGATTCGGATAAGATTTATGTTTGGGATAATAGCGCAAGCATCTATCTTTCAAGTCAACGTTTATCTGCCGCAACGATTACTACAGCAGAACCCTATCTGAATACTGACGACAATAAAAATAGCTTGATGTATGACATTAATAAAAATGAGGCAAAATTTGTAGTCGTCAATAAGAATTTGCCAATTCTAGATGAAATCAAGACAAATTTAGAATCACAGTACCAGTCTGTTCAGACAACGGATTACTTTACGATTTATCAAAAGAATGAATGATTGCTCAGGCAGTCATTTTTTCTTTAGCCTATCTGGGAAAAGGAGGGAAAGTGGATATGTGGTATAATGGAAAAATAAGCATTCGGGAAAAATTATTAAAGAAATGTAGGAGAAATGATGTCACATATTATTGAACTACCAGAAATACTAGCCAACCAGATTGCGGCTGGTGAGGTCATTGAGCGACCAGCCAGTGTGGTTAAGGAGTTGGTGGAAAATTCCATTGACGCAGGGGCTAGTCAGATTGAAATTAGTGTTGAAGAGGCTGGCCTTAAAATGATTCAAATCACGGATAACGGTGAGGGGATTGCCCCTGATGAAGTAGCGCTTGCCCTCCGCCGTCACGCCACCAGTAAGATAAAAAATCAATCGGATTTGTTTCGTATTCGCACCCTCGGTTTTCGTGGAGAAGCTCTGCCTTCCATTGCTTCTGTCAGTCAGATGGTTATTGAGACAGCTACGGCAGACTCTGCACATGGGCTTCATTTGGAGGCCAAAGGCGGTGTCATCGAGAAAGAGGAGCCAGTTAGTCGTCCAGTTGGTACGCAGATTACTGTTTCGGATTTATTTTACAATACCCCTGCTCGTCTCAAATACGTTCGCAGTCAACAGGCTGAATTATCACATATTGTTGATGTTGTAAATCGATTGAGTCTAGCTCATCCGGAAATAGCTTTTGCCTTAGTAAACGAAGGACGAGAATTAATTAGAACTGCAGGGACAGGGAAACTTCGTCAGGCAATTTCAGGGATTTATGGGATTGCTTCTGCCAAAAAAATGGTTGAAATTGAGGCCGAAGACTTGGATTTTCAGATTTCAGGTTATGTTTCCTTGCCAGAGTTGACTCGTGCCAACCGCAACTACATTTCCATTTTCATCAATGGTCGCTATATCAAGAATTTTTTGCTTAATCGAGCGATTTTGGAAGGTTATGGCAGTAAGTTGATGGTTGGACGCTTTCCGCTGGCAGTCATTTCTATAGAAATTGACCCCTATCTTGCTGATGTCAATGTCCATCCGACCAAGCAAGAGGTCCGTATTTCCAAGGAAAAAGAACTCATGACCTTGATTCGAGAGGCGATTAGTCAAGCGCTTAAAGAGCAGGACTTGATACCAGATGCTCTTGAGAATTTAGCTCAGTCAAGTACTCGACCAAAAGTAAAAGTAGAGCAAGGCACCTTACCACTCAAAGAGCCAAAAATCTATTATGATACGATTAAGCAAGACTTCTTCTTAAAACCAGACGTGGTCGCTGAGGATGTCAAACCTCTCGAAGAGGATAGGCAAGAGATTGTTGAGTCGCCTGTCGAAAATAAACCTACATCTGTTCAATTTGCAGAACGTCAGTCGGTGGAATCAGAAGATCAGGAGCATCCTAATCTAAGTGCAAAAGAATTGGCAAAACTGGCAGATAAATTAGACCAGGAGGAAACATCGACATTTCCAGAGTTAGAATATTTTGGTCAAATGCATGGGACGTATTTATTTGCACAAGGTAAGACAGGACTTTATATCATTGACCAGCATGCCGCACAAGAACGGGTCAAATACGAATACTATCGTGAGAAAATTGGACAGGTTGACAATTCAGCTCAACAGTTATTGGTGCCGTATATTTTTGAATTTCCGCAGAATGATGCCCTTAACCTTGTCCACAAAATGGATGCTCTTCGTCAAGTTGGTGTCAACTTAGAAGAATATGGAGCTAATCAATTTATTCTGCGTGAACATCCTATTTGGATGAAGGAAGAGGAGATTGAGTCTGGCATCTATGAGATGTGTGACATGTTGCTCTTGACGGATCAGGTGTCAATCAAGCAGTATCGGGCAGAACTGGCTATCATGATGTCTTGTAAACGGTCAATCAAGGCCAACCATGCTTTGGATGATTATTCGGCGCGTGATTTATTGAGACAATTGTCTTACTGCCAAAATCCCTATAATTGCCCGCACGGTCGTCCAGTTTTAGTGCATTTTAGCAAGTCGGACATGGAAAAAATGTTCCGTCGCATTCAAGAAAATCACACAAGTTTGCGAGAATTGGGCAAGTATTAACATAGTTGAAAAAGTTGACACATTAGTAAAGGA
Organism: Streptococcus suis; assembly: GCF_902702775.1. Lineage (NCBI taxonomy): Bacteria > Bacillati > Bacillota > Bacilli > Lactobacillales > Streptococcaceae > Streptococcus > Streptococcus suis. Next base: position 64,561 of record NZ_LR738724.1, read on the forward strand.
AGTATATGTACTACTATATTAAAGGAATTTTAACGAAAATAACTGCAAAATACATTGTGGTAGAAACGCATGGAGTAGGCTATATCTTGCAGGTTGCTAACCCTTACGCCTATTCAGGACAAGTCCAGCAAGAAGTGACTGTCTATACTCATCAGGTGATTCGTGAAGATGCTCATCTGCTTTACGGATTTGCGACTGAGAATGAAAAATCCGTCTTTCTGAGTCTGATTTCAGTATCAGGTATTGGTCCAACAACAGCTCTGGCTATTATTGCTGTCGATGATAATGATGGGCTTGTTCGTGCCATTGAGCAGAAAAACATTACCTACCTGACCAAGTTTCCAAAGATTGGCAAGAAAACAGCCCAGCAGATGATTTTGGACCTGGAAGGCAAGTTTGTTATCAGCGAAGAAGCTGGTCCTGTCCAACAAGTAGCACCATCCAGTGAAAATATCGCCCTCGAAGAAGCTATGGAAGCCATGGAAGCTCTTGGCTACCGACCAGCTGAACTCAAGAAAATCAAGAAATTCTTCGACGGCACCAATGACACCGCCGAAAACTACATCAAGTCAGCACTTAAAATGTTGATGAAGTGATAAGATACAAAGGACGTAAAGGACAAAGAGAAAGTAGGAAACCTAACGCAGAGCCTTTAGGCTCTAGGCAGGTTTATCTTTTTCTCACAGTCCTTAGTCCGTGTTCAATTACCGTACCAGTATGATGGTTAAAAAGTTTTGTTTTGTTACTCAAAGTTTGAGTCAACATATCAGCGCAGTGGTTGATTGGCAGATTTGTTCGTGTTTCACACTTCAAATCTGACCTAATCAACTGTGCGGGGGCAGGAAGACGAATTCTTTTTTATCTGTTGAATTCTTTCCTGCTCCCACTACGGCAATCGCTATTTGCGACTTGCCTAGGTACCTTACTAATTCGCCACAAAAATAATATCGATTTTTGCGGCTCATGTCGTGTCCAGATACAAAGGACGTAAAGGACAAAGAGAAAATAGACGGTCGAACAGTGTGAGACCTCCGTAATGACAGCTAGGTAAGAGGCGAGTTTTAACGACGCCTCTTGCCAGATGTCAACTGCGTTATTCGGTGATATTTAGGATTCAGTTTGACAATTTTACAAAGTATCGTAGTCGTGTTTCAGTCAGTTTATCCTGATTCGCACTTTAGTTATTCACGAAAAGGAGTTTCTATGTCCCGTTGTGCTTGGGTTAATCTAAATAATCCACTCTATATTGCTTACCATGATGAAGAATGGGGCAAGCCACTTCACGATGAGCAGTCTTTGTTTGAGTTGCTTTGCTTGGAATCCTACCAAGCAGGACTTTCCTGGGAAATTGTTCTCAATAAACGCCAGGCTTTTCGCTCTGCTTTTTTCAACTATGATATTCAAAAGGTTGCGGCTCTGACCGATAGCGAGTTAGACGGTCTTCTGAGCAATCCAAACATCATTCGTCACAAGGCTAAGTTGTATGCTACCCGCGCCAATGCCCAGGCCTTTCTTCGAGTACAGGAGGAATTCGGCACGTTTGATACCTATCTTTGGGAATGGGTTAACTTTACATCTGTCGACAACCCTGTCAAGTCCTTCCGAGAATTGCCGACCAAGAACGACTTGTCTGAGCGAATTTCAAAAGATTTGAAAAAGCGAGGTTTCAAATTTGTAGGTCCTGTCTGTATTTATTCTTATTTGCAGGCAGCAGGTCTGTTGAATGAACATGAAGAAACTTGTGAGATTGGAAAGAAATTACGAACTAATTAGATGAGCGAGCAATCGCACCCTAGACAGAGGAGGAATATGAAAGCAGAACTAATCGCCGTTGGGACGGAGATTTTGACAGGCCAAATCGTTAATACCAATGCTCAGTTCCTTTCGGAAAAATGCGCAGAGCTGGGAATTGATGTTTATTTCCACACAGCTGTTGGAGATAATGAAAACAGGCTTCTGTCTGTACTGGAAGTAGCCCGTCAGCGGAGCGACTTGGTCATTCTCTGTGGAGGACTTGGTCCAACTGAAGATGATTTGACCAAGCAGACCCTGGCGACCTTCTTAGGTAGAAAATTGGTCTTTGATGAAAAGGCTATGGCAAAATTAGACCGCTTCTTTGCCAGTCGCCCAGGTCGTGTCCGTACACCAAATAATGAACGTCAGGCACAGATTGTGGAGGGAAGTCAGGCGCTACAGAATCCAGCTGGTTTAGCTGCTGGTGGTATGATTGAGCAAGATGGTGTAACCTATATTGTTTTGCCTGGCCCACCAAGCGAGCTCAAGGCCATGTTTTCTGAGAGTCTCTTGCCTTTACTGTCCCAATCTCAGCAGCAACTTTATTCGCGTGTCCTACGCTTTTTTGGCATTGGTGAAAGCCAGCTGGTGACTGTTTTGGCGGACTTGATTGACAAGCAGACAGACCCAACTCTTGCACCCTATGCTAAGGTTGGAGAGGTGACTTTACGCTTGTCCACCAAAGCGACCAGCCAAGAAGAAGCAAATCTACGTTTGAATCAGTTGGAAGAAGAAATCTTACAACATGACAAACTGGCAGACTATTTCTATGCCTACGGAGAGGATAATAGTTTGGTCAAAATGGTAGCGTCTTGTTTGATAGAGAAAAAACAAACTATAGCCATCGTCGAACAGGGGACAGGTGGTCTCTTGCAAGCTGAATTGAGTTTGGCTTTGGCTGATCAGCCGTATTTTAGCGGGGGGAAAGTCATCGGTCAGCTAGGGACAGAATCGGGCAGGCTATCAGAGGAAGCTGACTGCATTCGGCAGGAGCTGCAAGCTGATTTAGGTTTGGCTGTGTCTGTGCTTATCAAACCGGAATCAACAGAGGACAACGTACTTGCAAAAGTATATCTCACCTTGGCTACGACCTCGGGTATTTCCAAAAAAGAGATAGATTTAGGTGGTTATTCGTGGCAATACCTTCGCCAGCTTGCTTGTTTGCAGGCCTGGGATTTTGTACGAAACACTTTGTGAAATAGCAGATATTTGCTATAATAGTTTGACTAAGAAAAGAGGAGAAAATCATTGGCTAAGAAACCAGGAAAAAAATTAGAAGATATTACAAAGAAATTTGGCGATGAGCGTAAAAAAGCGCTGGATGATGCCCTAAAATCAATTGAAAAAGATTTTGGTAAGGGTGCTGTCATGCGTCTTGGTGAGCGTGCTGAGCAAAAAGTTCAAGTTATGAGTTCAGGTAGCTTGTCAATCGACATTGCGCTTGGAGCGGGTGGCTATCCGAAGGGCCGCATCATTGAGATTTACGGTCCAGAGAGCTCAGGTAAGACAACTGTTGCTCTACACGCAGTAGCTCAAGCCCAGAAAGATGGCGGTATTGCTGCCTTTATCGATGCGGAGCATGCCTTGGATCCAGCCTATGCAGCAGCTCTTGGTGTCAATATTGATGAGTTGCTCTTGTCACAGCCAGACTCAGGAGAGCAGGGTCTTGAAATCGCTGGTAAGTTGATTGACTCTGGTGCTGTTGATTTGGTTGTTGTTGACTCGGTTGCAGCCCTTGTACCACGTGCAGAAATTGACGGTGATATTGGTGATAGCCACGTTGGTTTGCAGGCTCGTATGATGAGTCAGGCCATGCGTAAACTCGGTGCATCCATCAACAAAACAAAAACAGTAGCTATTTTCATTAACCAATTGCGTGAAAAAGTTGGTGTCATGTTTGGTAACCCTGAAACAACGCCAGGTGGACGTGCGCTTAAATTCTATGCATCTGTCCGTATGGATGTTCGTGGAAACACGCAAATCAAAGGAACAGGCGACAAGAAAGATCAAAACGTTGGTAAGGAAACCAAGGTGAAGATTGTGAAGAACAAGGTGGCTCCACCATTTAAAGAAGCTGTTGTTGAAATCATGTACGGTGAAGGAATTTCTCGCACAGGTGAATTGATTGAGATTGGTAGCAACCTCGGTATCATCCAAAAAGCAGGTGCTTGGTATTCATATAATGGAGAGAAAATTGGCCAAGGTTCTGAAAATGCTAAGAAATTCTTAGCAGATAATCCAGCAATCTTTGATGAAATTGACCGCAAGATTCGTATTCATTATGGCTTGATTGAAGCAGATGGAGTTGAAGAGGTTGCGACCGAAGAAGCTCCTGTTGCTGCGGAAGAGATCCAAGATGTTATCCTAGATCTTGATGGCGGTATTGAATTAGAAGATTAATTCCTAACAAAATAGATTTAATATTGAACTATTGCCACCTATATTTTATATGTGTGTACGAAGTTGTTTAGTATAAGCACGAAAAAGTCTGGAGATTCCAGGCTTTTTTCTAATAAAAACCGAATTTTTACCCCAAAATTTAATGTTTTTTTAAAAAATAGGTCTGCAGACCGAGGGAATTTATGATATAATAGTCTATAATGTGCTTAATAAAATGTAGCAAAGGAGTGACTACATGATTAAAATTTATACTGTATCTAGTTGTACTTCTTGTAAGAAAGCGAAAAATTGGTTAAATGCTCACCAATTATCTTATAATGAGCATAATCTTGCGAAGGAAGCCATTACTAAGGAAGAAATCCTAAACATCTTAACAAAAACAGAGAATGGTATTGCAAGTATCGTATCGTCAAAAAACCGTTATGCAAAGAGTCTAGACTTTGATATTGAAGAGTTGAGTGTGAATGAGGTCATTGATTTAATTACCTCTAACCCACGTATTTTGAAGAGTCCAATCTTGATTGACGAGAAACGACTTCAAGTGGGCTATAAAGAAGATGATATACGCGCTTTCTTGCCACGTGCAGTGCGCAATGTTGAAAATGCTCAAGCTCGTATGAGAGCAGCTCTATAAGATGTACAAAAGGACTCTTTTGGGGTTCTTTTTGCGCATTTTTTGAGAATAATTAAAATTTGTGATATAATGTAAAAAATAGGGAAAGAAGGTGTAAGTATGGGATTTACCGAAGAAACCGTTCGTTTTCGCCTAGATGATACAGATAAACAAGAAATCAGCAAAACATTGACTAGTGTTTATCGTTCGCTAGAGGAAAAGGGCTATAATCCGATTAACCAAATCATTGGCTATGTATTAAGTGGGGACCCTGCTTATATTCCTCGCTATAATGATGCCCGCAATCAGATTCGTAAGCATGAACGAGATGAAATCATTGAAGAATTGGTGCGCTACTATTTGAAAGGGAATGGGATTGACCTCTAATGAGAATAATGGGATTAGACGTCGGTTCCAAGACAGTTGGTGTAGCCATTTCAGATCCGTTAGGCTTCACGGCCCAAGGGTTGGAAATCATCCCAATCGATGAAGAAAAGGGCGAATTCGGTCTGGAGCGTTTGACCGAACTTGTAGAACAGTACAAGGTTGATAAATTTGTTGTAGGCTTGCCGAAGAATATGAATAATACTAGTGGTCCACGTGTGGAAGCTAGTCAAGCTTACGGTGATTTATTGACTGAGCGTTATAAACTTCCAGTTGATTATCAGGATGAACGTTTAACAACTGTTGCAGCAGAACGGATGCTGATTGAGCAAGCGGATATCAGCCGAGGAAAACGCAAGAAAGTTATTGATAAATTAGCAGCTCAGCTGATTTTACAAAATTATTTAGATAGAACATTTTAAAGGAGATTCTAATGGCACATCATCATGACCATGAACACGACCACAATCACGACGAACGTGAATTGATTACTTTGGTAGACGACCAAGGTAACGAAACACTTTTTGAAATCTTATTGACGATTGACGGTCAAGAAGAGTTTGGTAAGAACTATGTTCTCTTGATTCCTGCAAGTGCAGAAGAAGATGAGAACGGAGAAGTTGAAATCCAAGCTTACTCATACATTGAGAATGAGAATGGCACAGAAGGCGATTTGCAACCTATCCCAGAAGACGCAACAGCAGAATGGGATATGATTGAAGAAGTCTTCAATAGCTTTATGGAAGAGGAATAAAAAGGTCCAGTGGACCTTTTTATCATGAGCCTGAAAACAAGAAAGCGAATTAAGGTCCAGTGGACCTTTTTATCGTGAGTTGAAAATCAAAGAGCGAATTGAGGTTCGGTGGAGTGAAACAGTCTGGGGGAGGAATGAATCATGAGCCAGAAAATCAAAAGGGAGGTCAGATGAAAGATAGTTTTACAGAAAGAAGTAAGAGGCTGAGTGAGGAATTAGAGAGGCGTCTACTGGCTGATAAAAATATTTTGGTCATATTAGACATAATGGATAGAAGTAATGAAGAATCCTGAAATAAAAGTTTTGGGATTTTTTGAATTTTTGAGTAAAAACTCTTGCAATAGCAAGTAGAATCTGATAGAATGTTCTAGTGCCGTAAAAATTACGGCTGTAGCTTTGATGCAAGAGGTTGCGACACGCTCGGTTGCATTGCCACGCGACTCGTGTTGGTTTTCTTGTGGAGCTAGCCTATTATGTTAAATAGACGAAAAGGAGAAAAAGATGGCAAACAAAAAAATCCGCATCCGCTTGAAAGCGTACGAACACCGTACACTTGATACAGCAGCTGCAAAAATCGTTGAAACTGCAACACGTACAGGTGCTCAAGTAGCAGGTCCAGTTCCACTTCCAACAGAACGTAGCCTCTACACAATCATCCGTGCGACTCACAAGTATAAAGACTCTCGTGAGCAGTTCGAAATGCGTACACACAAACGTTTGATCGACATCATCAACCCAACTCAAAAAACAGTTGACGCTTTGATGAAATTGGATCTTCCAAGTGGTGTAAACGTAGAAATCAAACTTTAATTGATTTTGAGCATAAAAAACGCTCGTTAAAAACTTTTTGACTATAAAATAAGAAAAGGAATATTTTTCTCATGACAAAAGGAATCTTAGGGAAAAAAGTGGGAATGACTCAAATCTTCACTGAATCTGGTGAATTTATCCCTGTTACTGTCATCGAAGCAACTCCAAACGTTGTTCTTCAAGTGAAAACAGTTGAAACTGATGGTTATGCAGCAGTTCAAGTTGGTTTTGATGACAAACGTGAAGTATTGAGCAACAAACCTGCCAAAGGCCATGTAGCTAAAGCTAACACAGCTCCTAAGCGCTTCATTCGTGAATTCAAAAACATTGAAGGCTTGGAAGTTGGACAAGAAATTACAGTTGAAACTTTCGCAGCTGGTGATGTTGTTGATGTAACTGGTACATCTAAAGGTAAAGGTTTCCAAGGTGTTATCAAACGCCATGGTCAATCACGTGGTCCTATGGCTCACGGTTCTCGTTACCACCGTCGTCCAGGTTCTATGGGTCCTGTTGCACCTAACCGTGTATTCAAAGGTAAAAACCTTGCAGGTCGCATGGGCGGCAACCGTGTAACAATTCAAAACCTTGAAGTTGTACAAGTTGTTCCAGAAAAGAACGTTATCCTTATCAAAGGTAACGTACCAGGTGCTAAGAAATCTCTTATCACTATCAAGTCAGCAGTTAAAGCTGGTAAATAATAAGGAAAGGGGAAATCAGTCGAAATGGCAAACGTAACATTATTTGACCAAACTGGTAAACAAGCTGGTGAAGTAGTTCTTAACGATGCGATCTTTGGTATCGAGCCAAACCAAGCAGTTGTATTTGATGTGATCATCAGCCAACGTGCTAGCCTTCGTCAAGGTACTCACGCAGTTAAAAACCGTTCAGCAGTCTCAGGTGGCGGACGCAAACCATGGCGTCAAAAAGGAACTGGACGTGCTCGTCAAGGTTCTATCCGTTCACCACAATGGCGTGGCGGTGGCGTAGTCTTCGGACCAACTCCACGTTCATACGCGTACAAACTTCCACAAAAAGTTCGTCGCTTGGCACTTAAATCTGTTTACTCAGAAAAAGTTGCTGAAAACAAATTTGTAGCTGTTAACTCACTTGAATTCACAGCTCCAAAAACTGCTGAATTTGCAAAAGTGCTTGCAGCATTGAGCATTGATTCTAAAGTCCTTGTTATTCTTGAAGAAGGCAACGAATTCGCAGCTCTTTCTGCTCGTAACATCCCAGGAGTTAAAGTTGCAACTGCAACAACTGCAAGCGTACTTGACATCGCAAATGCAGACAAACTTCTTGTAACTCAAGCAGCTATCTCTAAAATTGAGGAGGTTCTTGCATAATGAATTTGTATGATGTTATCAAAAAACCTGTCATCACAGAAAGCTCAATGGGCCAACTCGAAGCAGGCAAGTATGTATTTGAAGTTGACACTCGTGCACACAAACTCTTGATCAAGCAAGCTGTTGAAGCTGCATTTGAGGGTGTTAAAGTTGCAAATGTTAACACAATCAACGTGAAACCTAAAACAAAACGCGTAGGTCGTTATGTAGGTCGCACAAACAAAGTGAAAAAAGCAATCATCACATTGGCTGCTGATTCAAAAGCGATCGAATTGTTCGCTACAGCTGACGCTGAATAATCAAAGGAGGAATTAACGTGGGTATTAAAGTTTATAAACCAACGACAAATGGCCGTCGTAACATGACTTCTTTGGACTTCGCTGAAATCACAACAAGCACTCCAGAAAAAAGCTTGCTTGTTGCTTTGAAGAGCAAAGCTGGTCGTAACAACAACGGTCGCATCACTGTTCGTCACCAAGGTGGCGGTCACAAACGTTTCTACCGTTTGGTAGACTTCAAACGTAACAAAGATGGCGTTGAAGCAATCGTTAAAACTATCGAGTACGATCCAAACCGTTCAGCAAACATCGCTCTTGTACACTACACAGACGGTGTTAAAGCTTACATCATTGCTCCTAAAGGTCTTGAAGTTGGTCAACGCATCGTTTCAGGTCCAGAAGCAGATATCAAAGTTGGTAACGCACTTCCACTTGCAAACATCCCAGTCGGTACTGTTGTTCACAACATCGAGTTGAAACCAGGTCGCGGTGGTGAATTGGTTCGTGCTGCTGGTGCATCTGCACAGGTTCTTGGTCAAGAAGGTAAATACGTTCTTGTTCGCCTTCAATCAGGTGAAGTTCGTATGATCCTTGGTACTTGCCGTGCTACTGTTGGTACTGTAGGTAACGAACAACATGGCCTTGTTAACCTTGGTAAAGCAGGTCGTAGCCGTTGGAAAGGTATTCGTCCAACAGTTCGCGGTTCTGTAATGAACCCTAACGATCACCCACACGGTGGTGGTGAAGGTAAAGCACCAGTTGGTCGTAAAGCACCATCTACACCATGGGGTAAACCAGCTCTTGGTTTGAAAACTCGTAACAAGAAAGCTAAATCTGACAAACTTATCGTTCGTCGTCGCAACCAAAAATAATCTATTCTTAGTTGCTTAGCATTCTATATCATCCGCCAACTCGGTAGTCCGCTATTTTGCGGACAAGCCGCTGTGGTACATATTTTAAAGGAGAAAACACTAAAATGGGACGTAGTCTTAAAAAAGGACCTTTCGTCGATGAGCATTTGATGAAAAAAGTTGAAGCTCAAGCAAACGACGAAAAGAAAAAAGTAATTAAAACTTGGTCACGTCGTTCAACGATCTTCCCAAGTTTCATCGGTTATACAATCGCAGTTTACGATGGACGTAAACACGTACCTGTATACATTCAAGAAGACATGGTAGGTCACAAACTTGGTGAATTTGCACCAACTCGTACTTACAAAGGTCATGCTGCTGACGACAAGAAAACTCGTCGTAAATAATTTAGGAGGAAAACACAATGGCAGAAATTACTTCAGCTAAAGCAACTGCTCGCACAGTACGTGTTTCACCTCGTAAATCACGTCTTGTCTTGGATAACATCCGTGGCAAAAGCGTAGCAGACGCAATCGCAATCTTGAAATTCACACCAAACAAAGCTGCAGGCATTATCGAGGGAGTTTTGAACTCAGCAATCGCTAACGCTGAAAATAACTTTGGTTTGGAAAAAGCTAACTTGGTAGTCAGCGAAGCATTCGCAAACGAAGGACCAACGTTGAAACGTTTCCGTCCACGTGCGAAAGGTTCTGCTTCACCAATCAACAAACGCACAGCTCACATCACTGTAGTTGTGGCAGAGAAATAAGGAGGTAAAAACGTGGGTCAAAAAGTACATCCAATTGGTATGCGTGTTGGCATCATCCGTGATTGGGATGCTAAATGGTATGCTGAAAAAGAATACGCGGATTACCTTCATGAAGATCTTGCAATCCGCAACTTTATCAAAAAAGAATTGGCTGATGCGTCAACATCAACAATCGAAATCGAACGTGCTGTAAATAAAGTAATCGTTTCTATCCACACTGCTAAGCCAGGTATGGTTATCGGTAAAGCTGGTAGCAACGTTGATGCACTTCGTGCTCAATTGAACAAATTGACTGGTAAGCAAGTACACATCAACATCATCGAAATCAAACAACCTGATTTGGATGCACACCTTGTTGGTGAGTCAATCGCTCGTCAATTGGAGCAACGTGTGGCATTCCGCCGTGCTCAAAAACAAGCTATCCAACGTGCAATGCGCGCTGGTGCAAAAGGTATCAAAACACAAGTTTCTGGCCGTTTGAACGGTGCTGATATTGCCCGTGCAGAAGGCTACTCAGAAGGAACTGTTCCTCTTCATACACTTCGTGCGGATATCGACTACGCTTGGGAAGAAGCTTTGACAACTTACGGTAAACTTGGTGTTAAAGTATGGATCTACCGTGGTGAAGTTCTTCCAGCTCGTAAAAACACTAAAGGAGGTAAATAACAAATGTTAGTACCTAAACGTGTAAAACACCGTCGTGAATTCCGTGGAAAAATGCGCGGTGAAGCTAAAGGTGGAAAACAAGTAGACTTTGGTCAATACGGTCTTCAAGCAACTACTAGCTCATGGATTACAAACCGCCAAATCGAAGCTGCCCGTATCGCTATGACGCGTTACATGAAACGTGGTGGTAAAGTTTGGATCAAGATCTTCCCACACAAATCATACACTGCTAAAGCTATCGGTGTACGTATGGGTTCTGGTAAAGGTGCTCCTGAAGGTTGGGTAGCTCCAGTTAAACGCGGTAAGGTTATGTTTGAAGTAGCTGGCGTTTCTGAAGAAATCGCTCGCGAAGCATTCCGCCTTGCTGGTCACAAATTGCCAGTTAAAGTTAAATTCGTAAAACGTGAAGCAGAATAAGGAGAAGACATGAAACTTCAAGAAATTAAAGATTTTGTAAAAGAACTTCGTGGCCTTTCTCAAGAAGAACTTGCTAAGAAAGAAAACGAATTGAAGAAAGAACTCTTCGAACTTCGTTTCCAAGCTGCTGCTGGTCAACTTGAGCAAACTGCTCGTTTGAACGAAGTGAAGAAACAAATTGCACGTATCAAAACTGTGCAATCTGAAACTAAATAATAGATTGGGAAAGGAGAATTTCAATGGAACGCAATAATCGTAAAGTTCTTGTTGGACGCGTAGTATCTGACAAAATGGACAAAACAATCACAGTTGTAGTTGAAACTAAACGTAACCACCCAGTCTATGGTAAACGTATTAACTACTCTAAAAAGTACAAAGCTCATGATGAAAACAATGTTGCTAAAGAAGGCGATATCGTTCGTATCATGGAAACTCGCCCACTTTCAGCTACAAAACGTTTCCGTCTTGTAGAAGTTGTGGAAGAGGCAGTTATCATTTAATCAACCTGAAAGGAGAAAATTGACATGATTCAAACAGAAACTCGTTTGAAAGTTGCTGACAACAGTGGCGCACGTGAAATCTTGACAATCAAAGTTCTTGGTGGTTCAGGACGTAAATTCGCGAATATCGGCGACATCATCGTTGCTTCAGTAAAACAAGCTACTCCTGGTGGTGCGGTTAAAAAAGGTGACGTTGTTAAAGCCGTTATCGTTCGTACTAAGACAGGTGCTCGTCGTGCTGATGGTTCATACATCAAATTCGATGAGAATGCTGCAGTTATTATCCGTGAAGACAAAAACCCTCGCGGAACTCGTATCTTTGGCCCAGTGGCACGCGAATTGCGTGATGGCGGTTTCATGAAAATTGTTTCATTGGCACCAGAAGTACTTTAATTTAAAATCTAACAAACTAAGTCCCCTGGTTAAATCACTAACCAGGGTGCCCATTAGGGCGTAAGAAATCATAGGAGAAATCAAATGTTTGTAAAAAAAGGCGATAAGGTTCGCGTAATCGCTGGTAAAGACAAAGGCGTTGAAGCTCTTGTTGTAACAGCACTTCCAAAAGTAAACAAAGTTATTGTTGAAGGTGTTAACATCGTTAAGAAACACCAGAAACCAAACAGCGAAAACCCTCAAGGCGCTATCGTTGAAAAAGAAGCTCCAATCCATGTGTCAAACGTTCAAGTTCTTGACAAAAATGGTGTTGCAGGACGCGTTGGTTACAAGTTTGTAGACGGCAAAAAAGTTCGCTACAACAAAAAATCAGGCGAAGTGCTTGATTAATCACGAAGGAAAGGAGAAGTATAATGGCAAATCGTTTAAAAGAAAAATATCTTAATGAAGTAGTTCCTGCTTTGACTGAACAATTTAACTATTCTTCAGTTATGGCTGTGCCAAAAGTTGATAAGATCGTTTTGAACATGGGTGTTGGTGACGCTGTTTCTAACGCTAAAAACCTTGAGAAAGCTGCTCAAGAATTGGCTTTGATCTCAGGTCAAAAACCACTTATCACTAAAGCTAAGAAATCAATCGCCGGCTTCCGTCTTCGTGAGGGTGTTGCGATCGGTGCGAAAGTAACTCTTCGTGGCGAACGTATGTATGAGTTCTTGGACAAATTGGTTACAGTTTCACTTCCACGTGTACGTGACTTCCACGGTGTACCAACTAAGTCATTTGACGGACGTGGTAACTACACACTTGGTGTGAAAGAGCAATTGATCTTCCCAGAAATCAACTTCGACGATGTTGATAAGACTCGCGGTATGGATATCGTTATCGTTACAACTGCTAACACTGACGAAGAATCACGTGCATTGCTTACTGGCCTTGGTATGCCGTTTGCAAAATAAGAGGGAGAGAATAAATGGCTAAAAAATCAATGATCGCTAAGAACAAACGCCCAGCTAAGTTCTCTACACAAGCTTACACACGCTGTGAAAAATGTGGACGTCCACACTCAGTTTACCGCAAATTCAAATTGTGCCGTGTATGCTTCCGCGACTTGGCTTACCTTGGACAAATTCCGGGTGTAACAAAAGCTTCTTGGTAAGAATAATTTGCTATTCCGTTGCAATTCGTCGTCAGCACTTCTGGCCATACCTCGGTATTGCCTGCGAAGTGCTTCCTAGACTTGCTTAGGACTAGCAACTTATTCTATATATACACTTACTACTTGTCCGCAAGGACATCATTAACTAGCAAGTGATCTAATCAAACTGCTAGTAAGAGGAGAAACAACAAATGGTTATGACTGACCCAATTGCAGATTTTTTGACACGTATTCGTAACGCTAACCAAGCAAAACACGAAGTGCTTGAAGTTCCTGCATCAAACATCAAAAAAGGCATTGCTACAATCCTTAAAAACGAAGGTTTTGTGAAAAACGTTGAATTCATCGAAGATGACAAACAAGGCATCATCCGTGTATTCTTGAAATACGGACCAAACGGTGAAAAAGTTATCACTAACTTGAAACGCGTTTCAAAACCAGGTCTTCGTGTTTACTCAAAACGTGAAGATATTCCAAAAGTTCTTAACGGACTTGGTATCGCAATCATCTCAACATCAGAAGGTCTTTTGACTGACAAACAAGCTCGTCAAAAGAACGTTGGTGGTGAGGTTATCGCATACGTTTGGTAATCTTTTAGCTTCCAATTTCGTCATGTGCCTGTGTTAGAGCGTCTTGGCATACTCGAGTATAGCCTGCGTCGCTCTACCTTGCCACATTTAGAAATTGAAACCTAAAAGCATGATTGCTTCTCAAATGCGATCATGAAACCTGCTCATTCGAACACGGGCTAAAGTCTGTGTAAAAAAGACAATCCTTCCTCGAAGCTTAGGCTTCTGCGTCAAGATTCCTATTTTTACTTTGACTTCTTAACGCCCTCTGTATCATGAGCCCCCGTGAAAACTAGTCGCTAGACGGCTTGATAATTTAACAGGAGAATTAAAAAATATGTCACGTATTGGTAATAAAGTAATTACATTGCCTGCTGGTGTTGAGCTTGCTCAAAACAACGGCGTGGTAACTGTAAAAGGACCTAAAGGGGAATTGACTCGTGAATTCCCAACTGCTATTGAAATCCGTGTGGAAGGTGCAGAAGTAACTCTTCACCGTCCAAACGATTCAAAAGAAATGAAGACTATTCACGGTACTAGCCGTGCTAACCTCAACAACATGGTTGTTGGTGTTTCTGAAGGCTTCAAAAAAGAACTTGAAATGCGTGGTGTCGGTTACCGTGCTCAATTGGCTGGTAACAAATTGACACTTGCTGTTGGTAAATCACATCCAGATGAAGTGGTTGCACCAGAAGGTATCACATTTGAAGTTCCAACACCAACACAAATCGTCGTGTCTGGTATCAACAAAGAAGTTGTTGGTCAAACAGCAGCTTACATCCGTAGCCTTCGCGCTCCTGAGCCATACAAAGGTAAAGGTATCCGCTACGTTGGTGAATTCGTTCGCCGTAAAGAAGGTAAAACAGGTAAATAATAGCTTGCTGAGGTGGCTTAGCCACCTGGCTGACTATTTCTCAAATTGTTTCGTAAGAAACAGAATCATACATTAAGAGGTGAATATTGTGATTTCAAAACCAGATAAAAACAAAATCCGCCAAAAACGCCACCGTCGCGTTCGCGGTAAAATCTCTGGAACTGCTGCTCGCCCACGTTTGAACATTTTCCGTTCTAATACAGGCATCTACGCTCAAGTGATTGATGACGTAGCGGGTGTAACGCTCGCAAGCGCTTCTACTCTTGATAAAGAAGTTTCAAAAGGTACTAAGACAGAACAAGCTGTTGTTGTAGGTAAACTCGTTGCTGAACGCGCGGTAGCTAAAGGTATTTCTGAAGTGGTTTTTGACCGCGGTGGATATCTCTATCACGGACGTGTGAAAGCTTTGGCTGAATCAGCTCGTGAAAACGGATTGAAATTCTAATAGGGAGGACACTAAGAAATGGCATTCAAAGATAACGCAGTTGAAATTGAAGAACGCGTAGTAGCCATCAACCGTGTTACAAAAGTTGTTAAAGGTGGACGTCGTCTTCGTTTTGCAGCTCTTGTGGTTGTTGGTGACCGTAACGGTCGCGTAGGTTTCGGTACTGGTAAAGCTCAAGAAGTACCAGAAGCTATCCGTAAAGCAGTTGAATCTGCTAAGAAAAACATGATTGAAGTACCAATGGTTGGTACAACAATCCCTCACGAAGTTCGCTCAGAATTTGGCGGCGCTCGTGTATTGTTGAAACCTGCTTCAGAAGGTTCTGGGGTTGCTGCCGGTGGTGCAACTCGTGCCGTAATCGAATTGGCAGGTATCGCAGATGTGACTTCTAAGTCACTTGGTTCAAACACACCAATCAACATCGTTCGCGCAACAGTTGAAGGTTTGAAACAATTGAAACGTGCTGAAGAAGTGGCTGCACTTCGTGGCATCTCAGTTTCTGATTTAGCATAAGAAAGGAGATACTCATGGCTCAAATTAAAATCACTTTGACTAAGTCTCCAATCGGTCGCAAACCAGAACAACGTAAAACAGTTGTTGCACTTGGACTTGGTAAATTGAACTCTTCAGTTGTTAAAGAAGATAACCCAGCTATTCTTGGAATGGTTAACGCTATCTCTCACTTGGTAACTGTAGAAGAAGTTAAATAATCTAACAAATAGACTAAGTCGCATAGAGAAATCTTTGCGACTTCTAGTCCATTTTACATATTTACATACAGCGAGTTTGTGGAGGAAGACTCTTGTACTTCACAGGCGCTAGCATATAAAAGAGGAGAAATAATAATGAAACTTCATGAATTACAACCTGCTACAGGTTCTCGTAAAGTCCGCAACCGTGTAGGTCGTGGTACATCATCAGGTAACGGTAAAACATCTGGCCGTGGTCAAAAAGGTCAAAAAGCTCGTAGCGGTGGCGGTGTTCGCCCAGGTTTTGAAGGTGGACAAACTCCATTGTTCCGTCGTCTTCCAAAACGTGGATTTACAAATATCAACGCTAAAGAGTACGCAATCGTTAACCTTGATCAATTGAACGCTTTTGAAGATGGTGCAGAAGTAACACCAGTTGTGCTTATCGAAGCTGGAATCGTTAAAGCTGAAAAATCAGGAATTAAAATTCTTGGTAACGGTGAATTGACGAAGAAATTGACAGTTAAAGCTGCTAAATTCTCTAAATCAGCTGAAGAAGCAATCACTTCTAAAGGTGGCTCAGTAGAAGTCATCTAAGAGGTGACAGCCTATGTTTTTTAAACTTTTAAAAGATGCCTTAAAGGTAAAATTGGTACGTAGTAAAATTCTATTTACTATCTTTATCCTTTTTGTCTTCCGCGTAGGAACCCACATTACAGTACCAGGAGTAAACGCAAAGAGTCTTGAAGCCTTGTCAAATGTTCCGTTTTTGAACATGTTGAGCTTGGTTTCGGGAAATGCTATGCGTAATTTCTCAGTTTTCGCACTAGGGGTTAGTCCTTATATTACAGCTTCCATCATTGTTCAACTTTTGCAAATGGATATTTTACCTAAATTTGTTGAATGGGGTAAGCAAGGTGAAGTTGGTCGTCGTAAACTGAATCAGGCAACACGCTACATTTCTTTGGTACTGGCATTTGTTCAATCGATTGGTATTACAGCAGGCTTTAATGCCTTGTCTGGTGCAAAATTGACCAATATGCCACTAAATTGGCAAACATATTTGTTGATTGGATCAATTTTGACAACAGGTTCGATTATTGTAACCTGGTTGGGGGAACAAATTTCTGAAAAGGGCTATGGTAATGGTACATCAATGATCATCTTTGCGGGTATCATTTCATCACTACCAGGGACTTTTCACGAGATTTACATTGATCGCTTTGTTAATATTGAATCAAGTCGTTTGGGGGAGTCAGCAATCTTTGTTGCTGCACTCGTCGTATTAATATTCTTTGTTGTGTATTTTACAACTTTTGTACAACAAGCAGAATATAAATTACCAATTCAATATACAAAACGTGCACAAGGAGCACCTTCTAGCTCATATTTACCGCTGAAATTGAATCCAGCAGGAGTTATTCCCGTAATCTTTGCAGGCTCAATCACTGCAGTGCCAACTTCTTTGATTCAATATTTCGCAAGTCAAAATAAGAGTGCCGGGTGGTTATTGACGGTTCAGGAATACTTTGATTATTCAACTGCTAAAGGTATGATTGTATATGCAGGTTTAATTATTGCCTTTACATTCTTCTACACCTTTGTTCAAGTAAATCCTGAGAAGACTGCAGAAAGCCTTCAGAAAAGTGCAGCCTATATCCATGGAGTTCGTCCTGGTAATGGCACTGAACAGTTTTTGTCAAAATTATTGACAAGATTGGCAGTAATCGGTGCACTCTTCTTGAGTTTTGTAGCTTTGTTGCCTATCCTTGCGCAAAATCTCTTTGGGCTTTCTTCAAGCATTGCGTTCCTTGGTACAAGTTTGATTATCGTAATCTCTACAAGTATCGAAGGCATCAAGCAATTAGAAGGCTACCTTCTTAAGAGAAAATATGTAGGTTTCTTAGAAATTACAGAATAGAATATAGGTTGACCTAGTCAACCTTCTATTTTGTTTTTAGATAAGTTTGTCAATAATGGCAAATTTATGTGAAAACAAAATAAGGAGTTTGTCATGAATCTTTTAATTATGGGTTTACCAGGTGCTGGTAAAGGGACACAAGCGGCCAAGATTGTTGAGAAATTCAATGTTGCTCATATTTCAACAGGAGATATGTTCCGTGCAGCAATGGCCAATCAGACTGAAATGGGTATTCTTGCCAAGTCGTACATCGATAAGGGGGACCTCGTTCCCGATGAAGTTACTAATGGCATTGTCAAAGAACGTTTGGTTCAGGATGACATCAAGGAAAAAGGCTTTTTGCTAGATGGCTATCCTCGTACGATTGAACAAGCCCATGCCTTGGATGAAAATTTGGCTGACTTAGGAATTGAGTTGCAAGGTGTTATCAATATTGAGATTGATCCTTCAAAATTGGTAGAGCGTCTCAGCGGTCGTATTATTCATAAAGAAACCGGAGAGACTTTCCACAAAGTATTCAATCCACCTGTTGGAGACTACAAAGAGGAAGACTTCTATCAACGTGAAGATGACAAGCCAGAATCTGTCAAACGTCGTTTAGAGGTCAATATCGCACAAGGACAGCCAATCATTGATCATTATCGTGCAAAAGGGCTGGTCCATGATATTGAAGGTGACCAAGACATTGACCTTGTTTTCCAAGCAATTGATACAGTACTATCAAAATTGCAATAAACTAATAGATTTGGCTTGCATTTTTTATACAAAGATGATAAAATAGCCTAGTCTGACTTATAATTGTTACCTCTGTGTTCAGAGGACATCAAATCGATATTTAGAGAGGGGTTACTTTTGCATGGCAAAAGAAGATGTGATTGAAATTGAAGGCAAAGTAGTCGATACAATGCCAAATGCTATGTTTACTGTTGAGTTGGAGAACGGACACCAAGTCCTTGCAACTGTTTCAGGTAAAATCCGTAAAAACTACATTCGTATTTTGGTCGGTGACCGCGTAACTGTTGAGCTTAGTCCATACGACTTGACACGTGGACGTATCACATACCGCTTTAAATAGTCGAAATACTTGGAGGGATTAGACATGAAAGTAAGACCATCGGTCAAACCAATTTGCGAATACTGCAAAGTTATTCGTCGTAATGGTCGTGTTATGGTGATTTGCCCAGCAAACCCTAAACACAAGCAACGTCAAGGTTAAGAAATAGAAAGGAGAAAACATGGCTCGTATTGCTGGAGTTGACATTCCAAATGACAAACGTGTAGTTATTTCATTAACTTATGTTTATGGTATCGGTCTTGCAACATCTAAAAAAATTCTTGCAGCTGCAGGTATTTCAGAAGATGTACGCGTGAAAGATTTGACATCAGATCAAGAAGATGCTATTCGTCGCGAAGTTGATGCAATCAAAGTTGAAGGTGACCTCCGTCGTGAAGTTAACTTGAACATCAAACGTTTGATGGAAATCGGTTCATACCGTGGTATCCGTCACCGTCGTGGACTTCCTGTCCGTGGACAAAACACTAAAAACAATGCCCGCACTCGTAAAGGTAAAGCTGTTGCGATTGCAGGTAAGAAAAAATAATATAGGAGGTAGAAAAATTGGCTAAACCAACACGTAAACGTCGTGTGAAAAAGAATATCGAATCTGGTATTGCTCATATTCACGCTACATTTAATAACACTATTGTTATGATTACTGATGTGCATGGTAACGCTATTGCTTGGTCATCAGCTGGTGCTCTTGGTTTCAAAGGTTCTCGTAAATCTACACCATTCGCAGCTCAAATGGCTTCAGAAGCAGCTGCTAAATCTGCACAAGAACACGGTCTTAAAACAGTTGAAGTTACCGTTAAAGGCCCAGGTTCAGGTCGTGAGTCTGCTATCCGCGCTCTTGCTGCCGCTGGTCTTGAAGTAACAGCAATTCGTGATGTGACTCCTGTACCACACAATGGTGCTCGTCCTCCAAAACGTCGCCGTGTATAATCATACATTCCATACACAGCTTTTCGTTTAAGAGGGAGTAAGAAATGATTGAGTTTGAAAAACCAACAATAACAAAAATTGATGAAAATAAAGATTACGGCAGATTTGTGATCGAACCATTAGAACGTGGTTACGGTACAACTCTTGGTAACTCTCTTCGTCGTGTACTTCTTGCCTCACTTCCAGGTGCTGCAGTAACATCAATTAAAATTGATGGTGTACTCCACGAATTCGACACAGTTCCAGGTGTTCGTGAAGATGTTATGCAAATTATTCTTAACATCAAAGGCATTGCTGTAAAATCTTATGTCGAAGACGAAAAGAAAATTGAACTTGATGTAGTAGGTCCAGCTGAAGTAACAGCAGGAGACATTCTTACAGATAGTGACATTGAAATTGTAAACCCTGACCATTATCTCTTTACCATTGCTGATGGTGCCACTTTTAAAGCTGTTTTGACTGTCAATTCAGGTCGTGGTTATGTACCAGCTGAGGGTAATAAGAAAGATGATGCACCAGTGGGAACACTTGCTGTAGATTCTATCTATACGCCAGTGAAGAAAGTCAATTATCAAGTTGAACCAGCTCGTGTTGGTAGCAACGATGGTTTTGACAAATTAACACTTGAAATCAACACAAATGGCACCATTATTCCAGAAGATGCTTTAGGTCTTTCTGCGCGCATTTTGATGGAGCACTTAGGTCTCTTCACTGACTTGACTGAAGTTGCAAAATCTGCAGAAGTGATGAAAGAAGCTGAAGTGGCTTCAGATGATCGTATGCTTGATCGTACGATTGAAGAATTGGATCTATCTGTTCGCTCATATAACTGTCTGAAACGTGCAGGCATTAACACTGTATTCGACTTGACAGAGAAAACTGAGCCAGAAATGATGAAAGTGCGCAATCTTGGTCGCAAGAGTCTTGAAGAAGTTAAAGTTAAATTGGCTGATCTTGGTCTAGGATTGAAAAAAGATAAATAATATAGGAGGAAATCATGGCATACCGTAAACTAGGACGCACTAGCTCACAACGTAAAGCAATGTTACGCGATTTGACAACTGACCTTTTGATCAACGAATCAATCGTTACAACTGAAGCTCGTGCTAAAGAAATCCGTAAAACAGTTGAAAAAATGATCACACTTGGTAAACGTGGTGATTTGCACGCACGTCGTCAAGCAGCAGCATTTGTTCGTAACGAAATTGCATCTGAAAACTATGATGAAGCAACTGATAAGTACACTTCTACTACAGCACTTCAAAAATTGTTCTCTGAAATTGCACCTCGTTATGCAGAACGTAATGGTGGATATACTCGTATCCTTAAAACTGAACCACGTCGTGGTGATGCTGCACCAATGGCAATTATCGAACTTGTATAAGATCATCAATTTTGTTGAGTGTTATGATGATGGAATCCTATTCTGATTCTTAGTCTAGCTCTGGTCTACCGCTGAGCTTGTCTCAGCGGTAACACTCATCATGTTGATTGGACGCTTGTTTACGAAATTACTCTAAGATAGAATAATTTCGTAAGCAGGCGTTTTTATTTTACTCAAAAATTTTGATATACTTATAAAATGAATAGAGAAGACAGAATATCCATAGGCAATTGTTTTGAAGAATACTATTTTGCTAACATTAAAGAAAAGCCAGAATTGTTTATAGGTGTAGAATTAGAATATCCGATAGTTAATATCTCAGGGAAAGCAACTTCTATCCAAGTGGCTACAGATATGATGCGACACATTTCTAATCAAAATGGATTTACAATCATCAAAAGAGATGATAGAGGAAATCCGATAGAACTCCAGCACGAGTCGGGAGACCTCATACTATTTGAAGTCACGTATAATACACTAGAATTTGCATTCGCAAAAGCAAAAAATATTGGTAGTGTAGAAGAGCGTCATAAAGAATATCTAGCGAATATTCAAGATTATTTGCGCCAAAATGGACATGAATTGCAGGGGTTAGGAATAAATCCCAACTGGGAAAATAATGACAATAGACCGGTAGATACGGGCCGATATAGGATGTTAATGAACTATCTCAAGCTAGGAGAAGGCAAACCTAATATGCATCCCTATACTGGATATGCTGGCTTTATTTGTGGAAATCAAGTGCAGTTTGATGTGAGTCGAAAAACCTTTTTACGAGTCATTAATGCGTTTAATAAAATTGAGGCAGCGAAGGCGTTTTTGTTTGCAAATTCACCATTCGATCATATAGATGATATGGCCCTTACTAGGGATTATTTTTGGGAATATTCAATGCATGGCCTCTTAAAGAATAACGTTGGTATCTACTCAGAGGAATTTCATACTGAGGCAGAATATCGTCAATACCAAGAAGAGTCCGCAATGTTTTATGTCATCAGGGATAACTGTTATTATTATTTTAAACCAATTACTGTCAAATCTTTTTTTGAGCAAGAAAAATTTGCAGCGTATTCAGAAACTGGCGAGATATGTTACTTTGTTTCGAAAGCAGATGATTTCAAAAATCATCGCTCATACCACTATCAGGAGCTTACCAAGCGAGGAACTATTGAATTTCGAAGTACATGTACACAACCATTTGAAACAACATTTGCTCCCATAGCCTTTCATTTAGGTCTGCTCGCCAATCTCGTGAAATTGGAAGAAATTCTAGAAAGTACAGAGTTTTTTATAGAATTTGGCAGAGATTATTCAAAGCTACGTAGACAATTTTCGAGAAAAAAACTGTTTGATGTAGAACAAAGAATGGTGAAAGACTTTTCTAAGACATTATTAGATTGTGCACATGAAGCCCTCCTTTTGAGAGGATACAGTGAAGAAAAATATTTAACTCCACTGTACAATTCATTAATTGATAACTCCGGGGTACTGTGACAGTCTACTAAAATATGAATAGGTAGCCATAGATTTTTACAAAGAACATAAATACCGTTGTAAAGATTTGATATACTGGAGGCATACGAAGAAAATATACAATCGCTGATTAGTATGCCTCTCAGTTTTTTATAAAAAAATCCAAAAAAATCTCAAAAAACCGGTTGACAACGTGTATAAGTCGTGATAGAATAATTGAGTTGTCTCTTGAGGGGCTAGTCAATAGCGGAATGAAAAAAGTTTCGAAAAAGTGTTGACAAGTCCATCAGAAGATGATAGAATAATTGAGTTGTCTCTTGAGGAACTGGTTAACAGCGAAACGAAAAAAAGTTTCAAAAAAGTGTTGACAAAGTTTCTAAGAAATGATAAACTTAGATAGTTGTCGCGAGAGCGCGACAACGAACAAGACCTTTGAAAATTAAAGAAGACGAACCAAACGTGCAGGGTGATTTATCTAAGGATAAATCGTCAATGACAAAACAAAACAATAAAACGGAAAGCTAGTGATAGCTTGAGTTTGAATCAAAACTTTTTATGAGAGTTTGATCCTGGCTCAGGACGAACGCTGGCGGCGTGCCTAATACATGCAAGTAGAACGCTGAGGTCTGGTGCTTGCACTAGACGGATGAGTTGCGAACGGGTGAGTAACGCGTAGGTAACCTGCCTCATAGCGGGGGATAACTATTGGAAACGATAGCTAATACCGCATAACAGTATTTACCGCATGGTAGATGCTTGAAAGGAGCAATTGCTTCACTATGAGATGGACCTGCGTTGTATTAGCTAGTTGGTGAGGTAACGGCTCACCAAGGCATCGATACATAGCCGACCTGAGAGGGTGATCGGCCACACTGGGACTGAGACACGGCCCAGACTCCTACGGGAGGCAGCAGTAGGGAATCTTCGGCAATGGGGGCAACCCTGACCGAGCAACGCCGCGTGAGTGAAGAAGGTTTTCGGATCGTAAAGCTCTGTTGTAAGAGAAGAACGTGTGTGAGAGTGGAAAGTTCACACAGTGACGGTATCTTACCAGAAAGGGACGGCTAACTACGTGCCAGCAGCCGCGGTAATACGTAGGTCCCGAGCGTTGTCCGGATTTATTGGGCGTAAAGCGAGCGCAGGCGGTTTGATAAGTCTGAAGTAAAAGGCTGTGGCTTAACCATAGTACGCTTTGGAAACTGTCAAACTTGAGTGCAGAAGGGGAGAGTGGAATTCCATGTGTAGCGGTGAAATGCGTAGATATATGGAGGAACACCGGTGGCGAAAGCGGCTCTCTGGTCTGTAACTGACGCTGAGGCTCGAAAGCGTGGGGAGCGAACAGGATTAGATACCCTGGTAGTCCACGCCGTAAACGATGAGTGCTAGGTGTTGGGTCCTTTCCGGGACTCAGTGCCGCAGCTAACGCATTAAGCACTCCGCCTGGGGAGTACGACCGCAAGGTTGAAACTCAAAGGAATTGACGGGGGCCCGCACAAGCGGTGGAGCATGTGGTTTAATTCGAAGCAACGCGAAGAACCTTACCAGGTCTTGACATCCCAGTGACCGTCCTAGAGATAGGATTTTTCTTCGGAACACTGGTGACAGGTGGTGCATGGTTGTCGTCAGCTCGTGTCGTGAGATGTTGGGTTAAGTCCCGCAACGAGCGCAACCCCTATTGTTAGTTGCCATCATTCAGTTGGGCACTCTAGCGAGACTGCCGGTAATAAACCGGAGGAAGGTGGGGATGACGTCAAATCATCATGCCCCTTATGACCTGGGCTACACACGTGCTACAATGGCTGGTACAACGAGTCGCAAGTCGGTGACGGCAAGCTAATCTCTTAAAGCCAGTCTCAGTTCGGATTGTAGGCTGCAACTCGCCTACATGAAGTCGGAATCGCTAGTAATCGCGGATCAGCACGCCGCGGTGAATACGTTCCCGGGCCTTGTACACACCGCCCGTCACACCACGAGAGTTTGTAACACCCGAAATCGGTGAGGTAACCTTTTAGGAGCCAGCCGCCTAAGGTGGGATAGATGATTGGGGTGAAGTCGTAACAAGGTAGCCGTATCGGAAGGTGCGGCTGGATCACCTCCTTTCTAAGGAAATGGAAACCTGTACGTTAGTCTTCTTTAATTTTGAGAGGTCTTGTGGGGCCTTAGCTCAGCTGGGAGAGCGCCTGCTTTGCACGCAGGAGGTCAGCGGTTCGATCCCGCTAGGCTCCATTAACAACGGAAGTTGTTAAGATTTTGTCCATTGAAAATTGAATATCTATCAAACATTCCTAAACGTATGTAACAGTACGTATAGAAATAGTAACAAGAAAATAAACCGAAAACGCTGTAAATATTTAATGAGTTTTCTAATTTTTGAAAAAATTAGGTTAATAAGGTTAAGTTAATAAGGGCGCACGGTGGATGCCTTGGCACTAGAAGCCGATGAAGGACGTGACTAACGACGAAATGCCTTGGGGAGCTGTAAGTAAGCAATGATCCAGGGATGTCCGAATGGGGGAACCCGGCAGGTAATGCCTGTCACTCACTACTGTTAAGGTAGTGAAGAGGAAGACGCAGTGAACTGAAACATCTAAGTAGCTGCAGGAAGAGAAAGCAAAAGCGATTGCCTTAGTAGCGGCGAGCGAAACGGCAGGAGGGCAAACCGAGGAGTTTACTCCTCGGGGTTGTAGGACTGCAAAGTGGACTTAAAGAGTATAGAAGAACTACCTGGGAAGGTAGGCCAAAGAGAGTAATAGCCTCGTATTTGAAATATTCTTTATACCTAGCAGTATCCTGAGTACGGCGAGACACGCGAAATCTCGTCGGAATCCGGGAGGACCATCTCCCAACCCTAAATACTCTCTAGTGACCGATAGTGAACCAGTACCGTGAGGGAAAGGTGAAAAGTACCCCGGAAGGGGAGTGAAATAGAACCTGAAACCGTGTGCCTACAACAAGTTCGAGCCCGTTAATGGGTGAGAGCGTGCCTTTTGTAGAATGAACCGGCGAGTTACGATATGATGCGAGGTTAAGTTGAAGAGACGGAGCCGTAGGGAAACCGAGTCTTAATAGGGCGGATTAGTATTATGTCGTAGACCCGAAACCATGTGACCTACCCATGAGCAGGTTGAAGGTGCGGTAAGACGCACTGGAGGACCGAACCAGGGCACGTTGAAAAGTGCTTGGATGACTTGTGGGTAGCGGAGAAATTCCAAACGAACTTGGAGATAGCTGGTTCTCTCCGAAATAGCTTTAGGGCTAGCGTCGACATTTGAGAATCTTGGAGGTAGAGCACTGTTTGGATGAGGGGGCCATCTCGGTTTACTGATTTCAGATAAACTCCGAATGCCAATGATTTATGGTCGGCAGTCAGACTGCGAGTGCTAAGATCCGTAGTCGAAAGGGAAACAGCCCAGACCACCAGCTAAGGTCCCAAAATAATTGTTAAGTGGAAAAGGATGTGGGGTTGCACAGACAACTAGGATGTTAGCTTAGAAGCAGCTATTCATTCAAAGAGTGCGTAATAGCTCACTAGTCGAGTGACCCTGCGCCGAAAATGTACCGGGGCTAAAACAATTTACCGAAGCTGTGGATAACACTTAGGTGTTATGGTAGGAGAGCGTTCTATGTGTGAAGAAGGTATACCGTGAGGAGTGCTGGAACGCATAGAAGTGAGAATGCCGGTATGAGTAGCGAAAGATGGGTGAGAATCCCATCCACCGTAAGACTAAGGTTTCCAGGGGAAGGCTCGTCCGCCCTGGGTTAGTCGGGACCTAAGGAGAGACCGAAGGGTGTATCCGATGGACAACAGGTTGATATTCCTGTACTAGAGTATGAAGTGATGGAGGGACGCAGTAGGCTAACTAAAGCGGGCGATTGGAAGTGCCCGTCTAAGCAGTGAGGTGTGATATGAGTCAAATGCTTGTATCTATAACATTGAGCTGTGATGGGGAGCGAAGTTAAGTAGCGAAGTTAGTGACGTCACACTGCCGAGAAAAGCTTCTAGCGATGTATCATACTCTACCCGTACCGCAAACCGACACAGGTAGTCGAGGCGAGTAGCCTCAGGTGAGCGAGAGAACTCTCGTTAAGGAACTCGGCAAAATGACCCCGTAACTTCGGGAGAAGGGGTGCTGACTTAAGGTCAGCCGCAGTGAATAGGCCCAAGCAACTGTTTATCAAAAACACAGCTCTCTGCTAAATCGTAAGATGATGTATAGGGGGTGACGCCTGCCCGGTGCTGGAAGGTTAAGAGGAGGGTTTAGCGTAAGCGAAGATCTGAATTGAAGCCCCAGTAAACGGCGGCCGTAACTATAACGGTCCTAAGGTAGCGAAATTCCTTGTCGGGTAAGTTCCGACCCGCACGAAAGGCGTAATGATTTGGGCACTGTCTCAACGAGAGACTCGGTGAAATTTTAGTACCTGTGAAGATGCAGGTTACCCGCGACAGGACGGAAAGACCCCATGGAGCTTTACTGCAGTTTGATATTGAGTATCTGTACCACATGTACAGGATAGGTAGGAGCCTATGAAGTCGGGACGCCAGTTTCGACGGAGGCGCTGTTGGGATACTACCCTTGTGTTATGGCTACTCTAACCCGGATAGGTTATCCCTATCGGAGACAGTGTCTGACGGGCAGTTTGACTGGGGCGGTCGCCTCCTAAAAGGTAACGGAGGCGCCCAAAGGTTCCCTCAGAATGGTTGGAAATCATTCGCAGAGTGTAAAGGTATAAGGGAGCTTGACTGCGAGAGCTACAACTCGAGCAGGGACGAAAGTCGGGCTTAGTGATCCGGTGGTTCCGTATGGAAGGGCCATCGCTCAACGGATAAAAGCTACCCTGGGGATAACAGGCTTATCTCCCCCAAGAGTTCACATCGACGGGGAGGTTTGGCACCTCGATGTCGGCTCGTCGCATCCTGGGGCTGTAGTCGGTCCCAAGGGTTGGGCTGTTCGCCCATTAAAGCGGCACGCGAGCTGGGTTCAGAACGTCGTGAGACAGTTCGGTCCCTATCCGTCGCGGGCGTAGGAAATTTGAGAGGATCTGCTCCTAGTACGAGAGGACCAGAGTGGACTTACCGCTGGTGTACCAGTTGTCTTGCCAAAGGCATCGCTGGGTAGCTATGTAGGGACGGGATAAACGCTGAAAGCATCTAAGTGTGAAACCCACCTCAAGATGAGATTTCCCATAACTTTATGTTAGTAAGAGCCCTGAGAGATGATCAGGTAGATAGGTTGGAAGTGGAAGTGTGGCGACACATGTAGCGGACCAATACTAATCGCTCGAGGACTTATCCAAAAAATAAACTAGAGTCAATATTGACAGCGTTGGTAAAACTTGTTAGAATATAGATATTCAATTTTGAGTTGACAAGACTCAACAGTTAAGTGACGATAGCCTAGGAGATACACCTGTACCCATGCCGAACACAGCAGTTAAGCCCTAGAACGCCTGAAGTAGTTGGGGGTTGCCCCCTGTTAGATACGGTAGTCGCTTAGCAAATTGGGAGTTTAGCTCAGCTGGGAGAGCATCTGCCTTACAAGCAGAGGGTCAGCGGTTCGATCCCGTTAACTCCCATATAAGCGGGTGTAGTTTAGTGGTAAAACTACAGCCTTCCAAGCTGTTGTCGCGAGTTCGATTCTCGTCACCCGCTTTGAACATAGTTCATACCCAAACTTGGTTTGGGCGCGTAGCTCAGATGGTTAGAGCGCACGCCTGATAAGCGTGAGGTCGGTGGTTCGATTCCACTCGTGCCCATTATATGGTCCGTTGGTCAAGGGGTTAAGACACCGCCTTTTCACGGCGGTAACACGGGTTCGAATCCCGTACGGACTATATTTGGAGGATTACCCAAGTCCGGCTGAAGGGAACGGTCTTGAAAACCGTCAGGCGTGTAAAAGCGTGCGTGGGTTCGAATCCCACATCCTCCTTACTACTATCGCGGGATGGAGCAGCTAGGTAGCTCGTCGGGCTCATAACCCGAAGGTCGTAGGTTCAAATCCTGCTCCCGCAATTTCTTTAAGAATTTGGCTCGGTAGCTCAGTTGGTAGAGCAATGGATTGAAGCTCCATGTGTCGGCGGTTCGATTCCGTCTCGCGCCATTAATTTAATATTATATTTCGGAGAGATAGCGAAGAGGCTAAACGCGGCGGACTGTAAATCCGCTCCTTCGGGTTCGGGGGTTCGAATCCCTCTCTCTCCATACCTTTACGGGCATAGTTTAAAGGTAGAACTAAGGTCTCCAAAACCTTCAGTGTGGGTTCAATTCCTACTGCCCGTGTTATATGGCGGGTGTGGTGAAGTGGTTAACACATCAGATTGTGGCTCTGACATTCGGGGGTTCGATTCCCCTCACTCGCCTATTTTAATATTGGGGTATCGCCAAGCGGTAAGGCAAGGGACTTTGACTCCCTCATGCGTTGGTTCGAATCCAGCTACCCCAGTTCAACTATATGCCGGCGTGGCGGAATTGGCAGACGCGCTGGACTCAAAATCCAGTGTCCGCAAGGACGTGCCGGTTCGACCCCGGCCGCCGGTATAGTTTATGAAGAAACGTTGATTTATCAGCGTTTCTTTTTTGCTTTGTCTGGCGGGTAGGGTGGTTTTAGGCTCAGAATATTTCTGACATTGTAGTAATGTTAGATTTGGTATAGTACTTCTACTTTAGTATGTTGATAATGGGAAGGTGAGCTTCTGAAAATTGATGCAGTTGTTTCCTGTATTTAAGGTGTTGATTAGTTTGGGCATGGAAAATAATGCTTTCAGTTTTTCCTTTGGGCTGATGACAAGCTTTCATGGGGGTGTTCTTCTCATCTCTTATTGACTTGGAAAAGTATGTAAAAATTTTAGATCTTTTTTTGACAAATAAATGAAAATATTGCACAAAATACCTGACAAATCGCTTGTTATACTAGTATAACAAGGCTTGACTTTCCAGCCAAGCCTTTCCTAATTGCTAAAAGCTGAAGAAGATGTAAATACGCCTACAAGCCCTGTTGAGAGCCCTGAGGTGTCTCTGACAGCTAGTGTAGGTATTGAAGACAGTATCAGGTGTTATCGTGACCAATGGTACTGCTGTTGTAACAGAAACACCGACTGAAGCAACGGTTGATCAGGCGGCTACTATTAAGACTGCTGCTGACCAGGCTGTAGCTGATCAGACAGCTGTGGTGGTGGATGCGAGTGTTGCCGAAGAAAATGCCGTAAACGTGGTTGAAAGGGCTACTGAAGTGGTTGCAGAGGCTGAAACAAACAAGGCCGAAGCAAGGGATGAAAATATTGTGAATGCTGAAACAGGGGTGGCTGATACGCAAACAGCTATTTCAGAAGCTGAAAGCAAGGCTACTCAAGCCGCTGAAAACACAGCTGAAGCACAAGCAAAAGCCGATGATGCACAAGCTAAAGTAAATAGTGACCAAGCGGTCATTGACGCTCAAGAGACTGTTGTGGACAATGCTCAAACAGCTGTGGATAATGCACAAGCAGTTCTAGATGGTACTGGAGCTGCTGCAATCATTGCAGAACGTGATAATGCAGAAGCAGCCCTAACACGAGCCCAAGCAGCCGAAAACAAGGCACAAAGCGACCTTGCAACTGCCCAAGCCGCAGATGCTAAAAAGACCAGCGACCTTGCAAGTCTTACGGAAACACAAACGCAACAACAAGCGACTGCTAACCAAACAGCGGCAGCTCTTGCACAAGCACAGGCTGATGCGAAAACTAAAGCAGCCGCAAAAACAGCTGCCACAAACGGGCTCACAAGAAAGCCTTTTGGTATTGTTAGGCTACACGGCCCTTGCTGGTCTTGGACTAGGTTATGCAAAAAAACGGAGAAGAGGATAGGAAAGAATGGCAGAACAACAAAATATAAACCAATTTGGTCGCGAGGAACTCATTGATATTTTGCAGTATTTGTATGTGCAGATTGATGAATTCTTTACTATTAAGAATAAAATGTCTTCTATTGTTGAACAGACTATTCGTACGCGTGTTAAACAGGCTACAACAGCTAAGTATAATCGGAATGGAAATATTGGTGGTATCATTTTTGCCCTGATGGGAGTGGTTGAACTCGGCAATAATTTTTTCAACGCTCTTTTCATGATGGGGGTGATGTATCTATTTGGGCAGGCTACAGTCCGTCTCTTTATGTGGCTTATGGCTAGACCGACTAATAAAAAACATTCGGCTTTCGGTCTCAATTATACTGTAAATGTACTTAGTAAGAAACAACTTGAGAAGGTTACTCAAGAAGCAACTGTTGAAGCGGAACATTCTCAAGAATATCAGTCGCTCCTTGCAGATAAGTTAGCATTGGAAAGCAACCAGACACTTCTTTATTTCTTGTCTCTGATCCCTGATAATTTTGCAAATTTGACAGATTTTGCGGGTATGTTGGTCTTGTTGCAGGATTTCCGTGCAACGAATTTCCAAGAAGCTGCTAACCTTTGGCGGACAGAACAGCATCAGCAATCTGTGATGAATCAACAGAAAAAAATGGCGGAACAATTGGCGCGGAGGAATGCTCAAATTTCACAACTGCGTGTTCAGGCAGAGCGACTTCGTAAAGGGCAGGCTCATTTGGAAGATCCCGCGGCAAGGGTAGCTATCCAGAATGCGCGAGCTAATGAAAAATTAGCTAACATGGAGCGTTACGGCGTCCATGCAACTATTCGCTGATTCAAATGAACTGGAGAAGTCCTGGCTTGTAGGAGAAAGATGAAAAAGAAATTATTAAGAGTAGGTTTTGTAGCCTTGTCAGTTTTGGTGTTAACGGCTTGTCAGGTGGGAACGAAAGAATATCTATCGGTTTCTTTTAAAAGAAGATTCTTTTGTCAAAACTTCAACAGATTTCTATGTTTACAATTTCTCTAAATTGATTATTGACAAGGATGGTATTGTTACACTAGAAGCACCGAGTGAACTGGATGAAGATAAAATGGTTAAGCTATCTGCTCAGTCGGATCATTTTTATCGTGATAGTATCGATGATGTCTATGCAAGTTTGACTAATCTCGAGTATAGGGATGTTACAACAGAGGTGGAATCTGCTGTTAACAGATGGTAAGAATAGTTTGAAATGAAGAAACACTGAGAAATTGGTGTTTCTTTTTTATTAAGAAGGCTTATGAGTTGCTATGGATAGATATACTCTTTTTCAGTAAATTTTCCTTGTTTTTTTGTTTTCCATGTGGTATACTTAACAAGTTAATTAAAAGGTTAAGGGGATGCCTATGAATCGTATTGCATTAGAAATTGAGAAGTACCTGCACGAGATTGTTTTGAGTTCGGAGAATCAATTGGAGATTTTGGTTGGTTCTTGTCAAAGCACGGTGAAGTTGACGAATACGCAGGAGCATATTTTGATGCTTATTGAAAAGGCTGCATATACTAATACTGAGATTGCTAAGGAGTTGAATGTTAGTCAGGCTGCGATCACGAAGGCTACAAAGTCATTAGTTGCTCAGGGGTTATTGGTGGCGGTTAGAGATGATAAGGATGCTCGTATTGTTCGCTTTAGTTTGACTGAGGCTGCTAAGCCTATTGCTGCAGAGCATGCTCATCATCACGCGCATACCTTGGAAGCTTATGAAGAGCTTTTGGAAAATTATAGTCTCGAAGAGCAGGAGTCAATTGCTCGATTCTTAAGTGAGTTAGTGGAGAAGATTAGAAAATAAATGAGATATATTACTGTGGAAGACTTGTCGTTTTACTACGACAAAGAACCGGTTTTAGAACATATTCATTATTATCTTGATAGTGGGGAATTTGTGACTTTGACTGGTGAGAATGGCGCAGCCAAGACAACCCTCATTAAGGCGACTTTGGGGATATTGAAGCCCAAACAAGGGAGGGTTTCTATTGCTGAGAAGAGTATAAAAGGTAAGAAGTTAAGAATGGCCTATTTACCTCAGCAAATTGCAAGTTTTAATGCTGGTTTTCCGAGCACGGTTTACGAATTTGTAAAATCAGGGCGTTATCCTCGACAAGGTTGGTTTCGTCGTTTGACAGCCCATGATGAGGAACATGTTCGGATTAGTTTGGAATCAGTTGGAATGTGGGAACATCGGGATAAGCGCTTAGGTGCTTTGAGTGGTGGGCAGAAGCAACGCGCGGTCATTGCGCGTATGTTTGCTTCGGATCCAGATATTTTTATTCTGGATGAACCGACAACAGGGATGGATGCAGGGACCAAGGATGCTTTTTACCAGCTCATGCATCATTCGGCTAAGAAGCATGGAAAGTCGGTTCTGATGATAACTCATGATCCTGATGAGCTGAATAGGTATGCTGATCGAAACATTCACTTGGTTCGTGATCAGCAGTCTCCTTGGCGTTGTTTCAATGTTCATGAAGCGGATGAGGAGGTTGCCGATGTTTGATCTATCTGTATTTCATTATGACTTTATGCAGCGTGCTTTCCTGGCAATCATTGCGATGAGTCTGTTCTCGCCTATTTTGGGGGTCTTTTTGATACTCAGACGACAGAGTTTGATGTCGGATACTCTTAGTCATGTTTCGTTGGCGGGGGTTGCATTCGGTTTGGTATTGGGGATTTCACCAACGCTTTCGACTGTTCTTGTCGTTATTGTGGCAGCTGTATTTTTAGAGTATTTGCGGACAATTTACAAGAATTTTATGGAAATTGGGACAGCTATCCTCATGTCGACTGGTTTGGCTATTTCGCTCATTGTCATGAATAAATCTGGTGGGAAATCAGGGCTTAGTCTGGAACAATATCTGTTTGGTTCGATTGTGACGATTAGTCAGGAGCAGGTAATTGCTTTGTTTACGATTGCTGTGATTGTCATTGTGCTGACATTGCTGTTTTTACGTCCGATGTATATTCTTACCTTTGATGAGGATACGGCATTTGTAGATGGCTTGCCTGTGCGAGCTATGTCCATTGCCTTCAATGTGGTGACTGGTGTTGCCATTGCCTTAATGATTCCTGCGGCAGGTGCTTTGCTGGTTTCAACAATTATGGTATTGCCTGCTTCTATTGCATTGCGACTTGGTAAGAGTTTTAAAGCTGTTATCTTTACTGGGATGGGCATTGGCTTTTTTGGAATGGTCATGGGGTTGCTGACTTCTTACTATGCAGAAACCCCAGCTAGTGCAAGTATTACCTTGATTTTCATTAGTATTTTCTTACTGGTGAATGTTGTTCAAAAATTTAAAAAATAAGGAGTTAAGATGAAAAAAGTTGGTTTATTATTATTGTCTGTTTCAGCTTTGCTTTTAGGGGCTTGTGGCAATAGCACAGCTTCTGAAGATGGGAAGTTGAATATTGTAACGACCTTTTATCCTGTTTATGAGTTTACCAAGCAGGTGGCAGGTGATGAGGCAAATGTTGATCTGTTGGTTAAGGCTGGGACAGAGGTTCATGGTTATGAGCCGTCAGCTAAAGATATTGCTCGTATCCAAGAGGCAGATGCTTTTGTTTATGAAAATGAAAATATGGAAACATGGGTTCATGATGTTGAAAAATCACTTGATACAACAAAGGTTAATGTGATTAGTGCGACGGAGGGGATGTTGCTTTTGCCTGGCGGTGAGGAGGAACATGAAGATCACGACCATAGTGAGGAGGGGCATAGCCATGCTTATGATCCGCATGTATGGTTGTCTCCTGAGCGTGCCATCACACTTGTAGAAAATATTCGTGATAGTTTGGTAGCTAAATACCCAGAAAAGAAAGATGCTTTTGAAACAAATGCGGCAGCCTATATT
The DNA here is from genome assembly GCF_902702775.1 of Streptococcus suis. NCBI lineage: Bacteria > Bacillati > Bacillota > Bacilli > Lactobacillales > Streptococcaceae > Streptococcus > Streptococcus suis. Next base: position 98,779 of record NZ_LR738724.1, read on the forward strand.
GAGAAATTAGATGCTTTAGATATGAAGTATTCTGAAACATTATCTGCTGCGAAACAGAAATACTTTGTTACACAACATACTGCATTTGCATATTTGGCTTTGGACTATGGTTTGAAACAAGTTTCTATTACAGGTGTTGCTGCAGATGAGGATCCGACTCCATCACGTCTAGCGGAATTGACAGAGTATATCAATAAATATGGTATTAAGTATATCTATTTTGAAGAAAATGCGTCAAAATCTGTTGCAGAAACACTTGCTAAAGAGACTGGGGTTCAGTTGGACGTTCTTAATCCTCTTGAAAGTTTGACGGATGAGGATATGAAAAATGGTAAGGATTATATTTCTGTTATGGAAGATAATCTGACTGCCCTTGAAAAAACAACTTCCCAAGAAGGTTCTGAAATTTTGCCAGAAGAAGGTGCTGAGACTGCGCAAACTGTTTATAATGGTTATTTTGAAGATAGTGCCGTAAAAGATCGTACTCTTTCAGATTATGCAGGTGAGTGGCAGTCGGTTTATCCATACTTGCTGGACGGGACGCTGGATCAAGTCTGGGATTACAAGGCTAAGATCAAAGGTGGTATGACAGCTGAAGAGTACAAGGCTTATTACGATACAGGCTACAAAACAGATGTTGATCAAATTAACATTACAGATAATACCATGGAATTTGTAGTGGGAGATAAGAAAGAAAAATTCACGTATAAGTATGTGGGCTATAAGATTTTGACCTACAAAAAAGGAAATCGTGGTGTTCGTTTCTTGTTTGAAGCAACGGATGCAAATGCTGGTAACTATAAGTATGTTCAATTTAGCGACCACAATATCGCCCCTGTTAAAACAGGTCACTTCCATATCTATTTTGGTGGAGAGAGCCAAGAAAAACTCTTGGAAGAGTTGGAAAACTGGCCGACATACTACCCTGTTGGTTTGACTGGTTTGGAAATTGGTCAGGAAATGCTGGCTCACTAAGAATAATGAGAAGACTGGGCAAGATGTTCAGTCTTTCTTCTTGACAATTTTTGACTACAAATGTAAACTAAAGTTAGAAAATGATTGTTGGGAGGTGAGTTTGTGGAGCAGACAATTTCTGCTGCGGAGTGGCAGGTCATGCGGGTCTTGTGGGCCCAGCCTGGTGCGACTTCTCAGGAAATTATTCAGGCCTTGCAGGAAGGCTTTGATTGGCAGGCGACGACCATTAAGACACTTTTAGGGCGGCTGCGGAAGAAAAACTATTTGAGAATGGCTAAGGAAACTAGCAAGTACCACTACTACCCGCTGATCAGTGAAGAGGAACATTTGCAGGGGCAGGTGGAGCTCTTACTAGCTGCCATATGTTCCACAAAACAGGGGCAACTGGTTGAAAAACTGCTAGACACAGGGACATTTTCCCAAAAAAGCCTAGAAAATCTGGCCAGCAAAATCTCTCAGCTACAAAAGACTGCACCTGAGCGAATCGCTTGTCGGTGTTTGGTGGGGCAATGTACCTGTGGGCATCATACAAAAGGAGAAAGAAGATGAAGCAAACTTTGAAATTGAAAAACTTATCGTGTCAGAACTGTGTCAAACACGTGACCAATCACCTCTTGGACTTGGATGGGGTGGAAGATGTGAACATCCAGCTGGAAGAGCAGTTGGCGGAGGTGGAAACCTCTGTGGCCTATGACTTGGAGCGATACCAAGAGGTGCTGGAAGACACTATCTATGAAGTAGAAGAATTGATATAAGTGAAAAAGCAGCCGTCAAGCTGCTTTTTATAATGCTTTGAGAAAGTGAGTCAGATCCAGTTGCACTTGTGCAAGTGAAATTTGGTCCCAGAAGCCGTCTGATTGAAAGCGTGGAATCAGGTGGACATGGAAATGGGTGCCAGCATCAAACAAGCGATCGTTGCAGGCTATGGTCACGCCGTCAATTGCCAATATTTGACAGAGTTTTTCAGTCAACAAGACTTCCAAGTCTGATAGCTCATAGCGAACAGCAGGAGGGACTTGGTGGAGCGTGTCATAGTGTTCCTTGCTGATAATCAGCAGATGTCCTGTTTGAATAGGGTCAATATCCCAGACGACCTTGAAATGCTCCGTCTGGTAGAGAATGTCATTATCATTGAGTTGGTGACAAAAAATGCAGGTCATGTCTTTTCTCCTAGGTTAGCAGAAAAGGAAATCACATAGGATTTCCTTGAAAAACATTAATAAGTCAAAACAGAATATTTCTTCTTACCACGACGGATAACGGTCAACTCGCCGTCGATTTTGTCGCTGTCAGAAAGAGTGTAGTCCAAGTCTTGCACACGCTCACCATTGACATAAATCGCACCATTTGCTACGTCTTCACGAGCTTGGCGTTTTGAGTTGACAATACCAGAGGTAACCAAGAGTTCAACGATGTTAAGGTTGTCTTCAGCCTGTACAGCGTAGTTTGGAACGTTGCTGAGACCCTGCTTGAGCTCTTTTGCGGATAGGTTTTTGATATTGCCAGCGAACAATTGCTCGGTGATGTTAAGGGCTTGGTTATAGGCTTCTTCACCGTGGACCAATGTCACGACTTCCTTAGCCAAGATCTTCTGAGCCAGACGTTCATGACGGGCTGCGTCAAATTGTTTCCCGATTTCAGCAATCTCATCCAGTGACAAGAAGGTAAAGATTTTCAAGAAACGAACGGCATCGTCGTCCATGACATTGAGCCAGAATTGGTACATTTCATACGGAGAAGTCTTGTCGGCATCGAGCCAAACAGCGTTACCTTCCGACTTACCAAACTTCTTACCTGTTGAGTCGGTGATGAGGGGAACAGTCATGACGTGGCCAGACTTGTCGGCCTTACGGCGAAGCAATTCAGTACCTGCTGTCATGTTGCCCCACTGGTCAGAACCACCGATTTGGAGGGTTACATTATGCTTGTCATTGAGCTCGTAGAAGTCATACCCCTGCATGATTTGGTAAGCAAACTCGGTGTAGGAAATCCCTGTTTCAATCCGTTTTTTCACAGAGTCCTTGCTCATCATGTAGTTGACTGTGTAGTATTTACCAACATCACGGAGGAAGTCGATAAAGCTGATGTCTGAGAACCAGTCGTAGTTGTTGACCATTTCAGCCTTGTTGTCACCATTTTCAAAATCCAAGAAGCGAGAGAGTTGACCTTGGATTTTATCAACCCAACCGTCCACGGTGTCTTTGGTCTGCAAACTCCGCTCCGCATCCTTGAAGGAAGGGTCGCCAATCAGACCAGTAGCTCCACCAACTAGAGCGTAAGGTTTGTGCCCTGCTAATTGCAAGTGACGGCAGACGAGGATTGGTACCAAATGCCCCAAATGCAGGCTGTCGGCAGTTGGGTCATAGCCAGAATAATAGGATACTTGCCCTTCTGTTAATGCTTTTACTAGGGCTTCTTCATCAGTCGTTTGAAAGACCAAGCCACGTGCTTTTAGTTCTTCAAAAATGTTCATGCGTTTCTCCTTCAATTAGATGCTTTGGTTTTTGAGTTTTTTTACAAGCTAAAACCGCATCTCACCATTAAAAAATTCTCTCCTATTATACCACGAAATTGCGGAAAATAAACAAAATTTGGTATAATGGAACGATAAGGAGTTAATATGGCGACTAAATCAGATAAGCAAGATTTTAAAAAGAAAATCAGTGCCCTAGGCTTAGGGGATGTAGTGGGAGTTTTCCTTCGGACGCTGAAATTATTATTCAATTCAGTAGCAGTCTTGGTCTTCCTATTCGGTCTTTTTGGTGCGGGTATAGGAATTGGTTTCGTGGTTAGTCTTTTCGATGACGTTAAGATTCCCAAAACAGAGGAACTGGTAGCGAAGGTTTCAGAAGTTAGTCGGATTTCCACCGTTACCTATTCGGATGGTAGCTTGGTGTCGGAAGTTAATTCAGATTTGCTTCGTGTACCCATTACTTCGGAAGAGGTCTCTAATTATCTAAAACAGGCTGTAATTGCGACAGAGGATGAAACATTTGAAACCCACAATGGGGTTGTGCCTAAGGCTGTTTTGCGTGCGGCACTGGGATCAGTTGGTCTAGGTTCATCTAGCGGTGGTTCAACCTTGACGCAGCAATTGATAAAACAGCAACTTGTCGGAGATGCTCCAACCTTTACGCGTAAGGCTAATGAGATTGTTTCGGCTTTGGCATTAGAGCGGAATATGACCAAGGAAGAGATTTTAACCATTTACCTAAATGTTTCTCCATTTGGTCGAAATAATCAGGGACGAAATATTGCAGGGGTAGAAGCTGCGGCTCAGGGAATTTTTGGTAAACCAGCGAAAGACTTGACTGTTCCGCAGGCTGCTTTTATTGCAGGCTTACCGCAAAGTCCGATTGTTTATTCTCCCTATGCATCAGATGGAACACGTAAATCAGATGAAGATATGGTTTACGGTATTGAACGCTATCAAGATGTTCTCTTTAATATGTATCGGGCGTCATTCTTGACCAAGGAAGAATACGAAACCTACAAAGCTTACGATATTAAACAAGATTTTATTGCTCCAGCTCCTGTAATGGCGGATACGAAAGATTATCTCTACTACGAGGTCATGGAAGAAGCGCAAGAGGTTATGTTTGATTATCTTGTAAAACGCGATAAGGTTTCTGAAAATGACTTGAAAAACGATGAAACTAAGGCTTCATATGAAGAATTGGCTAAGCAAGAATTGAGTCAGGGCGGCTATACGATTAAGAGTACCGTTGATCAAGGAATCTATGCGGCGATGCAGTCTGTTGTGGCAAACTATGGATCTGTTTTGGATGATGGAAACGAATATGTCGAGACAGGTAGTGTGTTAATTGATAATGCCACGGGAGCCATTTTAGGATTTGTGGGTGGTCGCGATTATGCAACCAACCAAAATAACCATGCCTTTGATACTCTTCGTTCGCCAGCGTCAACCATCAAGCCTCTGTTAGCTTACGGTATTGCGATTGATCAAGGTTTGATAGGTTCTGCCAGCATCCTTTCAGATTATCCAACGAACTTTTCAAGTGGACAACCGATTATGTATGGTTCAGGACGTGGTACTGGCATGATGAACTTACAGACGGCTATTGACCGTTCTGTTAACATTCCTGCTTTTTGGACCTATAAGATGATGAGAAATGCAGGTGTAGATGCCAAAGCGTACATGGATAAAATGAATTATCATATTCCTATGTACGATATTGAAAGTGTACCGTTGGGCGGTGGTGTTGAAATTTCAGTATTGACAAATACAAATGCCTATCAAACTTTGGCAAATGGTGGTGTTTATAACAAACATTACATTGTTGAAAGCATTACTGCCTCTGATGGAACAGTAGTGTATCAGCATGAAGCTGCTCCGGTTCAGGTCTATTCTAAAGCAACTGCAAGTATTATGAACCAGCTTTTGAGACAGGTTGTCAACTCTGGGTATACTACGACGTTCAAGAGTCGATTGAGTGGTTTAAACCCACAGGCAGCATCGTCTGATTTCGTCGGTAAGACGGGAACAAGTAATGAAGTCAATGACGTGTGGCTCATGCTATCAACCCCTAGAGTAACTTTAGGTACCTGGGCTGGGAATGATGATAACTCAGAAATGTATGTCTGGACTGGCTACCACAATAATTCACAATATGTGGCCCATATGGTTGATGCACTTTACAATGTTAATGCGGATATGTTCGCAGGAAAATTTGAATTAGACAGTAGTGTTATTGCTTCTAGCGTCGTTGCTTCTACAGGTCAACGTGCAGGGACGACACAGGTAAATGGGCGCCAAGTAACAGTTGGCGGTGCGATGACAACTAGTTATTGGGCTAAAAATGGTGCACCAGTAACGAGTTATAACTTCATGGTTGGGGGGACAGATAGTGACCGAGCACAGGCTTGGAATACAATTATCGGCTCGCAAACACCAACATCAAGTAGCTCAACCCAACGAAGCAGTTCAACTCGGACTAGCACGAGTTCTTCAGCTAATAACACGAACCAGTCATCAGAAACGCAAACAGCAACTAGTGAGCAAGCGAATAATGATTCACCTTGATTTTTCCTAGTACTTGTGCTATAATAGTGTAAATTATTTGTCGTGTGTCTTGTTTGAAATATTGTCCAAACAAGGCTTGCAGCAGTTAAATCAAACTTTTTCAAAGGAAGATTTAGCTGCTCTTTTTGTGTCTATGAGGAATTTTTTTGAGAATTGTTACCTATTCTTAAAGATTCTAAAAATTCTAACAAAAGGCAAATGTGTTTGATTTTGCAGAAAAATCAATAGAAAAATAGAGGAGAATTAACTTGGCAGGACATGAAGTTCAGTACGGTAAGCACCGTACCCGTCGTAGTTTTTCAAGAATCAAGGAAGTTCTTGATTTACCAAATTTGATTGAAATCCAAACGGACTCTTTCCAAGACTTTTTAGATTATGGTTTGAAAGAAGTCTTTGAAGATGTACTTCCAGTTTCAAACTTTACGGATACCATGGAATTGGAATTCGTTGGTTATGAATTGAAAGAACCTAAATATACATTGGAAGAGGCGCGTGCGCATGATGCGAACTACTCAGCTCCAATTTATGTAACTTTCCGTCTGGTGAATAAAGAAACTGGCGAGATCAAGACGCAAGAAGTCTTCTTCGGTGAGTTTCCAATCATGACTGAAATGGGTACCTTCATCATCAACGGTGCAGAGCGTATCATCGTTTCTCAGTTGGTTCGTTCACCAGGTGTCTACTTCAATGATAAAGTAGATAAGAATGGTAAAGTAGGTTATGGTTCAACGGTTATCCCTAACCGTGGAGCTTGGTTGGAATTGGAAACAGACTCAAAAGACATTGCCTACACTCGTATTGACCGTACGCGTAAGATTCCATTCACAACGCTTGTTCGTGCGCTTGGTTTCTCAGGCGATGATGAAATCTTTGACATCTTCGGTGATAGCGAATTGGTTCGCAATACCATTGAAAAAGATATTCATAAAAACCCAGCAGATTCTCGTACGGATGAAGCGCTTAAGGAAATCTATGAGCGCCTTCGTCCAGGTGAACCAAAGACAGCTGAAAGCTCTCGTAGTCTTTTGACAGCTCGTTTCTTTGACCCACGTCGTTACGATTTGGCACCTGTTGGTCGTTATAAAATCAATAAAAAACTCAACCTCCGTACTCGTTTGCTCAACCAAACACTTGCTGAGCATGTGATTAACGGTGAGACAGGCGAAATCGTCTTGGAAGCTGGTACTGTATTGAGTCGTGATGTGCTTGAAAAAGTGGAAGCACAATTTGATGAGCTCAACTTGGTAGAGTATATTCCAAATGACAATGCTGTTCTTCTTGAGCCAGTTCTTTTGCAGAAATTCAAGATTGTAGCTCCTAAGGATCCAGAACGTGTTGTGACGGTGATTGGTAATGCGAATCCGGCGGAAAACGTACGTACAGTAACACCTGCGGACATCTTGGCAGAGATGAGCTACTTCCTCAATTTGGCTGAAGGTCTTGGTCGTGTAGATGATATTGACCACTTGGGTAACCGTCGAATTCGTGCCGTTGGTGAATTGCTTGCTAACCAAGTACGTATCGGTTTGACTCGTATGGAACGTAACTTGCGTGAGCGTATGTCTGTTCAAGACAATGAAGTATTGACGCCACAACAAATCATCAATATCCGCCCTGTTACAGCCGCAATCAAAGAATTCTTTGGTTCATCTCAGTTGTCACAGTTCATGGACCAACACAACCCACTTTCTGAGTTGTCTCACAAACGCCGTTTGTCAGCCTTGGGACCTGGTGGTTTGACTCGTGACCGTGCTGGTTATGAGGTTCGAGACGTTCACTACACTCACTATGGTCGTATGTGTCCGATTGAAACGCCTGAGGGACCAAACATCGGTTTGATTAACAACTTGTCTTCTTATGGTCATCTCAACAAGTATGGCTTCATCCAAACACCATACCGCAAGATTGACCGTGCAACTGGTACAGTTACAAACGAAATCGTTTGGTTGACAGCGGATGAAGAAGATGCCTACATCGTAGCACAATCAACATCACCACTTGATGAAAACAACCGTTTCGTTGATAAGATTGTAATGGGACGTCACCAAGGTAACAACCAAGAGTTCCCAGCAGATTCAGCAGACTTCATGGACGTTTCTCCTAAGCAGGTAGTTGCCGTTGCGACAGCATGTATTCCTTTCTTGGAAAACGATGACTCCAACCGTGCCCTCATGGGTGCCAACATGCAACGTCAGGCTGTTCCATTGATTGATCCAAAAGCGCCTTACGTTGGTACTGGTATGGAATACCAGGCTGCCCATGACTCAGGTGCAGCAATCATCGCTCAACACGATGGTAAGGTTGTTTACGCAGATGCGGACAAGGTAGAAGTGCGTCGTGAAGATGGATCGCTTGATGTCTACCACATTTCTAAATTCCGTCGTTCAAACTCTGGTACTGCCTACAACCAACGTACCCTTGTAAAATTGGGCGACATCGTAGAAAAAGGCGACTTCATCGCAGATGGACCTTCTATGGAAAATGGGGAAATGGCTCTTGGTCAAAACCCTATCGTTGCCTACATGACGTGGGAAGGTTACAACTTCGAGGATGCGGTTATCATGTCTGAACGCCTTGTGAAAGACGATGTGTATACATCTGTTCACTTGGAAGAATACGAATCAGAAACACGCGATACCAAGTTAGGCCCTGAAGAAATCACTCGCGAAATTCCAAACGTTGGTGAAGATGCTCTTCGCAACTTGGATGAAATGGGTATTATCCGTATCGGTGCGGAAGTTAAAGAGGGCGATATTCTTGTTGGTAAAGTCACACCAAAAGGTGAAAAAGATCTTTCTGCTGAAGAGCGCCTCTTGCACGCTATCTTCGGTGACAAGTCACGTGAAGTACGTGATACATCTCTTCGTGTACCTCACGGTGCCGATGGTGTCGTTCGTGATGTGAAAATCTTTACTCGTGCCAACGGTGATGAATTGCAATCAGGTGTTAACATGTTGGTTCGTGTTTACATCGCTCAAAAACGTAAGATCAAGGTCGGAGATAAGATGGCCGGTCGTCACGGTAACAAGGGTGTCGTTTCACGTATTGTACCTGTTGAGGATATGCCATACCTTCCAGACGGAACACCAGTTGACATCATGTTGAACCCACTCGGGGTGCCATCACGTATGAACATCGGTCAGGTTATGGAACTTCACTTGGGTATGGCGGCTCGCAACTTGGGCATTCATATCGCAACACCAGTTTTCGATGGTGCAAGTTCAGAAGACCTCTGGTCAACTGTTAAAGAAGCAGGTATGGATTCAGATGCCAAAACCATTCTTTACGATGGACGTACAGGTGAGCCATTTGACAACCGTGTATCTGTCGGTGTCATGTACATGATCAAGCTTCACCACATGGTTGATGACAAACTTCACGCCCGCTCAGTCGGACCATACTCACTCGTTACCCAACAGCCACTCGGAGGTAAGGCTCAGTTTGGTGGTCAGCGTTTCGGTGAGATGGAGGTTTGGGCCCTTGAAGCCTACGGTGCTTCTAACGTCCTTCAAGAAATCTTGACCTACAAGTCAGATGATGTGACAGGCCGTCTTAAAGCCTATGAAGCCATCACCAAAGGTAAACCAATTCCAAAACCAGGTGTTCCAGAATCATTCCGCGTTCTTGTCAAAGAATTGCAATCACTTGGTTTGGATATGCGTGTCCTTGATGAAGACAACAATGAAGTAGAATTGCGTGACCTTGATGAAGGTGAAGATGATGACATCATCCACGTAGATGATCTTGAAAAAGCACGTGCAAAAGCCGCAGCTGATGCAGCCGCAGCCTTTGCAGCAGAAGAAGCAGAAGGCAAAGAATAATGAGAATGGATGGAACAAGTTGGTCCAAATCTCAGAACTGAAAGAGATAAGGACCAACGATCTTCCACCGTCTGATTTATAGAGGAATAGCTTACCAGCTATCCATTCTGCTGATTATTGTTCAAGAATTTGAGGTCTGGGAATCCAGCCTCTCACAAGAAAAGAAAGGGATTATTAGTGGTTGACGTAAATCGATTTAAAAGTATGCAAATCACGTTAGCTTCACCAAGTAAGGTTCGTTCATGGTCTTACGGTGAGGTTAAAAAACCTGAAACAATCAACTATCGGACACTTAAACCAGAACGTGATGGACTCTTTGATGAAGTCATCTTTGGTCCAACAAAAGACTGGGAGTGTTCATGTGGTAAATACAAGCGTATCCGTTATAAAGGGATTACTTGTGACCGCTGTGGTGTTGAAGTAACTCGTGCAAAAGTACGTCGTGAACGTATGGGACACATTGAGTTGAAAGCACCAATTTCACACATTTGGTATTTCAAAGGGATTCCAAGTCGTATGGGCTTGACCTTGGATATGAGCCCACGTGCCTTGGAAGAAGTTATCTACTTCGCAGCTTACGTGGTGATCGATCCGAAAGATACACCGCTTGAGCACAAGTCAATCATGACTGAGCGCGAGTACCGTGAGCGTTTGCGTGAATATGGTTATGGTTCATTCGTTGCTAAAATGGGTGCAGAAGCCATTCAAGACCTCTTGAAACAAGTCGATCTTCCAAAAGAAATCGCAGCTTTGAAAGAAGAATTGAAAACAGCTTCTGGTCAAAAACGCATTAAAGCAGTGCGTCGCTTGGATGTATTGGATGCCTTCTATAAATCTGGTAACAAGCCTGAGTGGATGATTCTCAACATCCTTCCAGTTATTCCACCAGATTTGCGTCCGATGGTTCAGTTGGATGGTGGCCGTTTTGCCGCATCTGACTTGAACGAACTCTACCGCCGTGTTATCAACCGTAACAACCGTTTGGCTCGTCTCTTGGAACTTAATGCTCCAGGAATTATCGTACAAAACGAAAAACGTATGCTCCAAGAAGCTGTGGATGCTTTGATTGACAACGGTCGCCGTGGTCGTCCAATCACAGGACCAGGTAGCCGTCCGCTTAAATCACTCAGCCACATGCTTAAAGGTAAGCAAGGACGTTTCCGTCAAAACTTGCTTGGTAAGCGTGTTGACTTCTCAGGACGTTCCGTTATCGCCGTTGGTCCAACGCTAAAAATGTACCAATGTGGTGTGCCACGTGAAATGGCAATCGAGCTCTTCAAACCGTTTGTTATGCGCGAAATCGTTGCCCGTGATATTGCTGGCAACGTAAAAGCGGCAAAACGTTTGATTGAACGTGGAGATGATCGTATCTGGGATATTTTGGAAGAAGTGATCAAAGAACACCCAGTTCTTTTGAACCGCGCACCTACCCTTCACCGTTTGGGTATCCAGGCTTTTGAGCCAGTTCTGATCGACGGTAAAGCCCTTCGTTTGCACCCGCTTGTCTGTGAAGCCTACAATGCCGACTTTGACGGTGACCAGATGGCGATTCACGTTCCATTGTCAGAAGAAGCACAAGCAGAAGCACGTATCCTTATGCTTGCGGCAGAACACATCCTTAACCCTAAAGATGGTAAACCAGTCGTAACACCATCTCAGGATATGGTTTTGGGTAACTACTACTTGACCATGGAAGATGCTGGTCGTGAAGGTGAAGGTATGGTCTTCAAGGATGCGGATGAGGCTGTTATGGCTTACCGCAATGGCTATGTTCACTTGCATACTCGTGTTGGTATCGCAACAGATAGCCTTGATAAACCTTGGAAAGACAACCAAAAACACAAGGTCATGATGACAACTGTCGGAAAAATCTTGTTCAACGCGATTATGCCAGAAGGTCTTCCATACTTGCAAGAGCCAAACAATGCTAACTTGACAGAAGGAACCCCTGATAAATACTTCTTGGAACCAGGATCAGATATCAAGGCTGCTATTGCAGAATTGCCAATCAACCAACCATTCAAGAAGAAAAATCTTGGAAACATCATCGCTGAAATCTTCAAGCGTTTCCGTACAACTGAAACATCAGCCCTGCTTGACCGTTTGAAAGACTTGGGTTATTATCACTCAACACTCGCTGGTTTGACAGTGGGTATTGCTGATATTCCGGTCATCGACAACAAGGCTGAAATCATTGAAGAATCTCACGAACGTGTAGAACAAATCAAGAAACAATTCCGTCGTGGTATGATTACTGACGATGAGCGTTATGCAGCTGTTACAGATGAATGGCGTTCAGCTAAGGAAAAATTGGAAAAACGTCTGGTTGAAAAACAAGATCCGAAGAACCCAATCGTTATGATGATGGACTCCGGTGCCCGTGGTAACATTTCCAACTTCTCCCAGTTGGCCGGTATGCGTGGTCTGATGTCAGCTCCTAACGGACGTATCATGGAATTGCCTATCTTGTCTAACTTCCGAGAAGGTCTTTCTGTATTGGAAATGTTCTTCTCAACTCACGGTGCCCGTAAGGGTATGACGGATACGGCCTTGAAGACAGCCGACTCAGGTTACTTGACTCGTCGTTTGGTTGACGTTGCCCAAGACGTTATTATCCGTGAAGACGACTGTGGAACAGACCGTGGTCTTGACATCCGTTCTATCACAGATGGCAAGGAAATGATTGAGCCACTTGAAGAGCGTTTGCAAGGTCGTTACACTAAGAAAACTGTTAAACATCCTGAAACAGGTGCCGTTATCATTGGTCCAAACCAATTGATTACGGAAGATATTGCCCGTGAAATTGTCAATGCAGGTGTTGAACAAGTAACCATCCGTAGCGTATTTACATGTAACACTCGTCACGGTGTCTGCCGTCATTGTTACGGTATCAACTTGGCAACAGGTGATGCGGTTGAAGTGGGTGAAGCAGTCGGTACGATTGCAGCTCAATCTATCGGTGAACCTGGTACACAGCTTACGATGCGTACCTTCCACACGGGTGGTGTAGCCTCAAACAGCGATATTACGCAGGGTCTTCCTCGTGTCCAAGAGATCTTTGAAGCCCGTAATCCGAAAGGGGAAGCGGTTATCACTGAGGTTAAAGGTGAAGTTATCGCTATTGAAGAAGATGCTTCTACTCGTACCAAGAAAGTCTTTGTTAAAGGTAAAACTGGCGAAGGCGAATATGTGGTTCCATTTACAGCCCGTATGAAGGTTGAAGTTGGTGACCAAGTTGCGCGTGGAGCAGCCCTTACCGAAGGTTCTATCCAACCAAAACGCTTGCTTGAAGTCCGTGATGTCTTGGCGGTTGAAACTTACCTTCTTTCTGAAGTTCAAAAAGTTTACCGTAGCCAGGGTGTAGAAATCGGCGACAAGCACATCGAGGTAATGGTTCGCCAAATGCTTCGTAAAGTTCGTGTCATGGATCCAGGAGATACAGATCTTCTCATGGGTACCCTCATGGATATTACCGACTTTACAGATGCCAATGCGGAAGTGGTTATCGCTGGTGGTATTCCGGCAACAGCTCGTCCAGTTCTTATGGGTATCACAAAAGCGTCCCTTGAAACCAACTCATTCTTGTCTGCCGCATCCTTCCAAGAAACAACTCGCGTTCTTACAGATGCAGCCATTCGTGGTAAACGCGATAACCTTCTCGGTCTTAAAGAGAATGTTATTATCGGTAAGATTATCCCAGCAGGTACAGGTATGGCCCGCTACCGTAATCTAGAACCACAAGCCATCAATGAAGTTGAAATCATTGAAGACACAGTCGCTGAAGAACTTGCAGCAGAAGCAGAACTTGCTGCAGTAACTGAGTAAATTAAGATGGCACATCTCTCTTTGAGGGATGTGCTTTTTGATATTCGGAAAGAAACATATATATGACTTGATAAGGAATTAACAAGCAGAATGTTTTCTTAAATCATACAATTTCGATATAATGTGTACGAAAAAGGAAGTAATATTATGTATCAAGTTATTAAAATGTATGGAGATTTTGAACCCTGGTGGTTCTTAGATGGTTGGGAAGAGGATGTTACCAGTAGGGCAGCTTTTGATCGCTATGAGGATGCACTGAATGCCTTTCAAAAAGAGTGGGTACGGCTATCAGAGGATTTTCCAATGAAGAAAAGTAAGAATGGAACGATGGTGGCTTTTTGGGATGAATCAGACCAGCATTGGTGTGAGGAATGCGATGAATATTTGCAGCGGTATCATTCGCTGATGTTGGTAGAAGCGAGAGAAAATTTACCTGCAGGGTTTGCTACTAAACCGGTGCAACAACCGCGAGTTCGCCCTTGCAAGCTAAGACAAGGAAAATGTGTCAACTATGATTCATAAAAGGATTGCCATAGTGAGCAATCCTTTTTAGCTGAATCTGATAGAAAAGGCTTCGGTGTCGAGCTCCACTTGACCACCGATGGTAATGGTAAACAGAGGCTGGGTATGGGCAAAGTCCAAATCGTAGAGAACAGGAACTTTTTTGAGAATAGGGTGCTTGTCCAAAATCGCCAAGAAAATCTCCTGGGTCATCTTGGTCTCCTTAGGAAAACGACCGAAGACAAGGGCTTGGGGATTTGGATAGGCTTGTAGAAGAGCTGTCAAATGACGAGCGATAATGAGATAATCGTCGTCTTCCGCCTCTTCTAAAAATAGAATATATTTGTCTGGTCTGGGAGCAAACTCTGTCCCAGTCAGTAGATTGAGGGTTGAGATGTTTCCGCCGATGGCAATACCAGAGGCCTGGCCTGGATTATATACTTTCCATTCTGTTGGGTAAAAGGTGCGAGGGGCGTCTGGTAGGTACCAGGCGTCGCTAGACCATTCAGGACTCGGAATCAGGTCATAGGAATCTTGTGTCACGGCCTTGAGCCAGGCTTCTGTTTGATACTCTTGGGCTTGCACCATTTTAAAGCTTGAATAAGCTGGACCCATGTAGGTTTGCATGCCTGTCTTGGCGTAAATGGCATTGAGCAGGGCGGTCGTATCCGAATAACCGCAGAAAATTTTCGGATGGCGGGCGATTAGGTCAAAATCCAGATAAGGCAGCAGTTCGTTGCAGTTGACACCGCCAATGGTTGTCAGAATGGCATCGACCGACTCATCCGCAAAGGCTACTTCCAAGTCCGCAACACGACTGGCAATCGGAGCCGAATCAAAAATATCGTTTTCAAAATAATGTTCTGAGAAAGTGAGTTTGAAGCCCAGGTCTTCTAATTTTTCCTTGGCGGTAAGATTGGCCTCAAAACCACCGATTCTTTCAATAGATGAAGAGGGACTGACTACGCGTATGTGGTCGTCTTTTTTTAATTTTTTCATAGGAACCTCCAAGCTTTTTTATTATTTTAACAAAAAAGTATGGAAAATCAAGTTTCCTTACGAATTGATAGGGTAAGGAGGTTGTATGATTCAAGAAAAAGCAAGAAAGATGATTGAAGAGGCAGTGGCAGATAGGGTCAGTGATATTTATCTGGTTCCTCGTGGTCAGGGCTATCAAGTCTATCATCGCATCATGGATGAACGGGAGTTTGTGCAAGACGTGGCTGAAGAGGAAGTGACAGCCATTATCAGCCATTTCAAGTTTTTAGCAGGTTTAAATGTTGGTGAAAAACGCCGTAGCCAGCAGGGTTCCTGTGACTATGATTATGGTAGCGGAGAGATTTCACTTCGCTTATCAACTGTCGGTGATTATCGTGGTAAGGAAAGTTTGGTTATCCGCCTGCTCTATGACAATGACAAGGAACTCAAGTTCTGGTTTGAGGCGGCCGAGCGACTTGCAGAAGAAATCAAGGGACGAGGGCTCTACCTTTTTTCGGGTCCAGTCGGCTCTGGTAAGACCACACTTATGTACCATCTTGCCAGGCTGAAATTCCCAGACAAGCAGATTTTGACCATCGAGGATCCTGTCGAAATCAAACAGGAGGACATGCTGCAACTCCAGCTCAATGAAGCCATCGGAGCCACCTACGACAATCTGATCAAACTGTCCCTCCGCCATCGACCAGACTTGCTCATCATCGGAGAGATTCGGGATGCGGAAACCGCTCGAGCAGTCATTCGAGCCAGTCTGACGGGAGCTACCGTTTTCTCAACAGTTCATGCAAGGTCTATTTCAGGAGTCTATGCCCGTATGTTAGAACTAGGTGTCAGCCCTGAGGAGTTAAATAATGCCCTTCAAGGCATTGCCTATCAACGTTTGATTGGGGGAGGAGGTGTAGTAGATTTTGCAAAGGGAAATTACCAAAACCATTCCGCAGACCAGTGGAATGCGCAAATTGATCGCCTTTTTGCAGCAGGACATATCAGTCTTCGGCAGGCAGAAACAGAAAAAATTGCCTTTGGATCGCCAGCGTAAGGTCATTGAGCTTTTCAATAATCTTTTTGCTAGTGGTTTTCATTTGGGGGAAATTGTTGATTTCCTCAAACGCAGTCAGCTTCTGGCAGATCCCTATACCCAGGTCTTGTCAGACGGGCTGTTAGCAGGCAAACCCTTTTCAAGTTTGCTGGCAGATTTGCGGTTTTCAGATGCGGTGGTCACGCAGGTGGCACTGGCAGAAGTTCATGGCAATACCAGCCTGAGTTTGAGCCATATCCAGTCCTATTTGAAAAATGTCAGCAAGGTTCGTAAAAAACTGATTGAGGTGGCGACCTATCCGATTATCTTACTAGGTTTTCTGCTCTTGATTATGCTGGGTTTGAAAAATTACCTTCTGCCCCAGTTGGAGGAAGGCAATGCAGCGACTATGCTAATTAACCATTTGCCGACCATCTTTTTATCCCTCTGTGGACTTAGTTTGGTGGCGGTCTTGGCTGGTCTTGTTTGGTTTCGCAAAACCAACAAAATCAGGGTCTTTTCCTGCTTAGCAGCTCTGCCATTTTTCGGAAAACTCATCCAAACCTATCTGACGGCCTATTACGCCAGGGAGTGGGGGAGTTTGATTGGGCAAGGCTTGGACCTGCCGCAGATTGTGGGTTTGATGCAGGAGCAGCAATCGCAGCTCTTTCGAGAGATTGGACAGGACCTGGAGCAGTCGCTTTCCAATGGTCAGAGTTTTCACGAACACATTAAGACCTATGCCTTTTTTAAGCGGGAGCTGAGTTTGATTGTCGAGTATGGTCAGGTCAAGTCCAAGTTGGGTGGCGAGTTGACAGTCTATGCAGCCGAGTGCTGGGAGGACTTTTTCTCTCGGGTCAATAGAGCCATGCAGCTGATTCAACCGCTGGTCTTTCTCTTTGTGGCCTTAATGGTCGTTCTCATCTACGCAGCCATGTTGCTGCCGATTTATCAAAATATGGAGTTGTAAAATGAAAAAATTAATTGAAATGAAGGTAAAAGGGTTCACTCTGGTGGAAATGTTAGTCGTTTTGGGAATTATCAGCCTGCTCTTGCTCCTCTTTGTGCCAAATTTGAGCAAGCAGAAGGATGCTATTCAGAAGAAGGGGGATGCTGCGGTTGTCAAAGTAGTGGAGAGTCAGATGGAGCTCTATGAATTGGAATATGATAAGGAAGCAACGGTGGAGGACTTGCAAAAGGCTGGTTATATTACGCCAAAACAAGCGGAGCAGTATGCTACGGCGAAAAAATAAGGCCTTCACCCTGTTTGAAAGTCTGCTGACCTTGTTTGTTGTCAGTTTTTTAGCTGTTTCTTTATCAGGAACGGTGCAAACGGCCTTTCAGTCTGTTCAAGAAGAGATTTTTCTCTGGGAATTTGAGGGCATCTATAAAGACAGTCAGAAACTGGCAGCTAGTTCCCACCAAACAGTGAGTCTAGCTATCGGTGGACAGGAGGTTACCAATGGTTATCAGGCTGTACAGGTACCCAGAAATGTAGAAGTATTGGAAGGGAAGACCATCACATTTGAAGAAAATGGTGGAAATTCTTCTCTGGCCAAGATTCGTTTTCGGCTTAGTCGAAAGACAGTCACGTATCAATTATATATAGGGAGTGGTCGCTATAAGAAAACAGAAGAATAAGGCTTATATTTTGCTAGAAAGTCTGGTTGCCCTTGCGACCCTAGTGACCATTTGCAGTTTGATTTTATCAGCTGTGGATGCAGGTCGTAGGCGACAGGCTTGGGAATTGGAACAACAGGAGGTTCTCAATCTAGCACAGATGGCTGTTCAGACCGAGCAAGATAACTTAGCCTTAAACGGTGTTACAGTTCAGGTTCAACGAACAGCGGATAAGATCATTGTTTTCCACGAGGGAAAGGAGGTTTTATCGGTTGTTAAAAAGTAAAATTCCTGCTTTTACTCTCTTGGAATGCTTGGTAGCCTTAGTCATTCTTTCAGGTAGTCTTCTGGTCTTTGAAGGCTTGTCAAAACTGCTGGTCCAAGAAGCGCATTATCAAGGTCAGACCGTTCAAAAGGAATGGTTGGTCTTCTCTAGTCAATTGCGGTCGGAGTGGGATCAGGCTGACTTGGTCAAGGTTGAAAATGGCAAGGTCTATGTTGATAAGGGTGGTCAGGCTTTGGCCTTTGGTAAGTCACGGTCGGATGATTTTCGGAAAACAAATGACAGGGGACAGGGCTACCAGCCCATGCTCTATCAGGTGGACAGCGCAGCTATTTCCCAAGAAAACCAGCTGGTGCGCATCGACTTTAGTTTTAAAAACGGAGAGGAGCGGACCTTTATCTATGCTTTTAAAGAAAAAAGTTAAGGCGGGCATCCTGCTCTATGCCCTTTTGATGCTGGCGGTTTTTAGTCTTTTGCTTCAGTTTTATCTCCACCGCCAAGAAGCTGAGAGTCGCTTGGTTCAGGTGGTAAGGCAAGAAGCGACGGCCTACATCATGGCTCAGATGGTCTTGGACAAAGTCGAGCAGGACCTCCAAGTAGAAAAAATAGTTACAGGAGCGGTAGTGAATGAAAAGGAAGCAAATTTAACCACAGGTTCTAAGCAGAAGGAGGATGGAGGAAGGGTCTCCTTTCAAGAGGGACAGGCTCGTTATCAACTTAAAGGTGACCAACTATTGGTTGCAGTTGAGTTAACAAGTGATGGTCTGTATACCTATCAATTTCCGGTTAAAATAGTACCCGAGGGGAGTGGCTAGTCGCTCTCTTTTTGGTGCAAAGTTGGTGAATTTTTGATAAGATAAGAGTATGAATTTTGAAAAGATCGAACAGGCTTACGACCTGCTATTAGAAAACGTACAGACTATCCAAAACCAGCTAGGCACCAATATCTACGATGCCATGATTGAGCAAAATGCTGCTTACGTAGCTGGTCAGCATGAGACAGATCTTGTTGTCAATAATAACAAGACCTTGAAACAACTAGATTTAACCAAGGAAGAATGGCGTCGTGCCTTCCAATTCCTGCTCATCAAGGCCAATCAGACTGAACCCATGCAGTATAATCACCAGTTCACACCAGACTCTATCGGATTTATCCTATCTTTTCTAGTGGACCAACTAGTATCTACTTCCAAGGTGACGGTTCTGGAAATTGGTTCGGGGACAGGCAATCTAGCTCAGACCATTCTCAACGCCAGCCAGAAAGAATTAGATTACTTGGGGATTGAAGTGGACGACCTCTTGATTGATTTGTCGGCAAGTATTGCGGATGTCATGCAGGCAGATATTTCTTTTGCTCAGGGAGATGCGGTACGTCCGCAGATTTTGAAGGAAAGTCAAGTGATTTTGGGAGATTTGCCTATTGGCTACTATCCAGATGACCAGATTGCCAGCCGTTATCAGGTTGCCAGCCCAAATGAACATACCTACGCCCATCATTTACTCATGGAACAGTCCCTCAAATATCTGGAAAAGGATGGATTCGCTATTCTCTTGGCTCCAAATGATTTGTTGACTAGTCCGCAAAGCGATTTACTGAAAGGCTGGTTACAGGAGCAAGCCAATATCGTTGCCATGATTGCCCTGCCACCAAATCTCTTTGGGAAGGCTGCTATGGCCAAGTCTATTTTTGTCTTGCAAAAGAAAGCTGCAAGACCGTTGGCGCCGTTTGTTTATCCCTTACAAAGTCTTCAAGAACCAGAAGCTATTCAGAAGTTCATGCTCAATTTCAAAAATTGGAAGCAAGAGAATGCAATTTAAGTGAAAATCTGTTATACTAGTTAGGAAAACGCTTTAAAAGAGGTAAGATATGTCAAAAACAATTGCAATTAATGCAGGTAGTTCAAGTCTAAAATGGCAACTTTATCAAATGCCAGAAGAAACAGTACTAGCAGCAGGGATTATTGAGCGCATCGGTTTGAATGATTCCATCTCAACAGTTAAGTATGATGGAAAGAAAGAAAGTGAAGTTTTAGATATTCCTAATCATACGGTTGCGGTTAAGATTCTCCTAGAAGACTTGCTTAAACACAACATCATCGCTGCTTACGAGGAAATTACTGGTATCGGACACCGTGTTGTTGCAGGTGGAGAGATTTTCAAAGAATCAGCTGTTATTGGACCAAAAGAGGTTGAGCAAATTGAAGAACTAAGTGCTTTGGCACCGCTTCATAACCCTGCTCACGTAGCAGCAATGCGTGCATTTGAGGAAGTACTACCAGAAGTTTTGAATGTAGCTGTTTTTGATACAGCCTTTCACACTACGATGCCAAAGCATGCCTATCTTTATCCGATTCCACAAAAGTACTATACCGACCACAAGGTTCGTAAGTACGGAGCTCACGGAACTAGCCACTATTATGTAGCGCATGAGGCAGCAAAAGTATTGGGACGTCCGCTTGAGGAATTAAAATTGATTACGGCTCACATCGGAAATGGTGTATCTATTACTGCCAACTACCACGGTCAATCAGTTGACACTTCTATGGGCTTCACTCCTCTAGCTGGTCCAATGATGGGTACTCGTTCGGGAGATATTGATCCAGCGATTATTCCTTACTTGATTGCAAATGTTGATGAGTTAAAGGATGCTGCGGATGTTGTTAACATGCTGAATAAACAATCAGGTTTGCTTGGCGTATCGGGTTATTCAAGCGATATGCGTGACATTGAATCAGGTTTGGAAGCTAAGAACCCAGATGCTGTTTTGGCTTATAATATCTTTATTGATCGCATCAAGAAATTCATTGGTCAATACTTTGCGGTTCTGAATGGTGCGGATGCTATTGTCTTCACGGCAGGTATGGGTGAGAATGCACCGCTTATGCGCAATGACGTAGTAGAAGGTTTGTCTTGGTTCGGTGTCGAAATAGACCCAGCTAAGAATGTTCGTGGTGCGAATGGTGACATTTCAAAGCCAGAATCAAAAGTTCGTGTCTTGGTTATTCCAACGGATGAAGAATTGGTTATTGCGCGTGAAGTTGAACGTTTGAAATAAGAAAAACTAACTGGCAGTCGGAGACTGCCAGTTTCTCTTATAGTTTATACCTTTAGAAAGGTATAGTTTTTAGCAAGTGGTCAAAATATATAGTGTGTGATACAATAGACTGGCAAAGAAATTTGCACAGAGTAGATGGTTTGCGTCAAGTGTATGTGGATGGGATGTTGCCACATAACGAAGCTGATCTTTGCTTGTATCTGATGTCTCCTAGAGTAGGAACATTGGGGTCTGGCTGAGAGTAGCGCGGTAAACCATTGCATCCGCTGTCGAATACAAACGACAGCTCCATTTTTTTGAAAAAGGAGCATTTTTTATGGAAAAGAAGATTCCAAAACTAACGGTGCAGTTGTTGACTGCTATTGCGATGACCCTTGCCTTGGTTATGGTTGTGGAGAACTATTTCTCCATTCGGATTTCGGAAACCTTGCAGGTCCAGTTTACCTTCATTCCCAATACTATTTTGGGAGCTATTGCTGGTCCAGTTTGGGCGGCTGTCTTTGCGGCTATTTCAGACCCAGTCTTTGTCTTGTTTAGCGGGCAAACTGTTCTCTTCACTTGGATTTTGATTGAGGCGGTATCGGCTTTTATCTACGGCTGGTTCTTTTATCAGAAGCCGCTGAATATTAAAAACAAAGCTGATTGGCTCTATGTGGCTGGTGTAGTTGTCTTGATTCAGGTTGTGATTTCCTTTATCATGACACCGATTGCCCTCCATTTCCATTTTGGAACTCCTTGGATTGCCTTGTATAGCAGTCGTTTGATTAAGGCTATTTTTGAAATTCCGTTACGCATTGTCGTGACCATGCTTGTCTTGCCAAGTTTACAAAAAATACCTGAATTGGCCAAGTTAATGGGTATTAAATAAAACAGTATCGAGCAACAGGTCATCCCCCTGTTGCTGCTTTTGTAGAGAGGGAATCATGGATTATCAAGAAACTCGTCAGTGGCTATCGAATCGCCCTGCATCAGATTTAGAAAATGGCGTTGCGCGTGTCAACTGGCTCTTGGAACGCTTGGACAATCCCCAGCTTCAAGTGCCGACTATTCACTTTGTTGGAACAAATGGAAAGGGTTCGACCCTCAATGCCTTACAGTCTATCTTACGGTCTTCGGGGTACACCGTCGGTCGCTTTACATCGCCGTCCATCATTGATTTTCGAGAGCAGATTGTCTTTGAGCAGGAGATGATTTCGGAGGAAGATTTTGCGAGGATTGTGACAGACTTGCAACCCTTGATTGAGGACTTGGACCAGGCGGCTGGACTGGATGCCATCTCAGAGTTTGAGATTGTAGTAGTGGCTATGTTTGTCTACTTTGCCTACTACCAGCGTCCCGATATTCTTTTGGTGGAGGCAGGTATGGGTGGTTTGCAGGATGCGACCAATGTCCTTAATCCTCTAGCGGTAGTTTGTCCTTCTATCGGTTTGGACCATCAAGCTTTTTTGGGAGAGACTCATGCTGCCATAGCCCGTCACAAGGTTGCTGTCTTGCGTGAGCGAGTTCCCCTCCTCTATGCGACCGACCAGCCAGAAGTGGTGGCAGTATTTGAGGAGTACGCCCATCAGCTTCAGAGTCCGACCTATGCGGTGGAGCGGGAGATTCTTTTGGAAAATAGCAGAGCAGGCTTTGCGGTTTCAAGCCCCTTCGGCCGTGTTGAGGATTTGAGGCTACAGATGCAGGGGCGTCACCAAGAGGTCAACGCAGCCTTGGCAGTGACCACAGCTCAGCTCATCAGACCTCATTTTCCAAAGATTACCAATGAAACCATCAGCCAGGGCTTGTCCCAAGCCATCTGGCCGGGCCGCTTAGAATTGATACAACCAAGGCTCATGATTGACGGAGCCCACAATAATGAAAGCATCGCCGTCCTGACACAACTCTTGGAAGAAAAGTACGCGGACAGGGATATTGAAATCCTCTTTGCAGCTATCAATACTAAGCCAGTGGACCAGATGTTGTCCCAGCTTAGCCAATTTGGACCTGTTAGCGTGACAACTTTTGACGATTTCAGAGCGGTACAGTTAGAAGATTATCCGTCAGGCTATGAACGAGTTCAGACCTATCAGGAGTGGTTGGAGCAGGCGGACTTGGACAATCCCCAAAAACTTTACCTGATTACAGGCTCGCTTTATTTCATTACCTATGTGAGGAAGTACATTTTAGAGGAAATTTTATAGAAAAAAGGCTTTGCCGGGCATTCTACCTAGCAAAGTCTTTTATTTTAATAATTTTTAATCAAATCAACCGTTGAGCGGTCTAGCTTTTTAACGATGGCTTGCAAGAAGGCTTGGGCCTCTAAGAAGTCATCCATGCTGTAGAGGGTTTGGTGTGAATGGATGTAGCGAGCGCAGACACCGATAGTTGTTGATGGAACACCATGGTTTTTCAAGTGAGCTGCACCAGCATCTGTTCCACCTTTACCGCAGTAGTATTGAAATTTCACCCCAGCCTCTTCAGCAGTTGTGAGGAGGAAGTCTTTCATGTTTTTTAACATGATATGACCTGGGTCGTAGAAACGAAGCAGGGTTCCGTCACCAATTTTTCCTTGGTCGCCATAAATATCGCCTGCTGGCGAGCAATCAACAGCAAGGAAAATATCTGGATTGAACTTGGTTGTAGAAGCATGAGCTCCACGTAGGCCGACTTCTTCTTGCACATTTGCCCCAGCAATCAACTGATTTGGCAAAGATTGACCGGATAGGCTTTCCAACAACTCAGTCACCATAAGGACACCGAAGCGGTTGTCCCAAGCCTTAGAAATAACATTTTTTCCGTTGGCTGTTAGAATGGTTTCGTTTTTGGGTACCAGGACATCCCCCGGACGAACGCCGAACGTCCAAGCTTCGTCATAATTGGCAAAACCAGCATCGAAAATAATATCAGCAATGGCAGGCATGCCGGGAGCGTTAGCCCCACGAGAAAGATGGGGAGGCACTGAACCTGAAATGGCAGGAATGGTCCGACCGTCCTGTAGTTGAAGCGTGAAGGCTTGACTTGATACGACCAAAGGGTTCCAGCCTCCCAGCTCGACAACACGGAAAGTACCGTCTGGCTTGATTTGGCTAATCATAAAGCCGACTTCATCCATATGAGCGGCTACAAGGATACGAGGTGCGTTTTCAACAGCCGTATCCTTGATGCCAAAAATTCCACCTAGTCCATCTGTTTCAATGCGGTCCACATGCGGTGTGATTTTTTGGCGGATGTGGTTGCGAACCTGTCCTTCAAATCCCGGTAAGCTTTGCAATTCTGTAACTTCTTTAATTTTTTCAAAAAGAGTCATACTTCTTCCTCCATGACATGATTACTACTATTTTATCACGAAGAGCTAGACTTGTCTTGAAAATATGGGAAAATAAACAATAAACACATGATGAAATCATGCTTTCTGAAAACTGAATCGTTTTCATATGTTTGTGGAGAGTTTGTCTCAGCTGTCACAAGTCCAATGGCATTTTTGGGAAAATTCCGAGGAAATATGATAAAATAGTCAACATGAAAAAGAAAAAGACAGCCTTGCTAGCAGGCTTATTGGGGGCAGGTGTGCTCACCGCTAGTGCTCAATTTTACCGTAAAATCCAAGAAGACCGTAAAAAAGCACAGGCCTTGCAGGAGGTGCGTGACTTTTTCGCTGATTTAGGAGAGATTGCCACGGTCTATGTGGATGAAACAGCTTCTACGCAGACAACTCTCATCGGAGGGGTTGTGATGGAGGCAGGACAGGTATTTCTATTTGAAAATACCCAAGGTTCTATTCAATACAGGGAGGAAGAAAGATGATTTTTCCAACAAATCTTGAAGAAGTAGCTGCCTTGATTGAAGATGGCAAGTCAACTGTTTTTCTATTTGTGACGACTTGGTGTGGAGATTGCCACTATATCAAACCGCATTTGCCAGCTATCGAAGAGGCTTTTCCAGATTTCCGTTTTGTGCAACTGGATCGAGATGACTTTATGCCTTTGGCGCAGGAATGGGCTATTTTAGGCATTCCAAGTCTGGTTGTTTTGGAAAATGGTAAGGAAATCGGTCGTTTTGTCGATAAGAATCGCAAGACCAAGGAAGAAATCATGAACTTCTTATCTGGACTGGGTAGATAAATTAGCAGAGAAGCTCTGCTATGTCCAAAAGAAAGGAAAGAACATGAAGAAATCACTAGGAAGAATCCTTCTAGCGCCTGTGGTGCTGGGGTTGAGTTTGAGTCTTGCTCCTTTGGTGCAAGCGGAGATTCAGACGGATATTATCAATGAAAAATGGGGCAAGCCAACCCTGGTCTACGGTGGCGGTTTGTCAGATGCGCAGGCGACAGAGGTTAACAATCTATTTGGTATTTCGGATGTTAATAATGTCAGTCGTCAGGTGGTTGTTGGCACGGATATGGACCAATATTTAGGTACATCTGGAGCGGACACAGCCTCCCTCTATTCATCTATCTTGGTGCAAAAGCAGGATGCTGGAAAAGGGGTTGTGGTGGATATTAAGACGCCGCAGAACATCACCTTGATTACCGAGACGCAGTATGCCAATGCGGCTATTACAGCTGGTGCGACGGATGTCTTGATTGATGTAGCTTCTCCGATTCAGGTAACGGGGGAGTCTGCCCTGACAGGTGTTTACAAGGCTCTCGCGGCCAATGGTGAAACAGTTGATACAGCTCGAACCGAAGTAGCTCAACAAGAGCTAGAGACAGTCAATGAAGTAGCGACGGCTCATACAGGTGACTCCAATTTTGATAGTTCAGCCTTGGATAAGGCGGTAGCGGAAATCAAGACAGCTCTTGCCGACTACAAAAAGTCCAATGGTCAGGTAGCTTCTGAATCAGACATCAATACTATTATTAACGATGTCTTGGCCAATAACGGTTTGGAAAATGTCATCACAGCAGATGAAGTTTCAAAATTGGTTACCTTTGCCAAAGCTTATCAGGAAACCTCTGCCATTGATTCGGCTGAGGTTGCTGCCCAGCTCAACCAGTTCAAACAACAGGCGGAGCAACAAATTTCAGAAGCCTATAAGAATCTACAAGATTCAGGGATTTTAGAAAAAATCGGTGCCTTCTTTGAAAATCTTTGGAAAGGCTTGACCGGTCTATTTGCATAAAGGAGAAATGAAAAAGAAATGATTTTTACATATAATAAGGAACACGTCGGCGATGTTCTGATGGTGATTGTTGCTGAGGACAAGGGACAAGCTGTCCAGTTTGAACGCAAGGGTCAAGTGGCGCGTGTTTTCCTAGAGGAAACAGGAAAAACAGTGGCTTGGAATATCTTTGAAGCATCAAGTTTGATTGAGATTGCCGGAAATGGTCAGGTTTTCCTGACAGACGAGCAAGTTGCGACCTTGAATGTAGAATTGGCAAAAGAAGGTTTTACTGAAAGCTTGGTTAACGACAATGCTCCAAAGTTCGTAGTCGGTCAGATTGTGGAATTGGTTCCTCATCCAGACAGCGACCACCTCAATATCTGTCAGGTCAATGTCGGTGGTAAAACAGTGCAAATCGTAGCTGGTGCCCCAAATGCTGCCCAAGGTTTGAAAACCATTGTAGCTCTTCCGGGGGCAATGATGCCGAGCGGTAGCCTGATTTTCCCAGGGAAGTTGCGTGGTGAAGATAGCTTTGGTATGATGTGCAGTCCGCGTGAATTGGCTCTGCCAAACGCACCACAAGTCCGTGGTATTATTGAATTGGACGACTCCGCAGTGGTCGGAGAAGCCTTTGATCCAGTAAAACACTGGAAGGGATAGAAAAAGAAGAATTGGTCAGATGGCCAATTCTTTTATGCTGTTTCAATTTTTCCTTCAATAGCTTGTTGGAGTTCCGCTGTCAAAGTCTGATGTGAATTGAGTTGGAAGTAGAGACTGGACAGGAAATGCTGGAGGTTGAGCCACCGGAAGTAGTCCAGAGGTTCTTGGTTGGGAAAGTCTAGCTTGTTAATCCATTCTGCCAGCTCCTGGCTTGACACTTTTTCATTCAGCAGGAGGTAGACAGGGATTTGTGCCAGACGGATTTCTTCACCAGCGGAGAAAACTTGCTTTTGTTTCTTTAGACAAGTGACAATAGCCTGCCAGACTTCTTCGGTTTTATCATTGGGAAATTGCTCATGACAGCTTGCAGCCAGAAGAAAATCTGCTCCGTGGGCAGCGGTATGGATCCAGCCGAGTTTTTCATCGTAGCCAGACCAGTCATTTTCAATCGTCAAATAATTCAAGGCCTGTTGGAAAAGCAGTTCGCGGTCGTCAGTGCTTAAAAATGCAGAGTACTCAGAATCTTGGTCATTGTCAACAGACAGCAGAAGACAGTAAAGCAAGCAAGTAAAACTTCGTTTTAGTGTGGAGCTTTCTAGGGAAAGGGGATTGGTTTCTTGAGAGAATTGCAGTAGCGACTGTGCTTGTTCTCTTGTAATCAAACCATTTAGAAAGATGTGGCAAAAACTAGTATAAACCAGATCGTTGCGTATAGCAGGATCTGGATGACCGATGTTTTCCAGCAACCAGACTAGCTCCTGATTGGTATAAGCTTGGGTGGCTTGCAACTTTGAGGTAAGGATATTTTTCATCTATTTTTCTCCTTTTTCATCGTTTTATCATCTTTCCTACGAATAAATAAGTAGGAGGATAAAAAATGTATAATAAAATCATTGCAATCGGTCGCTTGACGGCCCAACCGGAACTGACTCAAACGCCAAATGGCAAAAATCTGACTCGTGTTACAATTGCTGTGAATCGCCGTTTCAAAACAGAAAATGGCGAGCGTGAGGCAGACTTTTTGAATGTTATTTTCTGGGGAAAACTGGCGGAAACACTTGTCTCTTATGGTAGTAAAGGAAGTTTAATTTCTATTGATGGTGAGTTGCGGACGCGAAAATACGAAAAAGATGGCAGCAACCACTATGTGACCGAAATCTTGGGCAATACCTTCCAGTTGCTCGAAAGCCGCGCCCAACGTGCCATGCGAGAAAATAATACTGGCGATGACCTAGCTGACTTGGTCTTGGAAGAGGAAGAATTGCCGTTTTAATATCCGTCCCAAGACCGATGGAGAATGTTGAAAAGTAGGTTATACTATAGTCAATCCTAAATATTTTTCATATCTCCTTAAAAACGCTGACGAAAGTTGGCGTTTTTTGCTGTTCATTTTCTATATTTCCACCATTCTACTAGCATAACAATCAGTGACAATAGGATAACGCCGTAGAAGAAAAAGATGATGTAATGAGGGTGGCTAAAGAAAAATATCCAGACTAGCCAGAGTAGATAGGCGAATATCATTTTCCCCCAAAAGCCTAATTTACGTTTTAAAAACCATTCTGCAAAACTTTCGTAGGCTGAAAATCGGCTTTCTAGGTAATCTGTTTTTAAATCTCTAAAAATTTTCATGAATACCCCCTAACTTGTTAAAAATAGTATAGCATAGTTTACCAATAATGAATAGGTAAATTCTATCTCATACTTAAGAAGGATTTTCACGAAAAAGGAATAGAATTTTCTTGACTATTTTTGACCAAGTGATACAATAGGAAATGTGAATTAGCACTCGGAGGTAAAGAGTGCTAAAAAGACCAGGAGGTAATACCATGTTGAAACCATTGGGCGATCGTATCGTCGTAAAAATTGAAGAAAAAGAACAAACAGTTGGTGGATTTGTCCTAGCAGGTACAAGTCAAGAAAAGACAAAAGAAGCAAGTGTCCTAGCGATCGGACAAGGGATTCGTACCTTGAATGGTGACTTGGTTGCCCCAGCAGTGGCAGTTGGAGATACTGTTTTGATTGATGCCCATGCAGGATTGGAAGTTAAAGACGGAGACCAGACCGTTCACATCATCCGTGAAGCAGACATTTTGGCAATTGTAGAATAGAGGTAGAAAAATGGCAAAAGAAATTAAATTTGCAGCAGATGCACGTGAAAGCATGGTCCGTGGTGTCGATATTTTGGCTGATACAGTCAAAGTAACCTTGGGGCCAAAAGGTCGTAATGTTGTCTTGGAAAAAGCTTACGGTTCACCACTCATTACCAATGACGGTGTGACCATTGCTAAAGAAATCGAGTTGGAAGACCATTTTGAAAATATGGGTGCTAAGTTGGTATCCGAAGTGGCTTCAAAAACCAATGACATTGCTGGTGACGGTACAACAACTGCCACTGTTTTGACTCAGGCTATTGTTCGTGAAGGTTTGAAAAACGTAACTGCAGGTGCCAATCCAATCGGTATCCGTCGCGGGATTGAAGCAGCAGTTGCAACAGCAGTTGAGGCTTTGAAAGCACAAGCAAGTCCTGTATCGAATAAAGCTGAAATTGCTCAAGTCGCAGCAGTATCTTCCCGTTCTGAAAAAGTTGGTGAGTACATTTCAGAAGCTATGGAGCGCGTGGGAACAGACGGCGTTATCACTATCGAAGAATCTCGCGGTATGGAGACAGAATTGGATGTGGTTGAAGGTATGCAATTCGACCGTGGTTATCTGTCACAATACATGGTAACAGATAATGAAAAGATGGTAGCTGAACTTGAAAATCCATTCATCTTGATTACCGATAAGAAAATTTCTCATATCCAGGATATTTTGCCACTTTTGGAAAGCATTCTCCAAACCAATCGTCCATTGTTGATTATTGCTGACGATGTGGATGGCGAAGCTCTTCCTACCCTTGTTCTCAACAAGATTCGTGGCACGTTCAATGTTGTTGCTGTTAAGGCGCCCGGCTTTGGTGACCGTCGCAAAGCTATGTTGGAAGACATTGCGATTTTGACAGGTGGTACAGTGATTACAGAAGACCTTGGTTTGGACTTGAAAGATGCGACTATTGAAGCACTTGGTCAGGCTGCCAAAGTTGTGGTCGACAAAGATGGTACAACCATTGTTGAAGGTGCTGGAAATCCAGAAGCCATTGCCAACCGTGTGGCTGTTATCAAGTCACAAATTGAGGGAACAACTTCAGAATTTGACCGTGAAAAATTGCAAGAGCGTCTGGCCAAATTATCAGGCGGTGTTGCAGTTATCAAGGTCGGTGCCGCTACTGAGACTGAGTTGAAAGAAATGAAACTCCGTATCGAAGATGCCCTCAACGCAACACGTGCCGCAGTTGAAGAAGGGATCGTTGCCGGTGGTGGTACAGCCCTTGTCAATGTTATCGATAGCGTAGCGAAATTGGAGTTGAAAGGAGACGATGAAACAGGACGCAATATTGTCCTTCGTGCCTTGGAAGAACCAGTTCGTCAGATTGCCTATAACGCAGGTTATGAAGGTTCAGTTATCATTGATAAACTGAAGAATTCAGAACTTGGCACTGGCTTTAACGCAGCGACAGGCGAATGGGTCAACATGATGGATGCAGGTATCATTGACCCTGTTAAAGTAACACGTTCAGCTCTTCAAAATGCGGCTTCCGTAGCCAGCTTGATTTTGACGACAGAAGCAGTCGTTGCCAACAAACCAGAACCAGCCGCTCCAGCTATGCCACAAGGTATGGATGGAATGGGTATGGGCTACTAAGAAATAGCAAAATGACACAGCTGATTGGCTGTGTTTTTTCTTGAAAATTTCAAACATATCTATTTGACAATGGGTTTGGGATGTGGTACTATATTAGACGGTACTTTTTACTTTTGGTCTCTCAAGAGTGTACAGGGACGTGCTGACAAATGTTGCAAAAGTACACACAGATAGGGGTTGTCACCAATGCCCTATCACCAAAAATAAAAAATATATACAGGAGAATGTAGATGCCTACAATTAACCAGTTGGTACGTAAACCACGTAAGTCTAAAGTAGAAAAATCTAAATCACCAGCTTTGAACGTTGGTTACAACAGCCGTAAAAAAGTTCAAACAAACGTTTCATCACCACAAAAACGCGGTGTTGCAACTCGTGTCGGAACAATGACACCTAAAAAACCTAACTCAGCCCTTCGTAAATTTGCTCGTGTACGTTTGAGCAACCTTATCGAGGTTACTGCTTACATCCCAGGTATCGGTCACAACTTGCAAGAGCACAGCGTTGTTCTTCTTCGTGGTGGACGTGTAAAAGACCTTCCAGGGGTACGTTACCATATCGTTCGTGGTGCACTTGATACTGCAGGTGTTAACGATCGTAAGCAAGGCCGTTCTAAATACGGTACTAAACGTCCAAAAGGCTAAGAAAGGGGAAATATAAATGAGTCGTAAAAATCAAGCGCCTAAGCGCGAAGTATTGCCAGATCCATTGTATAACTCAAAATTGGTAACTCGTTTGATCAACCGTGTTATGTTGGACGGTAAACGTGGTACTGCTGCATCAATCGTTTACGGTGCTTTTGATCAAATCAAAGAAGCAACTGGTAACGATGCACTTGAAGTATTTGAAACAGCAATGGAAAACATCATGCCTGTACTTGAAGTACGTGCACGTCGTGTCGGTGGTTCTAACTACCAAGTCCCAGTTGAAGTTCGTCCAGAGCGTCGTACAACACTTGGTCTTCGTTGGTTGGTAACAATCGCTCGTAACCGTGGTGAGCACACTATGATTGATCGCCTTGCGAAAGAAATCATGGATGCAGCAAACAACACAGGTGCAGCTGTTAAGAAACGTGAAGATACTCACAAAATGGCAGAAGCAAACCGCGCATTCGCACACTTCCGCTGGTAAGATAGGATGTGAGGACGTTAAGAAAATTCAAGGAAAAATAGGAAATCAGACGATGGACCTTAAGGTCCAAGGAAGATTTATCTTTTTTCCAGAATTTTTAGTCCGAACTCAACTAATTAAGATGTGAGGACGTTAAGTCAGTTCTACATAAATCAATTGAGATTATGCACCAACTTATCGTTCAACCATCAAAAATCGGATTGAGGCTTGCCTCAACCACTTCACACCATTAGTAAGAACTTAAGCGGGTGGGATTTACCCACTCGCTTTTCTTAAAATATGGTATAATCAGAATAGAAAACTAAAAATATAGGAGAACAAACCTCATGGCACGCGAATTTTCATTAGAAAAAACTCGTAATATCGGTATCATGGCGCACGTTGACGCGGGTAAAACAACGACAACTGAGCGTATTCTTTACTACACTGGTAAAATCCACAAAATCGGTGAAACTCACGAAGGTGCATCACAAATGGACTGGATGGAGCAAGAGCAAGAGCGTGGTATCACTATCACATCTGCTGCGACAACAGCTCAATGGAATAACCACCGTGTAAACATCATCGACACACCAGGACACGTGGACTTCACAATCGAAGTACAACGTTCACTTCGCGTTCTTGATGGTGCGGTAACCGTTCTTGACTCACAATCAGGTGTTGAGCCGCAAACTGAAACAGTATGGCGTCAAGCAACTGAATACGGTGTTCCACGTATCGTATTCGCTAACAAAATGGATAAAATCGGTGCTGACTTCCTTTACTCAGTAAGCACACTTCATGAGCGTCTTCAAGCAAATGCTCATCCAATCCAATTGCCAATCGGTTCTGAAGATGAGTTCCGTGGAATCATCGACTTGATCAAGATGAAAGCTGAAATCTATACTAACGACCTTGGTACAGATATTCTTGAAGAAGATATTCCAGCTGAATACCTTGAGCAAGCTGAAGAATACCGTGAAAAATTGGTTGAAGCAGTTGCTGAAACTGATGAAGAATTGATGATGAAATACCTTGAAGGTGAAGAAATCACAAACGAAGAATTAAAAGCTGCTATCCGTAAAGCAACTATCAACGTTGAATTCTTCCCAGTATTGTGTGGTTCAGCCTTCAAAAACAAAGGTGTTCAGTTGATGCTTGATGCGGTTATCGACTACCTTCCAAGCCCACTTGACATCCCTGCTATTAAAGGTGTTAACCCAGATACAGATGCTGAAGAAGAGCGTCATGCATCAGATGAAGAGCCATTTGCAGCTCTTGCCTTCAAGATCATGACTGACCCATTCGTAGGTCGTTTGACATTCTTCCGTGTATATTCAGGTGTCCTTAACAGCGGTTCATACGTATTGAACACTTCTAAAGGTAAACGTGAGCGTATCGGACGTATCCTTCAAATGCACGCAAACAGCCGTCAAGAAATTGAAACTGTTTATGCAGGTGACATCGCCGCTGCGGTTGGTTTGAAAGATACTACAACTGGTGACTCATTGACAGATGAAAAAGCAAAAATCATCCTTGAGTCAATCCACGTTCCAGAACCAGTTATCCAATTGATGGTTGAGCCTAAGTCTAAAGCTGACCAAGACAAGATGGGTATTGCCCTTTCTAAATTGGCTGAAGAAGATCCAACATTCCGCGTTGAAACAAACGTTGAAACTGGTGAAACAGTTATCTCTGGTATGGGTGAGTTGCACTTGGATGTCCTTGTTGACCGTATGCGTCGTGAATTCAAGGTTGAAGCAAACGTAGGTGCTCCTCAAGTATCATATCGTGAAACATTCCGCGCTTCTACACAAGCTCGTGGTTTCTTCAAACGCCAGTCTGGTGGTAAAGGTCAATTCGGTGATGTTTGGATTGAATTCACACCAAACGAAGAAGGTAAAGGTTTCGAGTTCGAGAACGCTATCGTCGGTGGTGTGGTTCCACGTGAATTCATCCCAGCGGTTGAAAAGGGTCTCGTAGAATCTATGGCTAACGGTGTTCTTGCTGGTTACCCAATCGTTGACGTTAAAGCGAAGCTTTACGATGGTTCATACCACGATGTCGACTCATCTGAAACAGCCTTCAAAGTGGCAGCGTCTCTTGCCCTTAAAGAAGCAGCTAAATCAGCTCAACCAACTATCCTTGAGCCAATGATGCTTGTAACAATCACTGCACCAGAAGATAACCTTGGTGACGTTATGGGTCACGTTACTGCACGTCGTGGTCGCGTCGATGGTATGGAAGCTCGTGGTAACACGCAAATCGTTCGTGCTTATGTGCCACTTGCTGAAATGTTCGGTTACGCAACTGTTCTTCGTTCAGCAACACAAGGTCGCGGTACCTTCATGATGGTATTTGACCACTACGAAGATGTACCAAAATCTGTACAAGATGAAATCATTAAGAAAAACGGTGGCAATGCATAATTGCTAACCCAGGCAGCTTCGGCTGCCTTTTTCTATGTAAGTTCCTGCATTAAAGTATGCAAACTCTTGCAATTTTCGGTAAATAGTTATATAATAAAAACGTTGAAAAGATGCTTGTAGGCTTACAAGTTAATATTTTCACAAAAGGATTAAAAGGCTTGCCTTTTAAAATAAAGAACTCGATTTTCATAAGGAGGAAATCATTCATGGTAGTTAAAGTTGGTATTAACGGTTTCGGACGTATCGGTCGTCTTGCTTTCCGTCGTATCCAAAACGTAGAAGGTGTTGAAGTTACTCGTATCAACGACCTTACAGATCCAGTAATGCTTGCACACTTGTTGAAATATGACACAACTCAAGGTCGTTTCGACGGTACTGTTGAAGTTAAAGACGGTGGTTTCGAAGTTAACGGTAAATTCGTTAAAGTTTCTGCTGAGCGCGAGCCAGGAAACATCGACTGGGCTACTGATGGCGTAGATATCGTTTTGGAAGCTACAGGTTTCTTTGCTTCTAAAGAAAAAGCTGAGCAACACATCCACGCTAACGGTGCTAAAAAAGTTGTTATCACTGCTCCTGGTGGTAACGATGTTAAGACTGTTGTTTTCAACACTAACCACGACATCCTTGATGGTACTGAAACAGTTATCTCAGGTGCTTCATGTACTACAAACTGTTTGGCACCAATGGCTAAAGCTCTTCACGATGCATTTGGCGTTCAAAAAGGTTTGATGACTACAATCCACGGTTACACTGGTGACCAAATGGTTCTTGACGGACCACACCGTGGTGGTGACCTTCGTCGTGCACGTGCTGCTGCTGCAAACATCGTTCCTAACTCAACTGGTGCTGCTAAAGCTATCGGCTTGGTAATCCCAGAATTGAACGGTAAACTTGACGGTGCTGCACAACGTGTTCCAGTTCCAACAGGTTCTGTAACTGAATTGGTTGCAACTCTTGACAAGAAAGTAACTGCTGAAGAAGTAAACGCTGCTATGAAAGCTGCTGCTACTGAATCATTTGGTTACACTGAAGACCAAATCGTATCTTCAGATATCGTAGGTATCTCATTCGGTTCATTGTTTGATGCAACTCAAACTAAAGTTATCGAAGTTGATGGCGAGCAATTGGTTAAAGTTGTTTCATGGTACGACAACGAAATGTCTTACACTGCACAACTTGTTCGTACTCTTGAGTACTTCGCAAAAATCGCTAAATAATCCTTAGTGAAAATCGAAGAGGCTTCGGCCTCTTTTTTTGTATTTTCGGATTGCTGGAATATGGCTGTTTTCTTATGCTAAAAATATGAATGAGATGAGTTGTTTCTGGTTTGGCAATTTTAGAATTTGAAAAATCTGATTACGAGGCGATAGTTTTAGATTTCATAACATTTGTGAAAAAAATATCTTTATGCAAGAAAAAATACAGAAAATATGATACAATGGTAAAGTAAATATAATTTAAGGAGTTCTTATCTAATGGCAAAATTGACTGTTAAAGATGTAGAATTGAAAGGCAAAAAAGTTCTTGTTCGCGTGGACTTCAACGTGCCTTTGAAAGATGGCGTTATCACTAACGATAACCGTATTACAGCAGCTCTTCCAACTATCAAGTATATTCTTGAGCAAGGTGGACGTGCAATTCTTTTCTCTCACCTTGGTCGTGTGAAAGAAGAAGCTGACAAAGAAGGTAAATCATTGGCTCCTGTAGCAGCTGACTTGGCAGCTAAATTGGGTCAAGACGTTGCTTTCATTGCAGGTGCTACTCGTGGTGCTGAATTGGAAGCAGCTATCAATGCTTTGGAAGATGGACAAGTTCTCCTTGTTGAAAACACTCGTTTCGAAGATGTTGATGGTAAGAAAGAATCTAAAAACGACGAAGAACTTGGTAAATACTGGGCTTCACTTGGTGACGGTATCTTCGTTAACGACGCATTTGGTACTGCACACCGTGCACACGCATCAAACGTTGGTATCTCAGCAAACGTAGAAAAAGCAGTAGCTGGTTTCCTTTTGGAAAACGAAATTGCTTACATCCAAGAAGCTGTTGAAACTCCAGAACGCCCATTTGTAGCAATCCTTGGTGGTTCAAAAGTATCTGATAAGATCGGTGTTATCGAGAACCTTCTTGAAAAAGCTGATAAAGTTCTTATCGGTGGTGGTATGACGTATACATTCTACAAAGCTCAAGGTATCGAAATCGGTAACTCACTTGTAGAAGAAGATAAATTGGATGTAGCAAAAGCACTTCTTGAAAAAGCTAACGGTAAATTGATCTTGCCAGTTGACTCAAAAGAAGCTAACGCATTTGCTGGATACACTGAAGTTCGCGACACTGAAGGCGAAGCAGTTTCAGAAGGCTTCCTTGGTCTTGACATCGGTCCTAAGTCAATCGCTAAGTTTGACGAAGCTTTGACTGGTGCGAAAACAGTTGTTTGGAATGGACCTATGGGTGTATTTGAAAACCCAGACTTCCAAGCTGGTACAATCGGTGTAATGGACGCGATCGTGAAACAACCAGGCGTGAAATCAATCATCGGTGGTGGTGACTCAGCAGCAGCGGCTATCAACCTTGGCCGTGCAGACAAGTTCTCATGGATCTCAACTGGTGGTGGTGCATCAATGGAACTTCTTGAGGGCAAAGTGCTTCCAGGACTTGCAGCTCTTACTGAAAAGTAAAAACTTGCGACGAAAAGAGTTGGGCAACCAGCTCTTTTCTAGTGCAAAGGCTAGATTTTCTGTGAACGTAGTGAGTTAGAAAATCAGCCTAGGTAAAGGCTAAAATGCAACGGATTTCCGTTGCATTTTGTGCATCGCGTAGAGTTTCTACGAAGCTAAGCGAGTTAGAAAGTCTAGCAAGGTGAAAAGTATTGCCTGGTCTCGCAGCACTTACTGAAAAATAGGCGGTAAGTCAGCTCAAAATATCTGGGGGATATTTTGAGGTTGGAAATAGAAGAAGCGAAGCTTCTGTCAAAAATGATTCCGTTGCTCGTCACTTTGTTTTTATTGGGTGCTAACTTCAAATAGTCCACTGGGCTATTTGAACTCCGTAAGGCTGAATAGGTTGGTCACAACTGCCATTCAGCTACCAAACAAAAATATAAATGCAAAAAGACGTTGTTTTTTTACAGCGTCTATTCGTTTATCTTACTTCTGGGTTCCTTCTTGCAGCTGATTTAAAGTGGCAGATTATTGGTTTTTTGAAAAGCTGGTGTGAACAGGAGGCTTTTCCTGTCGAGCTTAGGAGAAAAGAAAAGCTGGGCAGGTATTTGCTATTCTATTTTCCGAAATCATGTTAGAATAGAGGTATGTTAAAAAAATATACATTTGATCCAAAGAAATTTCGGTTGGGGATGCGGACGTTCAAATCGGGTTTGGCAGTCTTCCTAGTTATTCTTTTGTTTGGTTTTATGGGGTGGCAAGGGATTCAGATTGCGGCTTTGACGGCTGTGTTTAGTTTACGAGAAGACTTCGATCAGAGTGTCCATTTTGGAGCTTCTCGTATTCTGGGTAATTCTATTGGTGGTTTTTATGCGCTACTTTTCTTTATTTTGGATAGATTATTCTTAGATCATTTTTGGGTAACTGCGGTTTTTGTTCCGATATTTGTCATGTTAACGATTATGACAAATGTGGCGATGAATAATAAAGCGGGAATTATTGGTGGAGTGTCAGCTTTATTAATTATTACATTGTCTATCCCTGCTGGTGATACGATTCAATATGTGTTTATTCGTGTGTTTGAAACCTTTATCGGAGTTTTCATTGCGATTCTAGTTAATTATGATGTGAATGTTATAAAAAAACGTTTTCAGGATAAATGATGTCACAAAATATAACATCGCCTATTGACCTAAAAAAAAAATTCTCCTATAATGGTAGGCAGAAAGGAGTTCGTTATGAGAGAAAAAGAGTTTCGTCGTTCCTTAGCCATCTTTCCGATCGGTAGTGTGATGAAGTTGACAGATTTAACTGCTCGTCAAATTCGTTACTATGAAGATCAAGGCTTGATTAAGCCCGATCGCAATGAAGGGAATCGTCGCTTGTATTCTCTAAACGATATGGACTTACTTTTAGAAATCAAGGATTTTTTGGATGAAGGTTTGAATATTGCTGCGATTAAGAAGGAATATGCAAATCGGGAAGCGAAAGCTAAGGTCCAAAAACAGCAGAAAACCTTGACTGATGAAGATGTCCGTCGTATCTTACATGATGAATTCAGTCGTCAGGGACGATTTTCAAGTCCTAGTTCCATTTTCCGTTCGTCGTAATTAGCTTTTAAAATAGAGGAGAAAAATAATGACATTCACAGTGGCAGATATCAAGCGTGATATCAAAGAGAAAAACGTTACCTTCCTACGTCTTATGTTTACAGACATCATGGGAGTGATGAAAAACGTAGAAATTCCAGCAACTGATGAGCAGGTCGAAAAGGTTTTGTCAAATAAGGTCATGTTTGATGGTTCATCTATTGAAGGATTTGTTCGTATCAATGAATCAGATATGTATCTTTACCCAGACTTGGATACATGGACTATCTTCCCTTGGGGTGATGAAAATGGCCGTGTAGCTGGCTTGATTTGTGATATTTATACAACAGATGCTAAGCCTTTTGCTGGTGACCCACGTGGAAATTTGAAGAAATCGCTTCGTCACATGGAAGAGGCAGGTTTCTCTTCATTCAACCTTGGTCCAGAACCAGAATTCTTCCTCTTTAAGATGGACGAACAAGGAAATCCAACGCTTGAAGTAAATGATAAAGGTGGTTACTTTGACCTCGCACCAACGGACTTGGCTGATAATACACGTCGCGAAATCGTCAATGTCTTGACAGAGATGGGCTTTGAAGTTGAAGCGAGCCATCACGAAGTGGCAGTAGGTCAGCATGAAATTGACTTCAAATATGCGGATGTCTTAAAAGCTTGTGACAATATTCAAATCTTCAAGTTAGTTGTTAAAACAATTGCTCGTAAGCATGGTATGTATGCGACATTTATGGCCAAGCCTAAGTTTGGTATTGCTGGTTCAGGTATGCACTGTAACATGTCACTCTTTGATAAGGATGGGAATAATGCCTTCTTTGATCCAGAAGATCCTCGCGGTATGCAGCTGTCTCAAACTGCTTACCATTTCCTTGGTGGTTTGATTAAGCATGCTTATAACTATACTGCTATTACAAACCCGACAGTGAACTCTTACAAGCGTTTGGTTCCAGGCTTTGAAGCTCCTGTGTATATTGCTTGGGCTGGTAAAAACCGCTCACCATTGGTTCGCGTACCTGCATCACGTGGAATGGGAACTCGTTTGGAATTGCGCTCGGTTGATCCAACTGCCAACCCATACTTAGCTATGGCCGTTCTATTGGAAGTTGGCTTGGAAGGTATTCAAAATAAGATTGAAGCACCAGCCCCAGTAGAATCTAATATCTATGCAATGTCTGATGAGGAGCGTCGTGAAGCAGGAATCACTGATCTTCCTTCAACTCTTCACAATGCATTGAAAGCTCTTCGTGAAGATGAGGTAGTTCGTGCAGCTTTAGGTGATCATATCTATACGAATTTCTTGGAAGCTAAGAAAATCGAATGGGCAAGCTACGCAACCTACGTTTCCCAATGGGAAATCGACAACTATTTGGATATGTATTAAACAAAGGACCCCGACGGGTCCTTTGTTCACGAGCCGAGAAACTAGAAAGCGGGTAATGGTCCAGTGGAGTGAAGTAGTCTGGGAAGAGACTGTTTCAGCCTGAGCTAAGAAATAGTAGGGCGAGGGGATGGACATGAGCTTGAAATCGGTCTTTTTTCAAGCTGGGTTATCTTGTTATACTCAATGAAAATCAAAAGTAGCCTAGGAAACGAAGCCGAAGATAGAACTGGAGTTCATCAAGGCAAGTTGACAACGGATAATTTTGATTTTCGAAGAGTATTAATATAAAATAAATCCCAGAGGTTTCACCTATGGGATTTTAGTGTGTTATCGGTCAGGCGTCAGAATCATTGGGATAATGATTGGTTCACGCTCTGTTTTTTCGTATAGGAATGGTCGTAAGGCGTTAACAATGGCGCCGTTGACTGTTTGGATATTTGCGTCTTTGTTGCGCATGGCGATGCGGATAGCGTTGAAAAGGACGCGTTGGCTTTCGCGAATGAGCTCGCCAGATTCTCTCATATAGATAAAACCGCGACTGAGGATGTCTGGTCCTGCTAATATCATCTTAGAATTAAAATCGACAGTGGCTACTGCAAGGACAACACCATCTTCTGAAAGATCGCGGCGGTCTTTGAGGACTGCTGCGCCGATTTCACCGATGCGGTTTCCATCGACATAGATGTCTTGGGCGTTGAATTGACCTGCGAGACGTGCAGAATCTTTTGTCAGAGCAAGGACATCTCCGTTTTCCATGATGAAGATATTATTTTTTGGAACGCCTGTATCAACAGCTAGGCTGGCATGGATTTTTTGCATGCGGTATTCACCATGGACAGGCATGAAGTATTTTGGTTTGATCAAGCGGAGCATGAGTTTTTGCTCTTGTTGACCACCGTGCCCAGAGGTGTGGATGTTGTTAATTTTACCGTGAATCACATCGACACCGGCTTCAATCAAGATATTGATGAGCTTGTTGACACCTGTGGTATTTCCCGGAATAGGACTGGACGAGAAGATAACCGTGTCGCCTGGCTGGAGTTGCACTTGACGGTGGGTACCGTGGGCGATGCGAGAGAGTGCTGCCATAGGCTCTCCTTGGCTCCCTGTACAGAGAATCATGATCTCGCTGGCAGGGTATTCTTTGATCTCGTTTGGCTCGATGAAGGTATCCTTAGGCACCTTGATGTAGCCGAGCTCGATACCGTTAACAATGGCCTTTTCCATGGAACGTCCAAAGACAGCGATTTTGCGTCCGGTCTTAACCGCTGCATCAGCCGCCTGTTGAAGACGGAAGATGTTGGAGGCAAAGGAAGCAAAGATAATACGTCCGTGGATGCCTTCAATCAGCTTCATGATGGACTGACCGACCACTTTTTCCGAGTTGGTAAAGGTTGGGACTTCAGCATTTGTCGAGTCGGAGAGGAGGCAGAGAACGCCTTCTTCACCGAGGGCAGCCATGCGGTGAAGGTCTGCTGGCTCGCCAACTGGAGTGAAATCGAACTTGAAGTCACCGGTACAGACGATTTTTCCTTGCGGGGTGTCAACGACGATACCGAGTGGCTCTGGAATGGAGTGGGTGGTACGGAAGAAGCTGACTTTGAGGTGCTTGAAGGTCAACTCTGTATTATGATTGATTTCATGCAAAGTCGCATCACGGAGCAGTCCGTGTTCTTCCAATTTGCCTCGAATGAGGGCGAGGGCTAAAGGTCCAGCATAGATTGGGACATTGGCTTGCTTGAGTAAGAAGGGAATGCCTCCGATGTGGTCTTCGTGCCCGTGGGTAATAACCAGACCTTTAACGCGGTCTAGGTTTTCAACGATGTAGGAGTAGTCTGGGATAACGTAGTCGATACCCAATAGGTCATCTTCTGGGAACTTGATACCGGCATCGACGATGAGAATTTCATCCTTATACTCGATACCGTAGGTATTTTTCCCGATTTCTCCCAAACCACCGATGGCGAAAACGCCAACTTCATGAGGTTTTAGATTGACTGATGACATGGATTAAAACTCCGTAATTTTGAAATCTGCGTGCTCTTTCTCGTATTCAAGATGATTGTCTGATAAGAGGTCGATAAATTCGATGTTGTATTCAGGGCGGTTGGTTTCCACCAATTCACGTGCGATAATACGACCTTCCAATTCTGATGCAGCATCGATGTCTAGATAAAGAGCGCGTGTTTGCTCGCGACGTGGGCTAATTTTTGATTCTTGATAGAATACTTTATAAATCATGTGTAGTATAGTTCCTTTCTTTTTGACTGGCAACTATGAAAAAAGCCCCAAACAGTTGGGGCTGTCTGGTAATGCCTATTCAATTTTCTCGAGTTGTCAATTTATTCAGTCTAAATGTACTCTTCATTATACCATAAAATATGCTGATGGTAAAAGGGTTTGGTAGGAAAATGGAAAAGTGTCATGATTTTCAGAAATTCGGTATTTCAGAAGGGGATAAATCAAAGAAATGAGTTAGGATTCCGAGTGTGTTGAGATTACTAAGACTAAGTTCAATTGTGCCGAGAAATGCCTGTCAACTGCCAGATAGTGATGTGACTTACTAGAATGACAAATCGATTCGATCCATTAACCTACTAGAAATAACAACCCAGTCTTTTCATTATTTGAAAAAAAGGCCAAGATAGCTTACAATAGAGAGTAGACTTGTAAAGAAAGAGAAACTTATGAAAATCCTAGCTTTAGATAGCTCCAACCAGGCCTTATCGGTGGCCTTGGTGGAGGACGGTCGCTTGCAGGCGGAAACCCTGCTGGCTGTCAAGAAAAATCATAGTATCAGCCTCATGCCTGTGGTCGATTTTTTGGTGGCACAGGTGGGCTGGACACCCAAAGACCTGGATCGGGTTGTGGTCGCTCAGGGACCTGGCTCCTACACGGGGCTTCGTGTGGCGGTGGCGACTGCCAAGACCTTGGCCTACACCCTCAAGATCGACTTGGTGGGGCTATCCAGCCTTCAGTCCCTGGTTCCGTCCAGCCT
Organism: Streptococcus suis; assembly: GCF_902702775.1. NCBI lineage: Bacteria > Bacillati > Bacillota > Bacilli > Lactobacillales > Streptococcaceae > Streptococcus > Streptococcus suis. The sequence continues at coordinate 141,582 of NZ_LR738724.1, forward strand.
GACGGGTCTGGTGGTGCCCCTCATCGATGCTCGCCGTAACTGCGTCTATGCAGGTGTTTATGAAAATGGCAGAGCAGTCGAGGCAGACCGCTACTGGTCTTTTGAGGACTTGCTTTCTAGCCTGTCTGGCAGGGAAAACATCACCTTTGTCGGAGAAGTAGAAAACTTTATGGAGCAAATCGAGCAAGTTCTGCCGACTGCCCATTACCAAACTAGTCTGCCGTCTGCCTATCAGTTGGCGGTGATTGGTCAAGACTTGCCAGCAGTAGATGTCACCAGCTTTGAGCCCAACTATCTCAAACGAGTAGAGGCAGAGGAAAAATGGCTCAAGGACAACCAAGCTGGCTCAGAAAGTTATATCAAGCGTGTATGATAGAGATTAGACACTACGATGGTCAGGAAAATCTGGCAGAGGCTGTTTTGGCAGTTATGCAGTCGGTCTATGAGCAGTCTCCATGGACTCTGGAGCAAATTGTGTCCAGTATGGCTAGTCAGGATGAAGATTACTATTTGGCTTATAAAGGTCAGGAATTGGTCGGATTTTTGGCTGTTCAGACGGTGCTGGATGAGATGGAAATCTTGCAGATTGCTGTCAGGGCTGATTTTCAGAGGTTGGGAATCGCCAGTCAGCTGATGGCTGCTGCGATGGACTGGGAGGGGGACATCTTCCTCGAAGTGAGAGAGTCCAATAGTGCAGCTCAGGCCCTCTATACACGCCAGCATTTTACCAAAATAGGAAAACGAAAAGACTACTACCGCCATCCTGTCGAGGACGCGGTGCTAATGAAGAGAGAACGGAATGAAAGATAGATTGATTTTGGCGATTGAGACTTCGTGTGACGAGACCTCGGTGGCTGTTTTGCGAAATGAGGCGGAGCTTTTGTCCAATGTCATTGCCAGCCAGATTGCCAGCCACCAGCGGTTTGGCGGGGTGGTGCCTGAGGTGGCTAGCCGTCACCATGTGGAAGTGATTACGGCCTGCATCGAGGAGGCCTTGTTGGAGGCGGAAGTGACGGCAGAGGACCTGACGGCTGTGGCTGTGACCTATGGGCCTGGCTTGGTCGGTGCTTTGCTGGTCGGGATTTCGGCTGCCAAGGCATTTGCTTGGGCTAATAGCTTGCCACTCATTCCTGTCAACCATATGGCAGGGCATTTGATGGCGGCGCGTGCGGTCAAGGAGTTGGAGTTTCCGCTCTTGGCTCTTTTGGTCAGCGGTGGGCACACGGAGTTGGTCTATGTGTCAGAGGCGGGCGACTACAAGATTGTCGGTGAAACGCGAGATGATGCGGTCGGCGAGGCCTACGATAAGGTAGGACGGGTCATGGGTCTGCCCTATCCAGCTGGTCGTGTCATCGATGAATTGGCTCATGAGGGGCAAGACATTTATGACTTCCCTCGTGCTATGATAAAAGAAGATAATCTGGAGTTTTCTTTTTCTGGACTCAAATCTGCCTTTATCAACCTCTACCACAATGCCCAGCAGAAAGGGGAAACCTTGTCCAATGCGGACCTGTCAGCCTCTTTCCAAGCCTGTGTTATGGACATTCTCATGGCTAAGACCAAGAAGGCCTTGGAGAAATACCCTGTCAAGACCTTGGTCGTAGCGGGCGGTGTGGCAGCCAATCAGGGCTTGCGGGAGCGGTTGGCGGCTGAAATCACCGATGTGGAGGTCATCATTCCCCCGCTTCGCCTCTGCGGTGACAATGCTGGTATGATTGCCTTGGCAGCCGTTAGTGAATACAATAAGGAAAACTTTGCTGGTTGGGATTTGAATGCCAAACCAAGCTTGGCTTTTGAGAATTTATAGAATAAAAACCTCTTACGTCAAGGATGCGTAAGAGGTTTATTTATGAATTTTTCGCCAGCGATTTGGAGAAATTTGGTAATGCCTTTTAAAAGCAGTTGAAAAATTGAATTGGTTGGAGTAGCCGATTTCTTCAGCAATTTCCTGTAGTGTCTTAGTGGTGTTTTTTAAGAGTTCGCAGGCTTCGCTGAGTCGGTATTGGATGATAAATTGTTGAGGTGAGATGTTCATTTGCTCCTTGAATAGCCGACTGAAGTAGTGGCGATTGAGGTTGCATACTTGTGCCAAATCGTCGACGGATATAGCTTTCTCATAGTTTCGTTCTACGAAGTTGATGGCCTCTCGTATATAAAATTCCTTGTTTTCATCGTGTTTACTGCTTGTTTTGGTCAGAGAGCAGTCGATGAGATAGGAGATAAAGAGGTAGAGGTGCCCAAGAAGGCAGGCGCTTTTTTGGTGATGGAGCGCGAGAATTTGTTTCATTTCATGGTAGACAGGGCTAGAGGTGGGCATTTCTCGTTGCGAAAAAATAGGTTGCTCTTTTGAGAGTCCTGCTTGTCTAAGAAAATGCTCAGTTTTCAGACCGTCAAATTCAAGCCAGATATAGGTCCAGGGGTCCTTTGCGTCTGCTTCGTAGCTACAGATGGCATCTGGGGAGATAAGAAAGCCCTGTCCTGCAGTTAGGTGGTATTCACGTTGGTCGGAGGTATCGTAAAAAGTACCTGAACCAGAGATGATGTAGTGAAACAGGTAGTGTTGTTTCATAGTTGGGCCGAATGAGTGAAGTGGCTTACAGGCTTCCATGCCAAATTGGATGGGGTAAAAATCTACATAGGATCTGTTATTAAAGACGTAAAATTCAGGTTGTATTTTCATTGTATTCTCTCCACAAAAATTGTAAAGGTTTACAAATAGTATAACATATTTATATGTAAATGTGACATTTTATTTGAAAAAATTAAAAAATATCCCAAAATCATATAGAAGATGTCAAATATTCCTATTTTATTATAAAGCGCTTACATGTTATAGTTATAGTAGAAACAACAAAGTTCGTCGACGTATTCGACAAAAGAAAAGGAGTATTACCATGAAGAAATTTGGTCGCTATGTTACCTTGCTTGCGGCTGCAGGCCTACTGGCAGCGTGTTCTACTTCGACTGAGTCTAGTAAAGCTACGGAAGGAAGTGGTTCAGGAAAGACAGAAATATCCTATGCCATTTGGGATTCTGGTCAGGAACCTGGTTTGAGAAAGATTGCGGATGAATTTGAGAAAAAGAATCCAGATATTAAAATCAATATTCAAGTATCGGATTGGGATTCCTACTGGACTATGCTAGAAGCTGGTGCGACAGGTGGTTCATTGCCTGATACCTTCTGGATGCATTCAAATGAGATTTATCGCTATGGTTCCAATGAAATGCTATTGCCGTTGGATGAATACTTAGCCAAGAGTGAAGATGCCAAACTAGCTAATTTCCCAGATGGTTTGAATGAAATCTACAATATAAATGGTAAGCAGTACGCTATTCCAAAAGATTTCGATACAATCGGTCTTTGGTACAATAAAAAATTATTTGACGAAGCAGGTATTCCATATCCAGATGATACTTGGGATTGGAACAAGTTGAAGGAAGTGGCAAAACAATTGACCAAGCCAGATGGTAGTCAGTATGGTTTTGGTGCTGGTTTGAGTAACCAAGAGGGCTACTACAACTTTATCTATCAAAATGGTGGTAAGGTTATTACTGATGATTTGAAATCAGGCTACGATGATCCTAAGACCATTGAAGCCTTGGATTACTACTTTAGCTTTGTCAAAGAGAAAATTTCACCAGCTATTACAGTGGATAAAGAGCGGGCCGAAGCATTCCAAAACGGTCAAGTGGCTATGAGCGTCTTCGGTTCTTGGAATTTATCTGGTTTCACTGCTAATGACTACATTCGTGAAAATGCTGATGTAGCTGTCTTGCCAAAAGGGCCAGATGGAACTCGTGCAACCATCTTTAATGGATTGGGTCATGCCATTGCTGCTACCACTAAACAGCCAGATGCTGCTTGGAAATGGGTTGAATACCTCAGCTCAAAAGAGGCACAAGAAATGCAGGCAACACTTGGTGTGGCAATCTCGGCTTATAAAGGCGCGGCAGATACTTGGGTAGATTCAAATAAAAACTTTGCTATCAAGAACTACGTTGACATGGTGGATTATGCACAGATTCGTCCATATTCACAAACAACCATCAAGTGGGAAGATAAGGCTTACGAGCTATTGAAACCTGCTTATCTTGGAGAAAAAGCAACTGAAGAAGCTGCCAAAGAAACAGCTGATATGATGAATGCTGAATTAGCAACTGAAAAATAGGTAGGAGGTCTTGGGAAGTTGATTCTTCCCCGGACCTTCTTATTAAATGAAGAAGGATGGGGATAAGATGTTCCGAAAAAAAGGAAGTTTAAATGAGGCAATTTGGGGATGGGCAATGGTAGCGCCGACCATTATCGGATTAGTCGTGCTCAATATTATTCCTATTTTCCAAACTATGAAGATGAGTTTCCATAAGAGTGGAGATTTCGGCAGAGGTGACATCTTTGTCGGCTTGGCAAATTACCAACGCATGTTAGGGGATGCGCAAGTGTGGCAGGCGACATGGAATACCTTGAAATATACGATTCTAGTTGTTCCAGCTACCGTTGCCTTGGCCATGTTGCTTGCGGTTTTGTTGAATTCTAAGATTAAAGGGAAGCATATTTATCGGACAATATTTTTCCTGCCTATGGTGGCAGCACCAGCCGCGGTGACCATAGTTTGGAAATGGCTCTACAATACGGACTTCGGTCTGATTAACTATGTCTTGCGTCGTTTGGGACTGGGTGCTGTGAACTGGATTGAAGATCCAAAGATTGCTCTCTATTCAATTGCTCTGATTGGAATTTGGAGTACTGTTGGCTATAGCATGATTTTAATTTTAGCTGGTTTACAAGAAATTCCGACGGATTTTTATGAGGCGGCTCGCATTGATGGAGCTAGTCCAGCCAAGCAATTTTTCTCCATTACCCTGCCCTTGGTTTCGCCGACCTTGTTCTTTGTTGTGGTAACCAGTGTTATTCAATCCATGCAAGTCTTTGATGTTATCTATATGATGGAAGACATCCGAAGTCCTGCCTATGATAAGACGGTATCTCTGGTTTATCTGTTTTACAATAATTCCTTTAAATATTCGGATAAGGGCTACGGTTCTACCATTGTCATGTTGTTGTTATTGATTATTCTTGTCATTACTTTCGTTCAGATGAAGGTACAGAAAAAATGGGTGCATTACCGTTAAGGAGGTTCATGTGAAACAATCAGCTTTAAAATCAACTATTTGGATGCATGCCTTCTTGATTTTAGTGGCAATGGGCATGCTGATCCCGTTTGTTTGGATGGTGTTGACGTCTTTTAAAACGGTAACCGAATCCACTCAGATGAATCCTTTCCAATTTTTACCAAGTAAGTGGATGGTGAGCAATTATACGGAGGCTATTCGGACTAATAATTTTCCGATACTCTATCTGAACACCATTTTGATGATGGTATGGCGTATCTTTAGCTCGGTTATGTTCTCAGCTATGGCAGCTTATGCCTTTGCTCGCTTGGAATTTCCTGGGCGGAATTTCTTGTTTGGTCTGGTCCTCTTTCAAATGATGGTGCCACCTCAGTTGTTCGTCATTCCTCAGTATTTGATGATTGACCAACTTGGTATGCGCAATACGATTTTTGCTCTGGTATTTCCAGGAATTGTCAGTGCCTTTGGTACATTCTTGCTCCGTCAATTTTTCATGGGTCTTCCAAAAGAATTGGAGGAATCTGCAAAATTGGATGGTTGTAATATTGGGCAGACCTTCTTTAAGGTCATGTTGCCTTTGGCTAAGTCTGGCTTGATTGCCTTAGCGATTTTTACGGCTTTGTTTGCTTTCAAGGATTTGTTGTGGCCATTGATTATCAACTCAGAAGCGGACAAGGCTACCCTGTCTAGCGCACTTTCTAAGATCCAGGGAGCTTACGCTGTTAACTATCCTCAGCTCATGGCTGCAAGTGTTTTGGCTATTTGGCCGATGTTGGTACTGTATGTGATATTCCAGAAGCAGTTTATCCAAGGAATTGCGACATCTGGTGGAAAATTATAGGAGGCTACAATGGGAATTATCTTTCATGAAAAGACAAAGGAATTCCATCTTTACAATGAGTTTATTAGCTATGTGTTGACGGTCTTGCCTAATGGTCATATTGGTAGTTTGTATTATGGAAAGCGTGTAACAGAAACAGCTTCCTATCAGTATGTGCGTGAAGATGAGTATCGTGCTTTGACTTCCTTTGTAGAAGACGATGACCGTTTCTTCTCACTCCAATATGCCAATCCTGAATTTGCTTGTTATGGTACAACGGACTATTTTTCTCCGACTTTTGAGTTGGTGCAGAAGGATGGTAGCAGCCTATCGCACTTTGTTTATCAAGGGCATAGAATTTATGCTGGGCGATCGGCTTTGAAGGGTCTTCCTCATCTCTATCTGGATGAGGAGGGACAGGCAGATAGTTTGGATATTTATTTGTTGGATGAAGAGTCGCAGACCCTTCTGGTCTTGTCTTATACGATTTTTCGAGATTATCCAGCGGTGACCCGCTCTGCTCGTTTTGAACAACTCGGAGAAAAATCTGTCTGTTTGAACCGTGCCTTGAGTATGACACTCTGTCTGCCTGATATGGACTATGACTGGTTGCATTTGGATGGGGCTTGGGGGCGCGAGCGGCATCTGCAATTATCGCCTCTCCATCAAGGTTGTCAGTCTATTTACAGTCTCAAAGGGGCTAGTAGTGCGGAGCACAATCCCTTCATGGCTTTGAAACGACCAAATGCGGATGAGCATCAGGGGGAGGTACTGGGCTTCTCGCTCGTCTATAGCGGAAACTTTTTGGCGCAGGTGGATGTGAGTTCTTTCCAAAAGACGAGAGTGAGTATGGGAATCCATCCTGAACGTTTTTCTTGGACATTAGATAAGGGAGAAGAGTTCCAGACGCCTGAGGTCGTTATGGTTTATAGCGAGCATGGTTTGAATGGTATGAGCCAAACCTATCACCGCCTTTTCCAAAAACATCTGGTGCGTGGCTATTGGCGTGATAGAGAACGGCCTGTTCTCTTGAACAACTGGGAAGCTATGAGCTTTGATTTTGATGAGGAAACAATTCTTTCCTTGGCTAAGGAGGCTGCAGGTCTTGGTGTTGAACTCTTTGTCATGGATGATGGTTGGTTTGGCAAGCGAAACCATGATCGAGCAGGCTTGGGAGATTGGACGGTCAACCGAGAGAAATTACCAAGTGGCTTGACAGGGATTATTGACCAAGTTCATGCTATGGGAATGAAATTTGGACTTTGGATTGAACCTGAAATGGTCAATAAGGACAGTGATTTATACCGAGCGCATCCAGATTGGATTTTCCGTCATCCTCAGCATAGTCAATCGCACGGACGCCACCAATATACCTTGGATTTATCAAGAGAGGATGTTTATCAAAATATTCATGACCAACTCCATCGGCTGTTGGCTGAGCATGACATTGATTATATCAAATGGGATATGAATCGCTATATGACAGAGGTCTTTACATGTACACGGGAGGCGGAGCGGCAAGGTGAGACCTTCCATCGCTATATTCTCAATCTCTACCGTCTATATGATAGTCTGATAGCAGCTTTTCCGACAGTCTTATTCGAGTCTTGTTCAAGTGGTGGAGCTAGATTTGACCCAGGAATGCTCTACTATGCACCTCAAACCTGGGTCAGCGATGACACGGACGCCATGGAACGCTTGAAAATCCAATATGGAACGAGTCTGGTCTATCCTTTGAACAGTATGGGTTGCCATGTGTCAGCTAGTCCGAATCAGCAGTTGGGGCGTGCTACTCCACTAAGCACACGTGCCAATGTTGCATTCTTTGGAAGTTTTGGCTATGAGTTGGATTTGTTTGATTGTAGCCAAGAAGAGTTGGAAGAGATGAAAGAGCAGATTACCTTTTACAAGGCTCACCGTGAGATTTTCCAACAGGGTATTTTCACTCGCCTGAAAAGTCCATTCGATGGTGAGATAACGGCTTGGCAGGTCCAATCCTTGGATGGTCAGCAAGTTATCGTGGGTTATTATCGTCGGTTAACAACTGCCAATCTTGCTTATCAACGCTTGTATTTGCAGGGGTTGGAAGAGGAAGCGGTCTATCACCTTGATGGAGAAGTTTATACTGGTAGCCAATTAATGCATACAGGTTTGTCGATTCGACATGGAGACCATGTTGGAGACAATAAGGACTTTACTTCTTATTTGATGATCCTCCAGAAACAACAGTAGCCTCCCTATCCCTCTAGGTTCAGCCATTGGTTGAACCTATTTTGTGTGGAACTCAGGAAGTTTATTGCACTTTTTCAAGTATAAAGGCATAATGCTTGCTTAGCTATAAGGGAAGACTTGAAAAACGAGTTGCAATGTGAGAAAATGAGAGAATAATTCTTCAATCAATTAGTGAGGGGAAGGGAGATAATGAATGAAGAAATATGCTTTTCGTGAGGGCTTGCGGGATGCCATTCCCACAGCTCTGGGCTATGCCAGTATCGGTTTAGCCTGCGGTGTGGTATCGGTCAATTCAGGCATTTCAGCAGTGGAAATGGCTTTGATGAGCCTCTTGGTCTATGCAGGGAGTGCCCAATTTGTCATGTGTGCCATGATTTTGGCAGGCGCCCCCTTGTTGTCGATTGCGGTGACGGTTTTCTTTGTCAACCTGCGGAATTTTCTCATGTGCCTGCATACGACGACCATTTTTCAGGGAAATAGGCTGGGCTCCAATATCTTGATTGGCTCATTTTTAACAGATGAATCCTATGTGGTTCTCTTGCGGAAACACATTGAGGAAAAGCAGATTGCCCCTAGCTGGATGTACGGCAACAACTTTGCTGGCTATGCTTCTTGGGCTATCTTTACCACTCTGGGCAATCTCATCGGTGGTTTGATTCCAAATCCCGAGCAGTTTGGCTTGGATTTTGCCTTGGTTGCCATGTTTGTCGGGATTTTCTCAGGTCAGTTGGAGGCTATGGCTCGGACTATTCCTTTGAAAAAAATCGGCTTGATTTTGCTGGCGGTTGGTCTAGCCTATGTCGGCCTGTCTGTGCTAGTGTCGTCCTATGTGGCGGTGCTTCTGGCGACGCTCTTGGGCTGTTTTGTGGGGGTGATGATTGATGATAAAAACTAGTATTCTACTGATTATTCTGGCGGCGGCCCTAGTGACCTGGGTACCACGCGTCCTGCCTTTTGTACTGACGCAGAACAAATCCCTGCCTCCAAAGCTGGTGAAATTTCTCAGCTTTCTACCCATCACCATTATCTTTTCCCTGACCCTGTCCAGCATCATGGACGAAGAAGTGGGCTCCCTCCCCAACCTTCTCCCTGTCGAAAGTCTGGCCCTCCTTCCGACCTTTTTGGTGGTTTTGAGGACCAAAAATATCCTCCTCGCAGTAGTGGTTGGCGTCTTGACGACAGCTGCTCTCCGCTTGATTTTCTAGGAGGGGCTTATGGTTAAGGAAAATGCCAGAGGTGTGGTACTTTGTCTAGTCTTGGCTTTGGTGGGACAGTGGTTAGGTGGCTTGTTTCCATTGGTGGGTGGACCTGTTTTTGCCCTTCTAATCGGGATGAGCCTGCATTCCTACATTTCAAGGAAAAATGCCTTTCAGCCAGGCTTGACCTTTACCTCTAAGAAGATTTTGCAGTATGCGGTGATTTGTTTGGGATTTGGACTAAACTTATCTGCTGTCATGGCAGTCGGTCGCCAATCGCTTCCAATTATTCTGTCAACCATCAGTTTTGCCTTGTTTTTGGCATTTCTGCTGTGGAAATGGTTGCCCATTTCATCTCATCTAGCGACCTTGATTGGCGTTGGGACCTCTATCTGTGGTGGCTCTGCCATTGCGGCGACGGCTCCCATTATCCAGGCGGATGATGAGGATGTGGCACAAGCGATCTCGGTCATCTTCCTCTTTAATGTCTTGGCGGCCCTGGTCTTTCCGACCTTGGCAACCTGGCTTGGTTTTTCGACCGATTCGGGTCAGGCCTTTGGAATGTTCGCCGGAACGGCGGTCAATGACACCTCGTCGGTCACCGCAACAGCAACCACTTGGGACAGCCTCTACGGCCTGGGCAGTCAGACCTTGGACACGGCTGTGATGGTCAAGCTGACGCGAACCTTGGCCATTATTCCCATTACGTCAGTTTTGGCAATTTGGCAGGCTAGAGGGAAGGGAGTTCAGGCAGACAAGAGTTCGCTCTTGGCAGGTTTTCCAACCTTTATCCTCTATTTTATCCTAGCCAGTTTGGTGACAACAATCGCGGGTCACTTTGGACTGGGTGCGGACATTTTTACTCCGCTCAAAACCCTGTCCAAGTTTCTCATTTGTATGGCCATGACAGCCATTGGCTTGCGGACCAATGTCTTTTCTTTGGTGAAAAATGGCAGAGCTGCTCTTCTGATTGGTCTGATTTGCTGGCTGGGAGTGACGGTGCTGACACTGGTTTGGCAGGCAATCTTGGGAATTTGGTAAAGCAAAACTCTTCGAAAATCAAAATTATCCGTTGTCAACTTGGTTCGATGATCCTCAGTTCTATCATCACCTTCGTTTCCTAGGCTACTCTTGATTTTCATTGAGTATAAAACAGCCTTCTCTTGCGAGAGGCTGCTTTTTTATGCTTTCAATCTAAAAGTCTGCGGAGCTTTTTTCAATAAAATCCAGTAACCGATGCTGACATAGGCAATCATAGTCAGAGAAATGAGTAGGATGTACAAGTGACTGCCAAGCTCCAGCTTGATATTGAGATAGGCTACCCAGTAGAGGGCACCGCTGAGAAATTTATAGACTGGGTTGACAACCTCCATATCCTTTGTAAAGGGCTGGAGAATATAGTAGATAAAGAGATCGTGGAAGGAAAAGAGGGCTGTTAGACTCAACAAAAGCAGGGCAGTTAGGAGATAGGTTTCAATAGGTAGCTGCGCTCTAGTAAAGATGATGAGGGCCAATAGTAGAGATCCAGAGAAGGCAGCATTTAATTTAACAGTTTGCAGAAAACGATAATGAAAGCCTGCAATAATGGTTTTTGCTTCGCGGTAAAATGGATAGTGGAGCATGGAAATATCGCAGTTAACAAAGACCATCTGTGCGACAGCCTTGCCCATGGAGGCGGCATACATGACCATGAAAGTAAAAGGTAGTCCCTCGATGTAGTTGGCATTGCTTATTTCTATATCCTCTTTTGAAAACCAACGGATTCCTTCAAGAAAGAGGATAATCGCCAAAAGACACCCCAAGCGGAAGAGCAATTTTTTAGTGAGGATGGAGCGGTAGCGGTCAAATAGCAGAGCGTTTAAGTAGGTCATGCCAGACAGGTGGGACAGGTCTTTTCCAGTTTCCATATTCAGTTTTGCCTGCATCTGCAAACCCTGGCGAGTATATTCATTGCCCTTGGTCATCTCAACAATTTTCTTGTCCATTTGTAAGGACTGGTCCATGCAGTAGGAAAGATAGTCCAGATGGTTGGTTTGTCTTTTCAAATAACCATAGCTAAACCAAATCAGAAATGGTTGGACAAGCAGGATAGGAATTAGCATGCCTAAGGAGAGTTGATGACGGAAGACAATAGTCAGAACATATAAAACAAGAATAAACGCGCCCCATAGCCAAGCATGCCAAGAATTGCGACGGGTTAACATACGATGTTCAAAGAACCAACGATTGAGAGCATGACCAGTCAGGTGACCTGCTAGTACGGTCATCATGCCGACAGGAAAGACCAGCCATTGATTTGTCATTAGGCAAAAAATAACTAGGGCTGGAAGATAGTAAATGGTAGTCAGGATAGGTTCGATAAAGAGTTGACTTTGCAAAAAGGTAGATTGTGATAGATCGAAGTTCTGCATAAATTCTCTATCTGCTTTCGAGATGACTGGGTCTAAGCCCTTGCTAAAACGACAGTTTAGTCCGACAAACAGAAACCAGAACACAAAGCCTAGAAGCCAAGTCCCTGGAAGAATATTCCAAAAGGTAAATTCCTCACTGGCCAAGATATTCATCCAGAAAGAAGCGTGATAGAAATGAAAAACCAACCAGAAGCCCTTGACCAGAAAGCGACTGGGGATGGAGAGGATGTGCAGGACCAAAAAGAGACCAGACTTAAAACTGTAAGACTTGAAAATACTTTCTGGAATGCTCTTTCCCACAAGTGGCAGTTTCCTTAGATAGTAGAAAAATCCGTTGACGGAGCGATGGAGGGCATACTTTTCCCGATACCAAAAATAACGTAGAATGGTTTTCATAAGCTCCTCCTAATCTGCTATCAGTAGTTGAACAATCTCCTGTTCAAAGTCAGGGTCGTGGAGTTTGTCGCTTGGAACAGCCTGCAATTCTTGGTGATGGAGCAAAACAATCTCATCACAGAGGTCTTGTGCTAATTGGAGAATGTGGGTGGAAAAGATAATGACGGAATCTTTTTTTGCTTCCCGAATTAGCTGCTTAAACTCGTGGGCAGCCACGGGGTCAAAGGAAGTCAGAGGTTCATCCAAGAGCAGGACAGGTGGCTGGACAATCAAGGACAGGAGCAACTGGACCTTGTTCTGCATACCGTGTGAAAAATCCTTGAGCAGACGGTGCTGGTCTTCTTCTCCAATACCGACCAAGTTTAGCCATTCTTCTGGACTGCGAGGAGATTTGAGCTTATCCTTGTGAATGTCCATATAGAAGCGGACAAACTCGTAGGCCGTCATAAAGGCAGGCAGTTGCGGATAGGTCTGGGTAAAACCGATGTCTGTATTATCGTAGTCAAGAGTTTCTTCCCCCTCTACAAACTGGATACTGCCACTGTCTAAGGTCAGATTACGGGCAATGCAGTTAAACAAGGTTGTCTTACCAGCCCCGTTCCGCCCTAGCAAGCCGTAAATCTTTCCTTGTTCAAATTGAAAGCTGGCATCCTCCAGAATAATCTTGTGATCAAATTTTTTAGAAATAGAAGACAGTTTTAGTCGCATAGCCAATCTCCTTTTGTTGTATTGTTATGGTTTTATCATACAATAATAAACAAAAAAATTCAAGCAAATTTGTGCTTGAATTTTTCAGTCATGAAATAATTAGTAGTGTACTACTCAAAGGAAATCGAACTCAGACTAGCTCCAAAGGTTCGGGGAACCTTTGGAGGTTGGAGATAAGGCGAACAAAGTTCGCTACAAAAAGGTTCGGGGAACCTTTGGAGGTTGGAGATAAGGCGAACGTAGTTCGTGACACTAGATGTAGATAGGACGCTGCTACCGTTTATTTTCGGGTAGCAGGCTGTAAAGCTCCACTGGAGCTTTACACTCATCAAATCAAGTCAACAACGTCTGAGTTTGATTTACGAAGAGTAGGAACTCCCTGCCACCCAGCCAGTTGCTAGACAGTAGGTAATGTTAAAGCCACCGGTATGGGCGTTGATGTCCAGGACCTCGCCTGCAAAGTGGAGGCCTGGGACTTTCTTGCTTTCCAAGGTTTTTGGATTGATTTCTTTGAGGTCAACGCCACCCTTGGTCACAAAGGATTTGGCTAGGGACATCTTGCCTGTAATCTTGATAGGGAGGGCTTTGAGGAGAGAGACCAGTTCAGCCAGGTCTTTTTGAGAAACTTGCTTAACCTTGCTATCGTAGTTTTCAGCGAAAAAGTCTGCTAGGCGGTCTGGCATGAGTTCTCGCAGGGCATTCTTGACGGATTTTTCCCTGTTGGCTTCTAAATGTTCAAACAAATCTTGTTCAGAATGGGTCGGCAGAGCATCGAGAAATGCGGTTTCGCCGCCTTTGACAAAACTGGACAAGCGAAGGGCAGCGGGTCCCGACAGGCCAAAGTGGGTAAAGAGCAGGTCGTGGGTGATGACGTGCTTGCCGTAGGTCAGAGTGACGTCGTCCAGGGAAATGCCTTGGAGCTTCTTGTGGGGGAAGTCAGTCAGAACGGGGCTTTCAGCGGCCTCAATCTCCGTGACTTCCAGTTTGAAGTGGCGGGCAATGTCGTGACCAAAGCCAGTCGAGCCAGTGGAAGGATAGGTCTTGCCACCAGTGGTGACAATCAGCTGGGGAGCTGTAAAGGTCTCCTCGCTAGTCTTGACATGGAAGAGGTCGTCAATCTTGCGGACGGACACCACCTCAGTTCCTGTGCGGATGTCCACGCCATTTTCCAGCATCTTCATTTCCAGGCACTTGATAATGGTCTGGGAACGGTCGGTGGTCGGAAAGACACGGCCGTGGTCCTCCACTTTGAGCTTGACCCCGTTTTCCTGAAAGAAATTCATGATGTCATGGTTGTCAAACTGAGAAAAGACGCTGTATAGAAAGCGGCCATTTCCAGGAATGCCAGCCAGCAGGTCTTCCAAGGTGCCGTTGTTGGTCACATTGCAACGTCCGCCACCTGTGCCAGACAGTTTCTTGCCCAAACGCTTGTTTTTTTCGAGGAGCAGGGTCTTCTTGCCGTAAAAGCTGGAAGAAATAGCGGCCATCATGCCCGCAGGTCCCGCTCCGATAATAATGGTATCTACTGTATTCATAGCTTTATTGTATCATATTTTCATCAAGAAAGTAGTTTGAGTCTTTGCTATGATTTGTGGAGTTTTTCCTTGAAATTGCGGAAGACCATTGACGTGATAGGGGAGTATACTTAGACTAAGGGAAATTAGTTTTTATCAGGAGCCTGTATGTACAAGCAAAGTATTTTTGTGGAGGCTGCATTGTGAATCCAGGTCCTAACAATTCCGTCTGTAGCATGAAAGAAAGTAGGTAGAAGAATGGTAACTGAGCAAAGAGAGTATCGTTTTCCAGAAGGTTTTTTGTGGGGCTCCTCCACTTCAGGTCCTCAAAGTGAGGGAAGCGTAGCTGGTGATGGAAAGGGGTGGAATAACTGGGATTACTGGTACAATCAGGAACCTGAGCTCTTTCACCAGCAAATAGGACCAGAACAAACATCGACTTTCTATGAACATTTCCACTCAGATTTGGATTTGTTGGTGGAAACAGGTCATAGTATTTTTCGTACCTCTATACAGTGGTCACGTCTGATTCCGAAAGGGATAGGCGAGGTCAATCCGCAAGCTGTGGAGTTTTATAGGGCTGTATTTGCAAGTATTCGAGAGCGTGGGATAAAGCTTTTGATCAATCTCTATCATTTCGATTTGCCTTATGTCTTACAGGAAAAAGGGGGCTGGGAAAATAAGGAGATTGTCTGGGCCTATGAGGCTTATGCTCGCCAGTGTTTCAGTCTCTTTGGAGATCTGGTGGATCATTGGATTACCTTTAATGAACCCATTGTTCCAGTAGAATGTGGCTATCTAGGAAGCTATCATTATCCTTGCAAGGTGGATGCAAAGGCAGCTGTGGTCGTAGCGTATCATACTCAACTGGCTAGTTCTTTGGCTGTTCGGGCCTGTCACCAACTACACCCAGACCACAAAATTTCCATTGTTCTTAATCTTACTCCTGCCTATCCAAGAAGTCAGAGTCCAGAAGATTTACAGGCAGCGCGGATTGCTGAGCTATTTCAAACGAGAAGTTTTTTGGATCCATCTGTTTTGGGACAATACCCAAGGGAACTGGTTGACATTCTTGAAAAACACGGTTTACGTCCAGAAACCACAGAGGAGGAATTGACTATTATCAAAGAAAATAGGGTTGACTTCCTGGGGGTAAATTACTACCAGCCCCTGCGCGTGCAGGCTCCTTCAGAAGATGGATGGAACGAAGAAGCTACTTTCCTATCCCAATATTTCCAGCCTTATGATAAGCCTGACAAGAAAATCAATCCCCATAGAGGCTGGGAAATTTATGAAGAAGGGCTGTACGACATTGCCAAAAATATCCAGGAAAACTATGGGAATATCGAATGGTTGGTAACGGAGAACGGTATGGGAGTTGAAGGGGAGGATGTTTTTGAAGAAAATGGCATGATTCAGGATGACTATCGGATTAAATTCATGGAAGACCATTTGATTCAGCTCCATCGAGGTATTGAAGAAGGAGCGAACTGTAAGGGCTATATGGTCTGGACCTTTATTGACTGCTGGTCTTGGTTAAATGCCTATAAAAACCGATACGGCTTGGTCTCGCTTGACCTCCAAACTCAGAAGCGTACTGTCAAAAAATCTGGATATTGGTTCAAGCAAGTGAGTGCTAAAAATGGTTTTATTAGATAGAATGTATATTTCGTTTCTGCATAACATTGCATTGAGATAAGATGCTTTTGAGGTTTGTGATTATCCACTAATGCTTGGTAAGAAAATTCCCCTAGATTTGACAGGGATAGGGTTCTGTGGTAATATTTTAATGATACAAACTATGAGAAATGTAAGTACCGAGGATATTATGGGAATCGAAAAAACAGTCAGTGAGTTAGCTGAAATTTTAGGAGTGAGCCGGCAGGCTATGAATAATCGTGTCAAATCACTTCCTGAAGAATTTGTAGATAAAAATGACAAGGGTGTGACCGTTGTAAACCGTGCTGGCTTGATTAAGTTGGAGGAAATCTACAAAACAACCATTTTTGAAGATGAGCCGATTAGTGATGAAGTCAAGCATCGTGAATTGATGGAAATTTTAGTTGACGAGAAAAATGCTGAAATCATCCGCTTATATAGTCAATTAAAAGCCAAAGATAAGCAACTTGCCGAAAAAGATGAACAACTCAAGGTTAAAGATGTGCAGATTGCTGAGAAGGATAAACAGTTAGATCAGCAACAGCAATTGACACTAAAAGCTATGGCCGATAAGGAAGTTCTCAAGTTGGAATTGGACGAAGTTAAAGCACAGGCAGAAGAAGTGCAAGCTAAAGGCTTCTTTGCACGTTTGTTTGGGAAATAAAAAGGTCCGGGGGACCTTTTTATCATGAGCTTGGAAACAAGAGAGCGAATAAAGGTCTGGGGGAGTGAAACAGTCTGGGGATAGACTGTTTCAGCCCGAGCTTGGAAATAGGAAAGCGAGGTACAGTCTGGGGATAGACTGTTTCAGCCCGAGCCTGGAAATAAGAAAGCGAGGTACAGTCTGGGGATAGACTGTTTCAGCCCGAGCCTGGAAATAAGAAAGCGAGGTACAGTCCGGGGACAGACTGTTTCAGCCCGCGCTAAAAAATGGAAGATGATATGTGATATAAGAAGATTGGTGGGCACCAATCTTTTTTAGTTTAAGTAGTGAGCACAATTGAATTTTTGTTTTTCATTATATTAATTGGGCTCAAAGACTCTAGAAATCAGAAATGAAAAGGGATACAATTAAGACAAGGAGGAAAATATGGTTGATAATCGTACCATGGCAATTCTGATGGAATTGTTTGCGACTCGAAAAGAAAGTTTGTACGAACTTAGTATTCAAACAGGAATTGAAAAGGAGCAGCTACATTCTAATTTGGAACTAGTCAATCAATTGTTGCAAGAACATTCCTTCCCGCAGATACAATACAAAGATAGCGAGTTTGTTATTTCTACGGAGCTTTACAATCAAAAAGAAAGAGTATTTTCGCTCTTTCGCAATCGCCAGATCTATCTTTCGCAAGAAGAAAGACAGCTTCTTATCTATCTTTATACCTTTATCCGAAAAGAATTTGTATCAAACGTTCACTACCAAGAATTATTGAGTGTGAGCCGTAATACAACGTTGACGGATATTAAGAATGTAAAGGAACTTTGCTTGGACTTTCAAGTACGTTTGGAATATACGAGGGCGAAAGGCTATCATCTAATTGGTCGAGAAGAAGATAAACATCGATTGGCGCTTTATGCACTCAGTAATTGTTTGCAGTCTTCGATTGGTGTGTGGGCTTTGGATTATATTCTTAAATCTTGGGGTGAGGAAAATCCTATTGAAGAATTGAAAATAGTGAGTCAACAAGCTTGCAATTATTATAAAGTCTCAGCTTTAGAAGAGAGATTGGATGAATATTTGTATTTTTTGATATTTTTATTTATCCGTCAGGCGCGTGTTGGCAACCTTATTAACTGGAATTTTGAAGGAAAGGTAGGGTTTGTAAAAGATTTTCTGCAACGCCTTTGGAAATTATTACGTTTAAAAAGTACTAGCACATTAGAATTAAATGCTGCGACACAAGAGTATCTGTCACATTTACTGCAAGGATGCTTAGAAGGTGAGAGCGGAGAAAAGGATGACCTATTTTACCACTTGACTGTAGAAATAGTGGAAGAGATGGAACGTTTGTCCTTAATTGCTTTTGAACATCGCTCGGAAATGATTGAAGGTTTGCAACGTCACCTAATTCCTGCTTACTACCGTTTAACATCTCGTTTGGTAAGTGTCAATTCATATACTGAAACCATCAAAGAAGAGCATGCCGACTTGTTCTATCTTGTAAAAAAAGCTTTGCGGCCTTTGGAAGAGCATCTAGGTTTTACTATACCAGATAGTGAGGTATCTTATTTTGTCATCCACTTTGGTGGCTACATCGAAGCAGGTCAACAACGTTCATATCGTTATCGGGCCTTGGTTGTTTGCCCAAATGGAGTGAGCTCTTCGCTGATTGTAAAAGAAAATCTACGGCAACTATTTCCTAATATCTATTTTGCCGATACCCATTCCTTACAGGATTGGAAGATGCTAGACATGACAGACTATGACATGGTATTTGGAACTATCAAGCTGAATATAGAGCTACCATTTTTCTTGGTATCCCAGCTGATGACCTCTAATCATAAAAAAGAACTATTTCATTTGGTTAATCAGCATTTCCCAAATGCGGCTTATTTTCCGATTGAGATTGAGCAGTTATTATCACTTGTTGGGAAACATGCAACCATTCATCAGGAGCAGGCTTTGAAATATGAATTGGTGCAGTTTCTCAATCAACGCTCCCATGAGCAAAGGGGAAGGAGTCCTATGTTAGAAGAATTGATTACAAAAGAGACCTTTCAATGGTCTGAGGAAGTTTTAGATTGGCAAAAAGCAGTTGCCCTGGCTGCACGACCTCTGGTAGATAAAGGATCTATAGAAACTCGATATATTGATGCTATGATAGCGAAGGTAGAAGAGTTTGGTCCATTTATTGACCTAGGTAAAGGAATTGCGATTCCACATGCACGACCAGAAGATGGGGTTAATGAGGTAGGGATGTCAATGTTGGTATTGGATAAGCCAGTTTATCTATTGGATGACCCTAGTCATGAAATTCGGCTGTTCATTTGTATTGCAGCCGTGGATAATCAAACCCATCTCAGAGCACTCTCGCATTTGACAAAAATTTTGCGAGAAGAAGAAAATATTCAACAACTTGTCGGCGCCAAAGAATTCGCCGACGTACAACATTTATTAAAGGAGGAACAGTAATATGTTACGAATTGGAACAGCCTGTGGTTCAGGTTTAGGCTCTAGCTTTATGGTTCAAATGAATATTGAATCCATTTTGCGAGATTTAGGTGTATCAGATGTTCATGTGGAGCATTATGATCTAGGTGGTGCCAATCCGAGTGAAGCAGATGTGTGGATTGTCGGACGTGACCTGGCTGATTCTGCAACTCATTTAGGAGATGTTCGAATATTGAATAGTATTATTGATATGAATGAGTTGAGGGAACTTGTCACGGCTATCTGTCAAGAAAAAGGTTTGGTTTAAATCGTATACACAGGGGATGACCTGCAAAGATAAAATTATAAAGGAGACAGAAAATGATATTGGATTTTCTCATTGATATTGCTAAAACTCCGGCAATTCTGGTTGCTCTCATTGCTATTCTAGGTTTAGCCTTACAGAAAAAGCCTGCAGCAGATTTAGTTAAGGGGGGCTTGAAAACTTTTGTTGGTTTTATTGTTGTTGGTGGCGGAGCGAATATTATTGTTGGCTCGCTTGAGCCATTTGGTCAAATGTTTGAACAAGCTTTCAACTTGAAAGGGGTTGTTCCAAATAATGAAGCTATTGTAGCGATGGCTTTGGATAAGTATGGAACTGCTACATCCTTGATTATGTTGCTTGGAATGGTCTTCAATATTGCTATTGCTCGCTTTACACGCTTTAAATATATTTTCTTGACAGGACACCACACACTATATATGGCCTGTATGATTGCAGTTATCATGAGTGTTGCAGGATTCACTTCTGTCGGCCTAATTGTGATGGGTGGGTTGGCTTTAGGTCTGATTATGACACTCTCCCCAGCCTTCGTTCAAAAATACATGATTCAATTGACAGGAAATGATCATGTCGCCCTAGGTCACTTCAGTGCACTTGGTTACTGGTTGAGTGGTGTAGTAGGCGGTTTGGTCGGTGATAAGTCTAAGTCTACTGAGGATATTAATTTCCCTAAAGGTTTGGCATTCTTGCGTGATTCAACTGTCAGCATTGCCATTTCTATGTCCTTGATTTACATGATTGTGGCTTTGTTTGCAGGCGGTGATTATATTAAGGAAAACCTTAGTGGTGGTACTAACAGTATGATTTACGCCTTGACCCTAGGTGGAACTTTTGCAGCAGGTGTTTTTGTTATCTTATCCGGTGTACGCTTAATTTTGGCGGAAATTGTTCCAGCCTTCAAAGGAATTTCAGAGAAGTTGGTTCCGAATTCCAAACCAGCCCTAGACTGTCCAGTTGTTTATCCTTATGCACCAAACGCCGTGTTGATTGGCTTTATCTCTAGTTTTGCAGGTGGTATTGTCAGCATGATTATTCTTGCCTTGACTGGCGGTGTCGTTATCCTTCCAGGTGTCGTACCACACTTCTTCTGTGGAGCAACCGCAGGGGTCATGGGAAATGCGTCAGGTGGTGTTCGTGGCGCAGTTTGTGGTGCTTTTATGCAAGGGGTTCTCATTAGTTTCTTACCTGTATTCTTACTTCCTGTTTTGGGAGACCTTGGTTTTGCTGGTTCAACTTTCTCAGATGCAGACTTTGGTCTTTCTGGTATTTTCCTGGGAGTGCTAGCTAAGAATGGCGGTATCCTCACAGTTTCGGTTGGTATCTTTGCTGTCTTGGCTTTGATACTTGGATTGTCATTGGCGAATAAAGAACAGAAAGAAGGCTAATATGACTAGCAGCACAACGGATTTGAAACGATTTGCCAAAGAAATTCGCTACCATACCTTGGCGACTTTGAATCAATTAGGATTTGGTCATTATGGTGGTAGCTTATCAATCGTAGAAGTGTTGGCTGCTCTATATGGAGAAATTCTGGACATTCGTGTCCAGAATTTCTCTTCTAAGGAGCGGGATCACTTTATTCTGTCTAAGGGACATGCAGGTCCAGCACTTTATAGTACGTTGTATTTGAAAGGCTTCTTTGATAGAGATTTTCTCTTATCGCTAAATCAAAATGGAACACATTTGCCTTCACACCCTGACCGAAACTTAACGCCAGGGGTGGATATGACAACGGGTTCGTTGGGGCAAGGGATGAGTGTCGCGACAGGTGTTGCTTATGGTAAGAAGATAGAGCAGTCACCGTACTATACCTATACTCTGGTAGGGGATGGGGAGCTTAACGAAGGTCAATGCTGGGAAGCAGCTCAGTTTGCAGCCCACCACGAACTATCGAAACTGATTCTGTTTGTGGATGACAATAAAAAACAACTAGATGGTCGTACCCATGATATTTGCCAAACCTTTGATTTTGTTAAAAAATTTCAGGCTTTTGGTTGGGAATCAATGCGTGTGAATGGAGCCGATATAGATGCTATTATAAATGCTATTCTAACAATGAAGTCAAGTAAGTCTCCTCAACCAAAATGTATCGTTCTTGATACTACTAAGGGGCAGGGAGTTACCTTCTTAGAAGAATTAGAAAGCAATCACCATTTGCGTTTGTCGGGTCAATTACGGGAAGATTTAGAGCAAGTAACTCTTGTTTTAGCGAGAGAGTTGGAGGTGACGGAATGAGACAGACAAAGGAGATGCGACTGGTTTATAGTGATTTTCTAGCTCAGGTAGGGCAGGAAGACACAACCATAGCAGCTATTGAAGCAGATTTATCCAGTTCAATGGCTACCAACAAATTGTCCTCTGTTCTGGGTGGACGCTATGTCAATGTAGGTATCATGGAGCAGGAAATGGTAGGGGTAGCAGCTGGATTATCTCTTCTAGGATACAAGCCATACATTCATACCTTTGGACCATTTGCTAGTCGTAGAGTCTATGATCAGGTGTTTATCTCTCTAGCTTATGCCCAGCTTAATGCCACGGTCATTGGTTCCGATGCGGGGGTATCAGCGGAGATGAATGGTGGGACTCACATGCCGTTTGAGGAGCTGGGCTTAATGCGGCTCATTCCAAAAGCGCGTGTTTATGAGGTCAGTGACGATGTCCAGTTTCAAGCTGTTCTTAAAGAAACAATCAAGGTAGACGGGTTGAAGTACATTCGTACCATTCGGAAAGCGCCAACGCCTATTTATCAAGGTGGAGAAGATTTTAGCAAAGGCTACTGTGTCCTTAGGCAAGGGGAGGATATGACCTTGCTTGCGAGTGGTATTATGGTAGAGCAGGCATTAAAGGCGGCGGATCAGTTAGAGGCTCAAGGAGTATCTGTTCAAGTCATTGATCTTTTTCGTATCAAACCAATTCATGAAGACATACCAGCTCTATTATCAGGAAGGCCAGTATTAACTGTAGAAAATCATAATCGAATTGGCGGCTTAGGTAGTAGCATTTGTGAATTAATGGCTACGGATCTGACGACCCCAGTACATCGAATTGGTATTGAGGAATCTTTTGGTCAAGTTGGGCAACAGGTCTATTTGATGGATGTTTATGGACTGACAGCAGAGCATATTGTTAAACAAGCACAATTAATGTTACAACAATAGTGAGATAGTGATTCGTATTTTATGTAGCCTTTCGATTTACTTTGGCTTGGAAATAGGAAAGCAAATCAAATGTAAGAAATCAAGCTCCACTTAGGAACTTGATTTTTTCTATACTTCATTCATTACTTTCACAATCTTCCATCCTTGATGAAGGCTTGCAATTCCTGTCAGAATATGGGACACTAGAATCATGAAAAAGATACAACGTGAATTTCAAAAAATATATTACAACTTAGACAAGATTCTTTTGCTCTTTTTTACCCTGTTTACCTTTATGGAATTTGTTTGGATACCGCTCAATTCATGGATTTCTGAGGGACTCTTAGCTATGACAGGGCATGCCTACCTTTCACCGACGAATTTGTTGTCGGTGTTTGCTGAAAATCTGCTCGTGACAGGCTTGTTTATTCTCCTCTTTTTTGTCAACATTGCCATTGCCTATCTAGAATTAGCTCTATTGTTCACAGGGGTTTGGCAACTGTTGGATGAAAAAGTCAAGCACCTCCCCGACTATTTACGGGATGTACGAGATAGTATGGTGGCGATTATCCGTCACAGCAGCCTACCAAAGGTTTTATTTCTACTCTTTTACTCAGTTATTCTTCTCCCATTTCTACGACGGGTATTAAATATCTATTATTTTAATAAAATCGTAGTACCCCAATTTATCGTAGATTACCTATCCAACACAGTCTGGCTAGGAATATTGATTTTGTTCTTTCTCCTCTTGTTCTTCTGGCTCGCATCACGCTTTATGTACGCTCTGCCGAACATTTACTTTGAACACAGGAGTGTGAAGGAATCCATCGCTTATTCTTGGAAGAAGACCAAGGGAAGAAAACAAGTCAGTTCCTTTTTCCGTCTGATTTGGCTGGTCACTTTTCCAGTCCTCCTATTCACAGGAATAGGGATATTGCTCTATCTAGTACAGCTAGTGGCTGAACCTTATCTACCAGACACAGGCCCTTCATATTGGCTGGCAGTTGTTTGTTATGCAATCCTAAAATTAGCCTACTACGGAGTAGTTGCACTCTTTATGATAGGATTTGTAAGTCTCTTAACAGGGAAACAATTGCCAAACTACCGCCGTAAACGCCTCCGTCATCGCCTGCGATTAGCAATTTTGCTAGTATCTGGTCTGGTATTCGGTACCCAAGGAGCGCTTGCACTCTACTATCCCTTCGATACCCTGCCAGTTACCATTTCCCATCGCGGTGTTGACAATGGCAATGCTGTCCAGAACTCTATCGAGGCCTTAGAGAAAACCTCTCAGCTCAAGCCAGATTATATTGAGATGGATGTTCAGGAGACGAAGGATGGTCAGTTTATTGTCATGCATGATACGGATTTATTGGCTTTGACGGGCAATCCCGGAGGTACACATGACTATACTCTTGCAGAGTTGACAGGGATGACTGCATCAGAAAACGGCATGGCAGCTCCAGTTCCTTCTTTTGATGAATATCTTGAAAAAGCGGATGGGCTGGGACAGAAATTATTGGTAGAAATTAAAGTGACCAAGGCAGATTCGCCAAAACTCACCCAGAATTTCTTAAAAAAATACGGTCAACGTTTGATTGCCAAAGGACACCAGATGCAATCATTAGACTACCGTACTATTATCGAAATAAAGCAGTATAGCGAGAAATTAGTATCCTTCTTTATTCTTCCGTTCAACTCTATCTATCCGACGACGGTTGCTGACGGCTATACTATGGAGTATACTTCGCTTGATCAAAACTTTATGGTAAAATCTTGGATTCGTGGGAAGTCAGTTTATGCTTGGACACCGAATGAAGAAGAGAGTATGACCAAGATGTTGCTGCTACAAGTGGACGGTATCATCACTGACAACATGACCGACCTCCAAAGTCTGATGGAGGAAATGAAAGAGAATCGACGTTATCCAGACCTCTTTTTCCTGCAATTTCAGTCTTTGATTTATAATTTTGAATAAAAAAACGCGAGAGGAGAATATCCAATCGCGTTTTCTTTTAAAAAGGTAATTTACCTGCAAAGGCACCTAGTTTTTTCTGAGTTGCCTCGTCAACTTTTGTAAGTGCAGCGTTGACGGCTTGGATTGTCATTTCTTGCAAGGTTTCAAGGTCGTCTGCATCCACAACATCAGCCTTGAAGTCGATAGAAACCAATTTCTTATCTCCAGTAAAAGTAGCAGTAACCAAGTCCTGTACAGAGCTACCAGTAAATTGAGTAGCAGCCAACTCAGCTTGACTCTTCTCCATTTGTTTTTGAAGTTTTTGAGCTTGGCGCATCATGTTTTGCATATTCATCATAAGATTTTTAAGATTCCTTTCCTATCAAGGGGTTAGACCTTGTTTGTAATTTTTCCTTACCTTATTTTGCCTTATTGTTAAAAATTTTCAAAGGCAGAGGCGTAGTAAATATTATAACATGTTTTATGTAGATAATGCTACCTTCTTAAAATAAGTTATAGTCAGCAATATCGGATATAAATTGGTAAATTTGACATATTAATCTATTTTAAATTGACTTTGAGGGATAAATTCGCTATAATATAAGAAAAAACTGGTTATAACCAGAAATCAAGGAGGAGTTATGTTCCGTTTAGCAAAAGAAGAATTAGAAAAATTGGGGGCTATTATTACGGCGACCGAAATTTACCAACAGCCAGGCTTATGGAAGGAAGCTTATCAACTCTATCTTGACCAATTGGAAAAAATCGAGAGTTTTCTAAAATCAATCAAGGAAAAACATGACTTTGTTCACGTTGTTTTTACAGGTGCAGGGACTTCAGACTTTGTTGGGCAAAGCATTGCCAACTACCTCAACCAAGTCAATGACTTGAAACACATTCGTTTTTCTGCCATTGGTACAGTGGAGCTGGTTAGTCGCCCACATGACTATTTACAGGCAGATGTGCCAACGGTTTTGGTATCCTTTGCCCGTTCAGGGAATTCACCAGAAAGTGTGGCAGCAGTTGAAGTCGCTAAGCAATTGGTAGATAAATTGTATCAAGTGACCATTACCTGTGCACCAGAAGGTAAGCTGGCACTAGCGGCTGAAGGAGATGCTGAAAATCTCCTGCTCTTGCAACCAGCTGGTTCAAACGATAAGGGCTTTGCCATGACAGGTTCTTACAGCTGTATGGCTCTGACAGCCCTCCTCGTCTTCTCGCCAGCCAGTCAAGAAGAAAAAGCTGCTTGGGTTGAGATCATTGCCCGTCTGGGTCAAGATGTTTTGGACCGTGAAGACTACGTGCAAGACTTGATTAACCTTGATTTTGAGCGAGTGATTTACCTCGGTTCAGGTGGTTTCTATGGTCTTGCCCACGAAGCTCAGTTGAAAATTCTGGAATTGACAGCAGGCAAAATTGCGACCATGTACGAGTCACCACTCGGTTTCCGTCATGGACCAAAATCCTTCATCAATGAAAAGACCTTGATTTTCCTCTTTGCCTCAAACGATCCTTACACACGTCAGTATGATGTGGACTTGCTTAATGAAGTTCATGGTGATGGCATAGCAGAGCGGATAGTGGCATTGTCGGCTGACAAGCTAGCAGATACAGAGGCAGCTAACTTTGTCTTGGCAGAAGGCGGAGCAGATCTGCCAGATGTTTTCCTAACCTTCCCTTACATCATCTTTGCCCAAACGGTATCTATTATGGCAGCTATCAAATGCAAGAACCTACCAGATACACCATCTCCAACAGGCACCGTCAACCGTGTGGTGCAGGGTGTGATTATACATCCACTATAAAACATACTAAGATTAGTAGTGAGGAAATCTCCGACGGGAGAAAGTACTCACTACTTTTTCTTTATGATAAAGTAGAGGTGTCTTGTTAAGTCGAGAACTCTTTTGACGCTAGACGTCGCATCAAAAACTGGCAAGGCACCTGTTTTAGAAAGAATGTTATCAAAGTATGTGGGACGCCAGACGTCGAGTATTGAAAATGACATCACTAAAACAAGGAATCATTCAAGACAAAGAGGTAATATCATGCGAGTAGTATTTGGAATTGACGTGAGTAAGGTAAGTTCAGAAGTAGCCATTCTAGTCAATGGCGAGAAGGTACATAACTACACCATGTCCAATGATGCCATTGGCTTTTCTCGGCTACTTGGCGATTTGAAAACCGTTCACAAGCCTGAAATCATCTTTGAAGCAACAGGCGTCTATTCTCGTCGTCTTCAAGCTTTTCTGGATGAACATGGCTACGCTTATACACGGCTCAATCCCTTAGAAGCCAAGAAGCAACTGGATAGCTTGCGTGTGCGGAAAACAGATCAAATTGACGCTGAAAAACTGGCTCAGTCTCAGTTTGTACTGAATCGTAAACCGACCTATGTCCAAGAAGAAGTCTACCAAAACTTGCGGAATCTCAGCTGTTTCTATCAGAATCTGACCGAGGACATCGTTCGGGCTAAAAACCGCCTGCACAAGGTCTTACAGGTCACTTTCCCTGAATTGGAAAATATCTTGTCAACACCAACTGGTGAACAATACTGGAACTTAGTTATAGCTTTTCCTTGTAAGGACTTCGTGCTTGAGTTAAGCAAGGATAAACTCTCAGAAAGCATTCGTCAATCCACTTCAAAACGGATTTCGGACAAGCGTGTGGCGTACTTAGCCGATAAACTGATAGCACTAGCTAATCAATCTTATTGTGCCGTCAAGAAAACCTCTCCAATGCTGGAAGAGGTCCGTTACTATACAAAAGAATTGCTTAGACTTTCTGAACAGAGACAGGCAGTCTTAGACGAAATGGTGGAACTAGCTCAACCTTTACCAGAGTATGACATTCTGCTTTCTATTCCTGGTATCGCTGAGACTACTGCAACAAGTATTATTGGCGAACTGGGAGATATTCGCCGTTTTCAGTCTGCCAATCAAATCAATGCCTTTATCGGTATTGACCTGAGACACTATGAATCTGGTAACTTCCTCGCTAAGGAACACATTACCAAGCGTGGAAATCCCTACGCTAGAAAGATTCTGTTCAAATGCATTCACAATATCGCTTCAGCCAGTCATACCAATCCTTGCCATATCGCAGACTTTTATGAGAAACGAAAAAGACAATCGCAAACGACTTCAACGAAGCCACACACGATTGCCTCCATACATCGTCTCATTCGGACAATGTATTACCTCATTACGCATAATAAGCTTTACGATTATACTTCTACCCAAAATCGGTAAAACTGTTTATGCTCTATCATTGTAACACCTTATCAAAAAATTTCAACATAAGGTGTTGCTTTTGTATACACTTTTTACACTAAACTTTAGTCCAAAATAAAATAATTTCCTTATTTTGACTACTGAATTCAAAATATTGTTCATCAAATACCTTGAAAGGCTTGACAAATGGTAGAAAAGAGTTACATGTATTCAATGATGAAGAAACGTAGCTATTCGGTAGAGTTTTAATATATAAAAAATACACCTGACACCTGAATATCATGGTACAATAACAGTATATAATAAAATATAAATTAGGAATAATAGAAATGGAAACTGCAAAGAAAAAATTCAGATATAGTATTCGTAAATTTAAAGTCGGTGTAGGCTCAGTGCTAATTGCCACTTGCTTACTTGGGGCTGGGGTCTCGACAACAACCGCTTTTGCAACGACAGTGGCTTCGGAATCTACTCAAGTTGAAGCAACTCAGCCAACGGGAGAAACCGAGCCAACAGTACAGATTACTGGAACAGTAAGTACAGAAAATACGAATCTTGAATCAAAAGTTGCGCCAGAAGCTAAAGAAGAAGTTCCAGCAACATCAGAAACTCCAGTTGCTGAAAAGGCAGATCCAGAAGTGAAGTCTGCTGAACAAAATATAGCCTCTGAACCTGAAAAATCAGAAGAACCAACTCCTGCCCCAGCAGCCCTCACGAGCGAAGCTAAGGAAGAAGTATCAGAGAATACCGAAGTTAAAAATTCACCTCTTCAAAATCTTAAAAAACTTGTAAAAGAGTTAGAAAGAGATTTGGAAGAGCTGGAGGTGTTTAGGGATTATACTAAATCAGATTATTCACTGCAAAAAGAAACTTGGGAATCTTTTTTAAGTGTTGGAGAGGCAGATATAAAACTTGCTCATACACTTGAAGAGGGGGATGCTAAGATTCAAAGTGTATATGGAAGATTGGCTGATTTTAAACACCATATTACGATGGAACGCTTAACACGTGAGGTTGCTCAGTATCGTAAAAAATATATTAACGATCCAGAAATTGAAAAAGAGTATAAGACATATTTAGAGCAAAGAGAGGATAGCGGTACTTTTAGCCAAGAAGGAGATTTACTTAGAGTATCTGTTGGGAATTCAGAAGCAGCACTTGAAAGGATTAAAGAGAGAGCTGAAAAAATAGAAGGTGATAACCTCAAAACAGAAGTTCCTAAGGAAGCACCTAGAGTAGCCGAAAAACCAAAATTAGATTTTAAAGTTCAAACACGAACAACATATCAATTTTTAGATTTCGAAACGAAAGAGCAGGAAGATCCAAACTTGCCACTTGGTGAGAAAGAGGAACGACAAAAAGGTGAGAGAGGCGAAGAGTCTGAGACTTATCAAGATGTGATTGTTGGTGATACAATTGTAGCAAGTACACTCATTTCCAAAAAACGTAAAGAGCCAGTCAATCATCTGATTGCAAAAGGTACTTTGGTAGAGAAACATCCCGATACAGCACCGACAGCTCCTGAAAAACCAAAATTGGACTTTACTGTTAAAGAACGAGTAGAGCGAGAAATTTTGGATTATATGGTGGAAGAACAAGATGATGCTAGTTTGCCGCTCGGTCAAACAAAAGTGCTTCGTGAAGGTCAAAAAGGTGAATTGGTTAAGAAATATCAAGATGTGATTGTTGAAGGGAATGTCATAGCAAGTAATCTCCTTTCAGAAGACCGTAAAGCCCCAGTCAACCGTCTGATTGCAAAAAACATGTTAGTAGAGAAACATCCTGATACAGCACCGACAGCGCCTGAAAAACCAAAATTAGAATTTACTGTCAAAGAGCGAGTAGAGCGAGAAATTTTGGATTATATGGTTGAAGAACAAGACGATGCTAGTTTGCCACTTGGTCAGACAAAGGTTCTTCGTGAAGGTCAAAAAGGCGAATTGGTTAAGAAATATCAAGATGTGATTGTTGAAGGGAATGTCATAGCAAGTAATCTCCTTTCAGAAGACCGTAAAGCCCCAGTCAACCGTCTGATTGCAAAAGGCATGTTAGTGGAAAAAACACCAGATATTACGTCGAAAGCTGAGGACGAGGCTCTAAAACCAATGGAACCAGAGGCTGATAAGCCGACTCCTCCAACACCGGAAGCACCAAAAACGGAAATGTCAGACGCTGAGCAACCAAAAGTGGACAAACCACAAATGGAAGCACCGAAAACTGATAAAGTAGAGTCTGACAAACAGATGCCAGAGGCTAAGCAACCAGAAATGGAGCAACCGAAAGCAGAAGACATGCCGAAGGAGGAAATGCCAAAGGCTGAGCACCCAAAAGCGGAAGACTCTACACCTAAGACAGCAGTTCCAGAAGTCGCGCCAAAAACAGCGGAAAAACCAAAGCTAGATTTCACAACAAAAGAACGAAAGGTAGAAGAAGCTCTCCCTATCAAAGAAGAAATCAGATATGATGCAAGCCTAGCGCTTGGCAAATCATACCTTCTTCAAGAAGGAAAAGCAGGTAAAAAAGTATCTGTTTATCAAGATGTCATAGTTGATGGTAAAGTTGTCGCAACCAACCTATTATCAGAGACTGTTGTTGAAGGTCAAAATCGTATCCTTGTAAAAGGTAGCTTGGAAATGAAGAAAGAAGAAGTAAAAACAACTCCTTCAGTACAATCGAATCCGACACTGAGTCACAAAGGTGCACCTTCTGCAAACAAAGCAACACTACCTGCAACAGGTGAACAACGCAATAACCTAGCCTTAGTAGGCCTTGGTTTAGCTGGAATTAGCTTGACAGTAGTCGCTACAGCTATAAACAAAAAATCTAAAGATCAAATCTAAACCATTATGAAACAGCGACAAAGAGGCCGGGCGGAAACGCCCAGCCTCTTTTTAGAACTGAAAATCAAATATTAGTGCGGTAAAATTAACTGTGATTGACTTAAATCAAGGTGGATTTGCCATTGAGAATTATCCCGAACAGTACACTCAAAGTCAGTGGTGTAGAGAATCAGCTCCAAGACATCACCTTTTTTCAGCTGATAAATGGTCGGCTGCAGTTTCCAAGTCAGGTCCATCCACTGGTCAGGCACCACTTCCTCGACAGTCATCAGGTCGGTGCGGTTTTGCAGGTTCATAAAGCCCTTGGTCACCAAGCGTTGCGGCATCTCCACATAAGGCAACTCCACCAGATTTTCTTGGGCATGGTAACGACCGTTGTTCAAGCTCAGCCGCGTTTTGGGCGTTGGGATTGGGGCTAGGCGTTTTTTGCTTCCCTTGTCCAATAGCTGAGCAGATAAGAGGCCTTTGGCTACACTAGAAGCCACACGGAGTTTCAAGGTGACCTGTCCGTTGAGCAGGAGGTCCTCCCTTACAGGCAGCTCGATGCTGACTTGGTTGGCCTTGCCTGCATAGAGGTCTTGGTGAAAGGCAGGGTAGGATTTGCCGTAGCGGTCAAAATTTTCTTGGGCATACTGATTGGCAATGGTCTGGCTTCCAGTACCTAGTGGCAAGACAGCCTCGTTTTCACCACCAAAGGTGTCCAAGGTCGTCCAAGTTTGCTCACCGCTATTGTCCTGCCAGATAACCGTTGGCAGTTGGTAGTTATTCTCGTAGCTCAGCAGTTTTTGACTGAGCAGGGCGTTCATGGACTCACGGAAGTCGATAGACTGCCAGTTGTTCATATACACGTGGGCACCGTTGTGGAAGAAGAGGTGTTTTTTGATATGGCTTGGCAGGGTGTGGAACATATTCCAGACATGGATTGGCTTGACATTCCAGTCCTGTGAGCCGTGGGTAAAGACTACCTCACACTTGACCTTATCAGCGTGGAGCAGATAATTGCGGTCATGCCAGTATTGATTGTAGTCGCCGCTGGTGCGGTCCAGGGCAGCACGTTCTGCCGCCAGTCCTTTTTCGTAGGCTGCTTTATTGCGGAGGAAGTCACCTGCTTGCAGACTCTTGGAGTAGGTCAGGGCGGTCAAGCTGTCCAGATCCTCGCCTGGATAGCCGCCAGGGCTGGTCACCAGCCCGTTTTCACGGTAGTAGTCATACCAAGAGGAAATCCCTGCTTCTGCGATGACGACTTCCAATCCGTCCACGCCAGTTGTTGCCAAGGCATTGGACATGGTACCGAGGTAAGATAGTCCTGTCGTCGCCACCTTACCATTTGCCCAATCGGCCTTGACCTCAATCGAGCGAGTGTGGTCTG
Source organism: Streptococcus suis (assembly GCF_902702775.1). Taxonomy (NCBI): domain Bacteria; kingdom Bacillati; phylum Bacillota; class Bacilli; order Lactobacillales; family Streptococcaceae; genus Streptococcus; species Streptococcus suis. The sequence continues at coordinate 173,618 of NZ_LR738724.1, forward strand.
TGTAGGCCTTGGTGCGACCGTTCAGCCAGTCAATCACCGCTTTGTAGCCCTCAACCTGCTGGTAGTCGCCAGATGTCATGTAGCCCGTCGAGCCCAGAGTGCCGACCCCAGACACGTGGAGGCTGGCAAAGCCGCGAGCGAGGAAGTAGTCATTGAGGGAGTAAGAAGTGATGTGGCCCAGTCTTTCAGTGGCAGGGCTGACAGGCAGGTCTCGCTGGTCCAAGTCTAGCTTGGTGATGCTGGACTGCTTGACCTGAATGGTACCGACTTGTTTTTCAGCCAGTTCCCCTTCCATCTTATGCAGGGCCTTATCGCTGGCTACATCGTTCACTCCTTGATGATAAGGACTGTTGGTAATCACCGCAGGGATTTTCCCGTCAAAGTGAGGACGGAGAATGGAAATCTTGACAATGTCAGTCTGTCCAGTCCCCGCCGTATCAACAGGCGTTTCGATATAGACCACCTCACGAATGAGGTCCTTGGTCGAAAAGGTTGCCAAGGATTTGCCGTTGAAGAAGTGGTAGCGATTGTCCTCTGGGATTAGGTCGTCGCTGACCAGTTGGTCAATCAGGGTATTGCCAGACTTGGTACGGGTATTGAGGAGTTGGTAGAGGTTATCGATGACATCTCCGTAGACAATAGGAAACTGGCTGGTCTTGCGGAATTCTTCCACATCTGTATAATCTACACCAGGCACAAATCCCAGCAACTGAAAGGCCACTTGATAGAAAATCTGATCTGTCAACTCACGGTCAGACTGGAAGAAGGTCAGGAGGTCTGTGTCCCAATCCGCAATCATATTGGACAGGGCAAAGTCGGTGTTTGCTGTCAGGAAATGGCACTTTCTGACAAAGGTTTCTAAATTTGTCTTGCTACTTGCATTAGGAATCAGTTGAAATCCTAGAGCACCAAGCTCTTGCAAGTAGACGGAGGTCTCTTTTTTTATGAAAGAAAATTGATTAAAGCGCATAAATTCTCCTCTTTTTTAGGATAATAGTCTATAATAGCTATTATATCTGATAAGCCAGTGTTTGTCTAAAAATTATCAGTATATATAAAAATATTAATGTATAAAACGACGATACAATTAGTTGTAAAATGATGAAATTTTTTATACAATATTGTAGAATGACTGAGGAGTGAAATGTATCGTGTTGAGAAAAAATGAAGCTATAGTCCCTATTTTACGTATTAATAATAGGGCTATTAATCAAGGATTTTTAGAAAAAAATCTAGGAATGAAAACCAAGCTAGAAGATGGTCCATTTGCTGATTTTGGAGATAGAACAAGTCCAGAAACGAAGCTCGTTTTGACAGAATCTCCTGGTAATCGCACCCGTGCTGTCGAAGGGCTTAAAAAACTGAATAAAATTGTGATAAAAGTAGACAATGCCTCTGAAATTGAAGTTTTACTGGCGCAAGGGTCACAGTATAGTAAGCTCTACCAAGGAAAAAATGGCTATGGTTTTGAAGCTGTGTCGCCAGAAGGAGACACCTTCCTTTTGCATGCAGAAGCATCTGTTGATGACCTAAAAGCAATCCTTCCACCTGTTCCATTTAAGGTGCAGGATGACTTTTCTGGTCTGACTGCTTTTTCAGTAGAGTCTATTTGGCTTAATACCCCACAAGCTAGTATCAGCCAAGACTATTATGAGGCTATCCTACCTCAACAAGCCTTTTTGCGTTTTGTTGGAGCAGAAGGTAAGGATTTATTAACTCCTGCAGAACAAGTTTGGGATTTAGAAGGCTTGCGTTTTCCCGTTGAGCAGGATTTTGATTGGGTACATTTGGAAAGCCAGTTGGAAGGACCATTCTTTAAAGATAAAAAAGCAAGCTTTATCCAAACGGTTGACCCAAGTGGTATTGAATTGTGGTTCGAAAAATGAGACAAGTAATTTTAGACAAGGTTTCAGAGCAGATTGAGCAAGGAGTTTATCCTGGTGCCAGTCTGGCTCTTTTTTCTAAGAGTCAGTGGCAGGAATATTATTTAGGGACCCAGGATGGTCAGTTACCAGTTGAGGCGGGTTTGACCTATGATTTGGCGTCTGTTTCCAAGGTGGTTGGAGTAGGGACTCTTGCGACTTTTCTGGTTAATAGCGGAGCTTTGGAGCTAGATAGGACCTTGCAGTCTTATTATCCAGCTTTTGCGGATAGTGAGGTCACCATTCGGCAATTATTGACCCATACTAGTGGTATCAATCCCTTCATTCCCAATCGGGATAGTCTGGATGCCGACCAGCTCAAGGAAGCAATTTTGAAGATTACCGTAACGGATAAGAAAGATTTCCTCTACACAGACATTAATTTTCTCTTGCTGGGCTTTTTGTTGGAGGAACTGGGTAGAGACAGTCTAGACCAGCTGATTAGTCGAGACGTTCTAGAGCCCTTTGGTATGTCCCAAACCTCCTTTGGACCAGTCAGTCAGGCGGTGCCGACGGTGCGTGGCGTCAAGGCAGGTGTGGTGCATGATCCCAAGGCGCGTGTCTTGGGCCTCCACGCGGGAAGTGCAGGTCTCTTTTCGACCGTAAAAGATTTGGAAATCTTTTTGGAACACTGTCTGACGGCTGACTTTGCGGCGAATTTAACGCAGGATTACGGTTTTGATGATAAGCGCAAGCGGTCTCTGGCTTGGGATAAGAAGGGGGACTGGTTGTCCCACACAGGCTATACGGGGACCTTTATCATGTACAATCGTCCCTTGCAGAAAGCTGCGATTTTTCTTTCGAATCGTACTTTTGACAAGGATGAGCGGGCCCAGTGGAAGTTGGATAGAAACCAGGTTATGGTCTTGATTCGTCAGGTCTTGGAGGAAGAAGAGGCTATTGACTAATACTCTTCGAAAATCAACATTATCTGTTGTCAAGAGCCTTGATGAGTGAAAAGCTCCAGTGGAGGTTTTCAGCCTGTTACCTTGAAATAAGAAAGTAACAGAGTTCTATCTTCGACTTCGTTTCTTAGGCGACTTTTGATTTTCATTGAGTATATAGTCGTTTAGTTTTTCTTTTATTGCTTCGACGAGTGAGGAAACATCGTTTCCTTATTTCCAATTTCAAACACTCCACTGGAGTATTTGAACTCGCTTTGCCGTACTCTGCAGGGGTGACTTGCTCCGCAAGTGCTATCTCCAACCTTGCACAGTCACTCGACTGTACAAGCTGTCTGCAGCTCGTTGCCTAGTACTAAAAGTAAACTAAAAGACTATAACTATCCTTCCGCAACACTCAGTAGATTTTTCGACATAGTAAAAGGACCTGCATGTGCAAGTCCTTTTGTGTTTGCTTGATTAAGCTTGACCTGAAACTTCTGCAGCGTGGTCGTCCATTGAAAGAACTTCGTGGAAGACACGTTGAGTCAATTCAGTTTTTTGCTCTTTAGTGAGGTATTTGGTGTTTACGCAGTATCCAGAGATACGAACGATGACATCTTCACCTGCCATAATCTTGTCATAAACGTCGTTCAAGTCCATAACGTTCAAGTTGACGTGTTGACCACCTTGTTCGAAGTATCCGTCAAGGATTGTCACCAAGTTGTTCACTTGCTCATCGAATGTTTTACCAAGAGCTTTTGGTGAAACTTGAGTTGTCAATGAGATACCGTCGTTGGCATGTTTGAAGTTGAGTTTAGAAAGAGTATTCAAGTTTTGCAACCAACCACCACGAGATTTAGAAGTTGGGTTGGCACCTGGTGGGAAGAATTCCACTTTAGAAGTGTTAACAGAACCATCTTCGTTGAGGAATACACCGCGGTGAACTGGTGAGTTAGCTGTTTGTTTAGAGTAAGCAACGTTTGAAGTGATTGTCAAGATAGACACAGTTGCTTCAGCATTCTTGTACAATTTGTGCTTGTTCAAGCGAGAGAAGAATGCTTCCATGAGCCATTTCGCGATGTCATCTACACGGTCGTCATCCTCACCATAACGTGGGAAGTCGCCAGTTACTTCGTAATCGTAGATGAAGCCATCTTCGTCACGGATTGGTTTCACTTGTGCGTACTTGATAGCAGACAATGAGTCAACAGTATTTGCGAAGCCACAGATACCGAAGCCCATGTTTGCACGAAGGTGAGTTGGCAAGAATGCCATTTGAACTGCTTCATAGTTGTACTTGTCAGTCATGTAGTGGATGATGTTCATAGCATCTACATAAGTGTCAGTCAACCAGTCAAGGGCTTTTTCAAAGTTGGCAATAACTTGATCGTAGTCAAAGATTTCAGAAGTATTTGGTTCAACACCATCGAACACTTTATAATCTTTGTGAACATCGTCGTAGCCGTTGTTCCAGCTTGAAAGAAGAGCTTTAAGAACGTTCACACGAGCACCGAAGTACTGAATGTTGTGGCGTTGGTCTTCACTTTCTGGGTCAAGTGGTGACACACAGCAAGAGATACATGACATTTCGCCATAACCATCTTTCGCCATTGTTGTCACACCTTCGTATTGGATAGAAGAGTGTTTGTGGCTCATTGCCATACAGTAGCGACGGAATGAATATGGAAGTTGGTCTGACCAAAGAACTGTCAAGTTTGGTTCTGGAGAGTTACCGATGTTGTCAAGTGTGTTCAAGAAACGGTAGTCCATCTTAGTAACACGGTGACGACCGTCGTTACCCATACCTGCCATAGAGGTTGTCAAGAATGTTGGGTCACCAGAGTAGATTTCGTCGAAGGCTTTTGTACGAGCGAATTTCACTGTACGAAGTTTCAATACGAAGTCGTCAACAAATTCTTGGATTTCAGATTCAGTAAATGTACCACGAGCCAAGTCACGTTCTGCATAGATGTCGAGAACGATCGGCACACGACCAAGAGAAGTTGCTGCACCGTTGATAACACGACATACTGCCATGAAGGCGATGTTTGTCCATTGGATAGCTTCTTTGGTGTTCATCGCAGGTTTGCGAACATCAACACCGTATAAGTCACCTAAGCGTACAACTTGTTGCAATGCTTGGTATTGAAGGTTGATTTCTTCACGAAGACGGATTGATTCTTCATCGATTTCAGTAATTGCATTCCAGTCAGCTACTTTTTCTTCCATCAAGTAGTCTGCACCGTAAAGTGCCAAACGAGCGTACATACCGATGATACGACCACGTGAGTATGCATCTGGAAGACCAGAAACGTGGTGTGAGTGACGAGCACGGCGGATGTCAGCTGTGTAGGCACGGAAGATACCGTCGTTTACAGTTGTAGCGTGTTTTGTATAGATTTCATGAAGGAGTGGGTCTGGAGTATAGCCGTTTTCGATAAGAGTTGTTTCAGCCATACGAATACCACCACGTGGCATGAAATTGAGTTTGAAGAGCTCATCGTTTTGGATACCAAAGATGAGTTCGTTCTCTTTATCGATGAAACCTGCTGGAATATCAGCGATAGAAGTAGCACGATCTACGTCCATTGGGAAGCGAGTGTCTTCGTAGCCAGCTTTTGTTTCTTCGATGATTTTTTTGATATGAAGTGAACGCTCAGTTGGGCCTGCGAGGAAGCTTTCATCTCCATCGTATGGAGTGTAGTTGGCTTGAACGAAGCGTGTTACACTTGCCTTATCTTGCCAATCTGTACCTTTAAAGCCTTCCCAGGCTTGGGCGAAAATGTCTTCAGCAACATTTTTTGTTTTAACTTTTGTTGACATGAGGGTTCTCCTTTTATGCTTTTGGGTATCGACTTTGTATCAATACCAACATGTCATCATTATACCATTTGAAAACACTTTCTACAAGACAAAAATACTTGAAAATAAATGAAAAACCTTTCAAGGAATATGAAAAAATTTGAAAGACATAGTTGGTATTTTCAAAGTGAATTTCTGCTTGTATTTGTAATAAGGTGATAAGCTGTCGTTTATTGTATTGGTAAGATGGCTGGTTCAACGAATCTAAAGGCTGAAACTTCCTAAGAAATGCGGTATAATATAGCGAGTTAAACTTGAAAACAGGAAGAGGCAGTCATGTTAATTTTTCCCTTAATCAATGATTTATCTAGAAAAATTATTCATGTAGATATGGATGCTTTTTTTGCTGCCATTGAGGTCAGGGATAATCCTGCTTTGAAGGGCAAACCTGTTATCATTGGGGCTGACCCAAGACTATCTGGCGGTAGAGGAGTGGTGTCTACCTGTAATTATGAGGCGCGTGCCTTTGGTATTCACTCGGCTATGTCCTCAAAAGAGGCCTATGAGCGTTGTCCTCAGGCGATTTTCATTTCTGGCAATTATGAAAAATACCAGGAAGTTGGGCGACAGGTTCGAGAAATTTTTCATCGCTATACTGATTTGGTGGAGCCCATGTCTATCGATGAGGCTTACTTGGATGTAACAGAAAATAAGTTGGGTATCAGCTCTGCGGTTAAGATTGCCAAGCTTATCCAATACGATATTTGGAATGAATTGCATCTGACAGCTTCCGCAGGCGTTTCCTATAATAAATTTTTAGCAAAAATTGCCTCTGATATGGAAAAACCGCACGGTTTGACCTTGATTCTACCTGAAGATGCTGTTGGTATTCTCGCCTCCCTGCCTGTTGAAAAATTTCACGGTGTGGGGAAGAAGACGGTGGAACGCCTGCATGAGATGGGGGTCTACACGGGGAAAGATTTGCTAGATGTACCAGAAATGGTTTTGATAGATAGATTTGGGCGTTTTGGCTTCGACCTTTATCGGAAAGCGAGGGGCATTTCTAATTCGCCCGTTAAAGTGGACCGTGTTCGTAAGTCAATTGGAAAGGAAAGAACCTATCGCAAACTTCTTTATCGGGAGGAGGATGTCCTGAAAGAGCTAATCAGTCTCTGCCAACGGGTCGCAGCTAGTTTGAAGCGGAATGGAAAAAAGGGGCGAACAATTGTTTTAAAGGTACGTTATGGTGATTTTTCTACCTTGACGAAACGTCATAGTCTAGAGGTGTATACGGACCAGACGGAAACGATTGAGAAAGAGGTTCGTCAACTAATTGAAGAAATTGGGAAGATTGAAAAAGGGATTCGTTTGCTGGGTGTGACCGTGACCAATTTTCAAACTTGAGTTCTGTTTCAGTCTATGATAGACTGAAAAAAAGGAGAAGAGATGCAAATTTCAAGTAGATTTACCATTGCCAGCCATATCTTGGTTCTCTTGGCTCTGGAAGGAGAAAAAGAAAAACAGACCAGTACTAGCATTGCAGGTAGTGTCGGGGTTAATCCTGTCATTATCCGAAATATTTTGTCCCAACTCAAGGAGGCTGGTCTGGTAGAAGTAGCGCGTGGTGTTGGAGGTGCTCGCTTGGCACAGGCTCCAGACCAGATTACACTTTTGTACGTCTATCAGGCTGTGGAGTTGTTTGGAGAAAAGGGTCAATTATTCGCTTTTCATGAGCAACCCAATCCAAACTGTCAGGTAGGCCGCAATATTCATCCCCTGCTAGATAGTCGTTTGGAAAATGCTCAATCGGCTTTGGAAAATGAACTTGCACAGACGACTATTGCTGATTTATTGGCAGAATTGTAATCATATTTTCAAGAAAAATCATCTTCGTGGAGATTTTTTTAATTTTTGAGTTGTAACAATTGACGTTACAACGAAAATAGTTTATACTTTTGTTGTAAATGTAATTATTACAACAAAATAAGTGAGGTATCAATATGAAAATAGCTATTATTGCAGCGAATGGTCAAGCAGGTCAAACCATTGCAAAGGAAGCAGTAGAACGTGGTCATCAGGTGACGGCTATTGTCCGTTCTGAAAACAAGAGTGTAGCCCAAGAAGTGATCCAAAAGGATGCTTTTGCTCTTACCAAGGAAGACTTGGCAGGCTTTGATGTAGTAGTCAATGCTTTTGGTGCTTGGACACCAGAAACCTTGCCGGGTCACGCTCGTCTTGCGGAGCATCTAACGACCATCCTTGCTGGTAGTCCAACTCGTCTCTTAGTAGTTGGTGGTGCAGGCAGTCTTTATTTAGACGAGAGCCAGACAGCTATGCTGAAAGATACACCAGATTTCCCTGCGGAATATCTGCCAATCGCTGAGGCTATGGGTGCTGGTCTAGACCTCTATCGTCAGGCGACAGCTATCAACTGGACCTATATCAGCCCAGCAGCCGATTTTGATGCAGAAGGCTCAAAGACAGGTATCTACACTATTGCTAGCGAGGTTTTCCAAGTCAATGCCCAAGGTGAAAGCTATATTAGTTATGCCGACTATGCTATGGCTTTGGTTGACATTGCTGAAAAAGGTGGCTACCAGCAGGAACGAATTTCCGTATTTGCATAAAAAAATTAAATAGTCTAAAAGATAGTTCCCGTCGAGGAATTATCTTTTTATTTTTTGTTTGTATATAGTATAATAATATAAACAAAAAAGGAGGCCGATATGATTCACTTGATTTGTCCCAATCCAGCTCTGGACCGTACGCTACTTGTTGAAAAAATTGAAAAGAATATTCCCCTGAGACCGACGGAAGTGAGGGATTATCCTGGTGGAAAAAGCTTCAACGTGGCCTATGCCCTCCGTGAAAACGGTGTGACAGACTACATCATTCATACTATTTTGGGTGGTCAGATTGGTCGTTATATTCAGGAGCTTAATGCTGATAGTGGAAATACCCTGCGCGTGGTTGAAAATAGCCAGAATACTCGGACGTGTAATATCTATGTTGAAACCAGTACAGGCGATGTAGTACTATTTTATGAAAAAGGTTTTGAACTAACAGAGGATTTGCTCAACCAATTCACTCAGCAGATTGAAAATAGCCTGCAAGCTGGCGACATCCTAGTCTTTTCAGGCAGTCTGATGAAGGGGATGCCGGATGACTATATTCAGCAGTTTATTGAAAAATACCCAGAGGTGCTGACCATAGTGGACACCAGTGGACCAGCTCTACGTGCGGCTTATCAAGCTAGACCGGTCCTTATCAAAATCAATAATGAAGAGCTGAAAGATATTTATCCTGAGCTGGATGAAGAAAGTCCTGAGGATATTTTACGAATACTGAAAGATGTAACCCCTCATGAGAACATCATCATTACCATGGGAGGTAAGGGTAGTCTGGCAAAAATAGGTCAGCGGTTCTTCCGAATTCAGTCACCTAAGAAAGAAACGCGTAATCCGATTGCCGCAGGGGATTTCTACCTGGGCTTGCTAGTCAAGGGAATCAGTCAAGGTCAAGCTCCAGAAATCTTTTTGAAAGAAGCGGCAGCCTTTGCAACGGCCAATTGTTTGAATTATTTTCCAGAGGTTGAAGCAGAGCAGTTTGCTGCGATTGTAGATACAATATTACTAGAGGAACTGTAGTATTGTATCCCTTTACTCATCGTGCTATAATGGCAAGGAGAAACAAGGTGAGATGGGGGATAGTAGTGGAACAGTTGACGGTTCTTTACCAAAATTTAAAACGGCGATATGGTGAATTTCACTGGTGGAACGATGAAAATCCCATAAAGGATTTGGTATCTATGATTCTTATTCAGCAAACAACGGAAGCAAATGCCAAGCGTGCTTTAGAACAGTTGGAGGGACGGTTGACAATTCATTCGCTTTTAGAGATGCCTGTGGAGGATTTACAAGAATGTATTCGCCCAGCAGGATTCTTCAAGCAAAAATCACTCTACATTCGGTCAGTGGTTGAGTGGGCCAATCAGTTCGATGGAGATTTTTCTCGCCTAGATAGTGTTGAGACAGCAGTACTCCGAAAAGAGCTGCTGAGCTTGAAGGGGGTTGGCAATGAAACTGCGGATGTTATTTTGCTCTATTTGTGTCGAAGAAGTGTTTTTGTGGCGGATCAATATGCTCTTAGACTATTTAATCGGTTAGGACTTAGTCAGTCTAAGGATTATTTGAGTTTGAGACAGGAATTTACAGAGCAGATAAAAGATTGGTCGGTAAAAGACGCTCAGGAGCTTCATGCACTGATTGATGAACATGGCAAGCAGTTCAGATTAACAAAGGGGCGGCTTGATGAATCATGGTTGATGATATAGTCCATTAGTGTATCTTTTATTACTACGAAGAGCGAGGAAGCCTTATTTCCGAGTTCAAACGCTCTACTGGACTGTTGAAGTAGCCAGCCTATCGTTGCCTTGTACTAATAAGCAAACGAAACGACTAGAGAAGAGTAAAACCAGCAAATCTACTGACTTGCTGGTTTTTATGCTTTAAAAAACTCTTCAATATCTGCCTGATCTATGCCGATCATGGGGTCGATGGTTAGCAGGTTGTCCACAGTCAGAATATATTCTCTGGCTTGTCCACTTGTTTTTTCTGGCTGGTCTTGGTCAAGAAGGGACAGTTGTTGGCTGTTTTCTGTTACGGGCTCTGTTTGTTTTGGTTTATCTGACTGGGCAGGGGGCTGGGTTTGTGTGGCTGTTTTGCTTTCGTTGTTTTCAGTCAGGCTTTCCTTACTGTCCTGCTCTGCCATTTCCCCTTGGAAACGTGGGACCAGATAGGTTTTTCGGACGGTGCCGGCGTTTTTGACGGCGTAGTCAAAGGCGGAGATTTCGCCTAGGAGGATGAGCTTGCTCTTGGAGCGGGTGATGGCGGTGTAGACCAGGTTGCGCTGGAGCATGCGGTGGCTGGTGCGGGTAATGGGAAGGATGACCACCTGGAACTCGCTACCTTGGGACTTGTGGATGGACATGGCATAGGCCAGGGTAATCTTGTACCATTCATTACGGGGATAGGTGACCTCGCTACCGTCGAAGTTGATGGTAATCTCGTCCTGCTTGGAGTCGGTGTACTTGGCAGGCAGGAGGTCAGTAATATAGCCCAGATCACCATTGAAGACATTGGCCTCAGCATCGTTGACAAGGTGGATGACTCGGTCGCCTTGGCGGAAGGCCTGCTCGTTGTGGAGGAATTCCAGCTCACCGTCTTCTAGGGGATTGAGCAGGGCCTGGGTCATGGTGTTGAGTTGGTCAATGCCTGCGGCACCACGGTACATGGGAGCGAGGATTTGGACTTCGTTTGCAGGGATACCTGACTTGATAGCTGCGCCGACAATGCGTTCAATCAGAGCTGGAATTTGTTCGTTTTGCGCTTCAAAATAGGAGCGGTCAGCCTTTTTCTCACGGAAATCGCTAGGTAGAGCTCCTTGGCGAATCTGGCTGGCTAGGGTAACAATGGTCGAATCATCGGATTGACGGTAGATGCGTTCCAGAGTGATGCTGGGTAGCTTGTCGATTTTCAAGAGGTCAGCTAGGACCTGACCGGGACTGACAGAAGGTAATTGCTCCGCATCGCCGACAATCAGAACTTGGGTCTGGGAGGAGATGTTCTGGAAGAGCTGGTTTGCCAACCAAGTATCTACCATGGAAAACTCATCCACGATGATAAAGTCGGCATCCAAATAATCATCACGGTAGGATTCTTCCTGTCCTTCTACCAGACCGAGATGGCGGTGGATGGTGGCGGAAGGCAGGCCTGTCAATTCATTCATTCGTCTGGCTGCTCGTCCAGTTGGAGCGGCTAGGAGGACAGGGCATTCTTCTCGGTTGCGAGTCAGGTCAATCTTATGCAAGATGGCATAGACCGCGATAATACCGTTGATAACCGTTGTCTTTCCAGTTCCTGGTCCACCTGTCAGAATGAATAGCGGATTGGTAATGGCTTGGACAATGGCTTCTTTTTGAATGTCATCGTAGGTTAGGGAAGACATACTTTCCAGCTCTGCTATGGCAGCCTCGACGTCTGCGCGTGGGAAGGGCTTGAAGCCATTTTTTCCCATCAGGCGGGTCAAGTTTTTATGGATACCATGTTCGGCAAAGTAGAGGCTGTTGTCAAAAATCTTTGTGCCTTCTTGCTGTACCTTGTCGTCTGCAATCAGTCCCGTCAATTCTTTGGCAACAGCAGCGGGGTCCAGCTCTGTATGGCGGGATTTTTCCAGCAGTTCAAGGGTTGCTTCCAGCAAGTCTCTGGCCTCCACATAGGTATCGCCTGTTTCCATGGAGCGATGAATGAGGCTAAAGAGCATACCGGCCCGAAAGCGTTGGGGGGAATCGCTGGCAATTCCTAGATTTTCCGCAATCCTATCGGCAATGGTAAAGCCGAGCCCCTGGACATCTTCGACCAGTTGATAGGGGTTTTCTTCAATAATCTGAAGTGTTTTTTCCTTATACTGGTCTTGGATTTGAAAGGCCAATTTATTGGGAATGCCATACTCAGCTAGTTTTGCCAAGATCAGCTCGGTTCCATAATTGAGGCGGAGTTTCTCCACAAATGCCTGCATGTTCTTGCTGGATAGGCCTGTGATTTGGGTTAGTTTTTCAGGTTCAGCTAAAATCTTATCAATGGTATCCTCGCCATAGAGCTCAACGATTTTTTCCGCTGTTTTACGTCCAATTCCCTTGAAATGGTCGCTGGAGAAATACTTAACCAGACCAGCTGAGGTAGGCTTGCTACGTTCGTAACGCGAAATTTGCAGCTGCTGACCATACTTGGGATGGGTGACTAGATTGCCGTAGAAACGATAGTCTTCTCCTTCAATGACATCGGCAATCGTTCCGGTCACAATAATTTCGTAGTCATCATAGTCTGCGTCTGTCTCCTCGATTTCAAGGAGAAGGATTTTATAAAAATTACTAGGATTTTCAAAAATAATCCGGTCAATAGTACCGGTAAAATACACTTCGTTCATAGAGTTTATTTCCAATAATAATGAAAAGAAGTTTGGAACGGATTGCTCCAAACTTGTTTGTATTAATCAACAGTCCCAATACGATTGAAAGGCCACATGCGAAAGACAACTTCTCCTTTGATGTTTTCACGGGAAAATGTTCCTACACTACGACTATCTAGTGAGACAAGGCGGTCATCTCCCATCAGGTAGTATTGTCCTTCTGGGACTGTCACGGTAAAGTCTACGTAACCATTGGCATCTTGTGTGAAAGCTTCAGCAGATTGGGCCACAGCTTGGAATTGTTTGTTGTAAGAATAGACTTCTTGAAGTTTATCTTTCTGGAATGCAGCGAGATATTCATCTAAGTAAGGCTCGTCCACTTTTTGGTCGTTAACATAGAGGATATCGTTTTCGTAGCGAATGGTGTCACCTGGCATACCGATTACACGTTTGACAATCAGTTTTTCCTTGCCATCGCTGTCTGTCTCGCTGGCTACAACAATATCAAAGCGGTCGATAGAGGTCGTTTTTAGCATGATGAGTTTTTCTTGGTGTTGAAGCGTTGGGTCCATGGAATGGCCATCGACAGAGACAGGATTCCAGATAAAGTAACGACTGGCAAAAAAAGCTACCATAAACAGTAAAAAGATGCCCCATTCAGCTAAGAAGGCGACTAGTGGTGAGCGTTTTGTTTTTTGGATTGCTCCCATATTTTTTCCTCATTTCAATAATTTTTGTGCTTTTTGCGTATTGGCAAAGTGGAGTTTGGCAGTTTGGTTGAGACCAGCCATACCATATTGTTTTAAGATGCTTGCTGCGGCTTGGTCGGATTTACTGCCCGCACCAGACGGCAGATTCATCCCAACTAGTTGACCAAGCTGGACAAGATTTTCTAAAAACATAGCTCTAGCGATAATAGAAGATACTGCCACAGCCAGATATTTGCCCTCAGCCTTTTCTTCCAGAGTGACGGGGTTGGCAAATTGGTTGGCTTCCTTCTTCAAGTACTTTTGATAGTTTTGACTGGAAGTGAAGGCGTCAATAATAATCTTCTCAGGCTGGACACCCTTTTGTAAGAGTAGGAAAATAGCCTGATTGTGTAGGGCGACCTTAACAGACACCGCATTATAGCCTTGCTCGATGACTTCGTTGTATTTTTTCGGTGACAATAGCAGAGCTTGGTGGGGGATTTTCTCTTTTAAGAGAGGGGCGATTTGGCAGATTTTTTGGTCTGTCATTTTCTTGGAATCATCCACACCAAGCGACTTGAGAAAGGCATGGTCTTCTGGGCGGACAAAACTAGCAACGACTGCCAAACCTCCGAAATAAGACCCGTTTCCAACCTCATCGGTACCAATCATGGGCAGGTTTTGACCAGGTATGGTCGTCTGTCCAGACTTTTCTGGCTCATAGCCCCAGAGCCCTGCTTCCTGCTCTGCCATTTCCCCCTGAAAAACGACTTTTCCAGAAGTGTAGATGGACAGGCTGGCACCGGTCAGTTTGAAAAATGCTTCGATGTAAGGATTTTTGCTGGTCTGCCGATAGCGGTCATAGTGAGCCATCATGGCTTGTTTTTGCTGGGCAGATGCCTTTAGTACAACGGTATTCATGTTCTTATTGTAACACAAATGCTAGTTAGAGTGTGCAGAAAAGGGTGGAATTTACTATAATGGTAGAAGAAAGTGAGGTACACTATGGAAGTGCAAATGAAGTATAAATGGGCGACTCTGGGAACAGGTGTCATTGCCAACGAATTGGTTCAGGCCTTGCAGGCTATGGGTGGAAATCTTTATTCGGTAGCCAACCGTACCTATGACAAGGGGGTGGAATTTGCGCAAAAATATGGCATCGAGAAAGTTTATCGAGAAATCGATGAAGTCTTTGAGGATCCTGAAGTAGACATTATCTACATTTCTACGCCTCACAATACCCATATCAATTATTTGAGAAAGGCTTTGGAGGCTGGAAAGCATGTCCTCTGTGAAAAGTCTATTACGCTTAATTCAGAAGAATTAGCAGAAGCCATTCAACTGGCGGAAGAAAATCAGGTTATCCTGGCAGAAGCCATGACCATTTTCCATATGCCAATCTATCGTCAGTTGAGCCAAGTGGTTACCAGTGGCAAGCTTGGAGATTTGAAAATGATTCAGATGAACTTTGGCAGCTACAAGGAATACGATATGACCAACCGCTTTTTCAATAAAAACTTGGCAGGCGGTGCCCTCTTGGATATTGGTGTCTACGCTCTGTCATTTGTCCGTTGGTTTATGACTGAAAAGCCAAATCAAGTCCTATCCCAGGTCAAATTAGCTCCGACAGGTGTGGACGAGCAGGTAGGGATTTTACTCAGCAATGATGCAGGAGAGATGGTGACCATCGCCCTGACCCTCCATGCCAAACAGCCAAAACGGGGTACTATTGCCTACGACAAGGGCTACATCGAACTTTACGAGTATCCTCGTGGTCAGAAGGCAGTCATTACCTACACAGAAGATGGTAGTCAAGAGGTAATCGAAGCGGGCGAGACAGCCAAGGCCCTTTCTTATGAAGTGGCGGATATGGAAAAAGCTGTCGCAGGCATCGAAAACACCATGCACCTAGCCTACACCCAAGATGTCATGGAGATCATGACCCAACTCCGCAAAGAATGGGGCTTGGTTTATCCTGAAGAAATGTAGGGTTTTGACTAATCCGAAAATAGAAATGAGAGTGAGCTAGTAGCCAATTATTGGGTTATTACCTTACTCTTATTTTTTACTTATACTCTTCGAAAATCCAGACGTTGTTGACTTGATTTGGTAAACGTTAGTTCTACCTGCATCTGCGTCTCCGAATCTGTTTTTGATTTTCATTGAGTATTATCTAATAATATGACAGTCAGATGACATTTATATTGATTGTGTGACAGAAAAGTCCTAAGATTACATAGTGGAGACAGTTTATTTAAAAGAACGGTTGAAGGCTTGTTTTTCAGATTTAATTTAGGTAAGATAGAACCATCTCAAAAATAAAGAAGGAATAAGATTATGAAACGTAAGAGAACAAATAAACCACAACATATGCGTCGCAAGAGAAAAACACCCATCATGAAAAACAATAAGAAGATGTTATACACATCTTCATTGGCTCTTTCCCTCTTTAGTACAGGGGTGATTTCAACAAATGTTTTAGCCCTCGAATGGGCTCCACGTACTGTTTCTGAAATTAGCCCAGAAATTGTCCAAGAAGAAGGGAAGATGACCTATACTGTTCAGTATGGGGATACCTTATCAGCCATCGCCTCAGCTATGAATATTGATATGGACTTGCTGGCGAAAATGAATCAAATTGCAGATGTCAACTTGATTTTCCCTGATACGGTACTGACGACGACTGTTGACCAAAACAATCAAGTGACTCAGGTTGAGATTGAAGCTCCTGTTCAGGGAAACACAAATGAGACCGTTCAGGCAACTGTTGACCTAACAACCAATCAAGTAACGGTTGAGGATACGGTTATTCCGTTGGATCAAATTTCATCAGTTACTGACTCAGCACCCGTAGAGGAAGTTGTAGAGCAACCTGTAGTAGAAGCGCCTGTAGAGGAAGTTGTAGAACAGCCTGTAGTAGAAGCACCTGTAGAAGAAGTTGTAGAACAGCCTGTAGTAGAAGCACCTGTAGAAGAAGTTGTAGAACAGCCTGTAGTAGAAGCACCTGTAGAGGAAGTTGCAGAGCAGCCTGTAGTAGAAGCACCTGTAGAGGAAGTTGTAGAGCAGCCTGTAGTAGAAGCACCTGTAGAGGAAGTTGTAGAGCAGCCTGTAGTAGAAGCACCTGTAGAGGAAGTTGTAGAGCAACCTGTAGTAGAAGCGCCTGTAGAGGAAGTTGTAGAACAGCCTGTAGTTGAAACTCCACAAGTGACAGCCCTATCAACCACTACAACAAGTACAAGTGCTTATGATGTTGGTTTGCAACCTCAGGTAGCAGCCTTCCGCGCAGAAGTGGCAAATGCCTTTGGTATTACCTCATTCTCTGGTTACCGTGCAGGTGATTCAGGAGACCATGGTAAAGGTCTGGCAATTGACTTTATGGTGCCTGAGAGCTCAGCTCTAGGAGATCAAGTGGCAGCTTATGCAGTTGCAAACTTAGCTTCTAAAAATATCAACTACATCATTTGGAAACAGCGTTTCTATGCGCCGTATGACAGTATCTATGGTCCAGCCTATACATGGAACCTGATGCCAGACCGTGGTAGCGTTACAGAAAACCACTACGATCATGTGCATGTATCTTTTAATTAGACTTACAAAAATAACCGTTTCAGCCTTATCTGAAACGGTTATTTCTTTATATGTAGTAATATAGTCGAATGAATTAACTTTCAAACAAGGAACTGAGGTGCAGGCAGCTAGAATGAGGCTGGGCAAAAAGTCCAGCCACGCTTCTCAGAGTTCGTGTCAACATCTCAGCGCAGTGGTTGATTGGCAGATTTGTTCGTGTTTCACACTTCAAATCTGACCTAATCAACTGTGCGGGGGTGGGAAGACGAACTCTTTTTTAGACCAGTCGAGTTCTTTCCCACTCCCGTTCTAGTTTGGAAATAAGGCTTGCGAAACAAGTCACTTTCGTAGAGTACGGCAAGCCGAAAGTGACGATGTATCAAAGTTAATTCAAATGACTATAAAAGAAGAAACAGCCATCTCCCCCCAGATAGCTGTTTCGTGCGCAAATCATAGTATAAAATATATTCCTAAAAGAAACCTTAAACCAAGAACTTGCCTTCACAAGTAACATACTGAGCTGTGAAGGCAGGTTCTAATTTTAGGAAAATTAAAATTGACATGTAGAGTGTTGTTTTCGGATGCTTTATCGTTTATTTAACTTGAATCGCCAATGCTTGGTAAGGTTTGAGAATGATTTTTTTTCCTAGTTTGTTGTTAGGATAGTTGCTGATGAGGACTTGGCCGTGGGCATAATCGTCTGCCAGGTCGAGCTCAACTTCTTCTGCGAAGAAATTGTTGAGGACTAGCAGTTTTTCGCTGTTCAGTAAGCGTTCAAAGGCGTAGACTTTCTGGCTATCCTTGTAGGCTGCCTTGTAATCCCCTTCTGAGATGAGGGGGAGTTCTTTTCGGAGTCGAATCAACTCTTGATAGAAGGTAAAGATTGGGCCTGTTTTTTCCTGTTCAACGTTAATGGTTGGATAGGATTTGCCAGCCTTCAGCCAAGGGGTTCTTGTTGAGAAGCCTGCATTGTCAGAAGCATCCCATTGCATCGGGGTGCGGGAATTGTCACGGGACTTGGCCTGAATAATCTTGAAGGCTTGCTCAGGTGCGTGCCCTTGGTCCAAGAGCATCTGGTAGGCATTGATAGACTCCACGTCCACGTAGTCGTCCATGCTATCGTAGTCGGGGTCGATCATACCAATTTCCTCGCCCATGTAGATGTAAGGCGTCCCGCGTGATAGGTGGATAGAGGCAGCCAGCATGGTTGCTCCTTCGCTTCGGAAATTCTCCACATCAACAAAGCGGTTGAGGGCACGAGGTTGGTCGTGGTTGTTGTAGAAAAGGGCGTTCCAGCCATTTCCGACGGACATCTCTTCGCCCCAAGTGTGAAAGAGGCGTTTGAGTTCCTCAAAGTCAAAGTCCATAATGGTCCATTTTTGACCGTCCTTGTAGTCCACTTTCAAGTGATGGAAGTTGAAGGCCATGGACAATTCTTCCCGCTCAGGAGCTGTGTAGAGAATACAGTTTTCAATGGTGGTGGCAGACATTTCCCCAACGGTCATGAAGCCTTTTTCGCTACCAAAAGTAGCATTGTTCATCATCTTGAGGTAGTCGTGGGTAATCGGACGGTCGGTGTAGGCTGGTTTGCCATCGTTGATTGGGCAATCTTCTAGGACTTCATCCTTGCCGATAAGGTTGATAACATCGAAGCGGAAGCCCTTGACACCCTTGTCTTTCCAGAAGTTGACCACCTTGAAGAGTTCTTCGCGGACATGCGGATTTCGCCAATTGAGGTCGGCTTGGGTCACATCAAAGAGGTGGAGATAATATTTCCCAGTATCGCCGAAGGGTGCCCAGGCATTGCCGCCGAACTTGGACACCCAGTCAGTAGGTTGATCACGCAGGATAAAGAAATCTTGGTAGTATTTATCGCCAGCTAGGGCCTTCTGGAACCATTCGTGGTCTGTCGAGCAATGGTTAAGAACCATGTCCAACATGAATTCGATGCCCAATTCTTTGCCGACAGCCACCATTTCTTCAAAGTCGGCCATGGTGCCAAAATCAGGATTGACGGCTGTATAGTCAGAAATATCATAACCGTTGTCTCGCTGAGGACTTGGGTAGAAGGGATTGAGCCAGATCATGTCAATGCCTAGTTCTTTTAGATAAGGGAGTTTTTCAATAATCCCACGCAGATCGCCGACACCATTGCCGGTCGTGTCCTTGTAAGATTTTGGGTAGATTTGATAAACAACCTTTCGTTTGTCTATTGTCATTTTGCTCTCTCTTTCTTAATTTTTTCCTTCTTGCATAAGCAATGATAGGAGGTGCAAGTTACCTTGCGCCCTCCTAGAACATTAATTCTTTGTAACTGTCAGAATAGCTTCGCCTTGCGAGATGGCACGAGGAAGATTTCCGATAACTTGAGTGTCAAAGTCAGTTTGGTTGGTCACGATAACTGGTGTTTCAGCAACAAGACCAGCAGCCTTGATGACATCGATGTCAAAGCTAATCAATTTATCACCAGCTTTTACCTTGTCACCTTGTTTGACGTGAGCTGTGAAGCCTTTGCCTTCTAATCCAACAGTATCCATACCAATGTGCATAAGGAGCTCAACTCCGTTTGTAGCAGTGATACCAACAGCATGGTTGGTTGGGAAGAGGACAGATACTTCACCATTGACTGGAGCAACCAAGACACCTTCGCTCGGGTCAATAAGGACACCTTGTCCCATGACACCTGATGCAAATACAGGGTCAGTAGCTTGTGACAATTCTTTGGCTTGACCAGTAAGTGGGCTGATCAATTCGATAGCAGATCCAGTTTCAACGATAGTTTCAGCTAGAGTTACAACTTCTTCAACAGTTTCTTCTTTTTTTGAAAATGCACCTGTACGTTTGAAAACAGCTGTCAAAATCATTGGGACAACAATCGCAACAATCATTGTCATAAAGAATGCACCCCAGTATTCAGCCTTGATAGACAAGATACCTGGAAGACCGCCGATACCGATAGAAGCAGCTTGGATGTTGAAGGTTACAGAAAGTAAGCCTGCGATACTTGAACCAATCATAGCAGCTACAAATGGGTAAACGTATTTCACGTTGACACCAAAGAGGGCTGGTTCAGTAACACCAAGATATGCAGAAATCGTTGCAGGAAGAGAAACTTGCGCTTCTTTTTCATTGTGACGGTTCATGAGGAAGTAGGCAAATACTGCAGAACCTTGAGCGATGTTAGAAAGAGCAATCATTGGCCAGAGACCAGTTCCACCAGCATCCGCGATTAATTGCGTATCGATAGCGTTTGTCATGTGGTGAAGACCAGTGATAACGAACGGTGCATAGAGGGCACCGAATACCGCACCGAAGAGCCATTTCAATGGGCCAGTCAAACCAGCCAATACGATAGTTGACAACCATTGACCGATTGTCCAGCCGATAGGACCAAGGACAGTGTGAGCCAGGATAATAGCTGGAAGAAGTGATAGGAATGGTACGAAGATCATTGAGACCACTTCTGGAACAACCTTACGCCAGAAGATTTCCAGATAAGAAAGTGCCAAACCTGCAAGAAGGGCAGGGATAACTTGCGCTTGGTAACCGATGCGGGCAATGCTAAATGCGCCGAAGTTCCAAGACCATTCGCTAGCGATGGTCGCTGCATCTGTACTTGGTACAGCATAAGCGTTGAGCAACTGAGGAGAAACCAAACAGATACCGAGGACGATACCAAGGATTTGTGAAGTTCCCATTTTACGAGATACAGACCAAGTGATACCTACTGGCAAGAAGTGGAAGATGGCTTCACCTGGCAACCAGAGGAAGTGGTTGACACCATTCCAGAATGGTGAAACATCAACGATAGTATTATAAATCGGAGAGCCAGAAGCTGTGACTTGTTTGACACCGTCAACTACTTTTTGTCCCAACCACTCCATCTGAACGCCTTCCAAGACGTTACGGAAACCAAGAATCAAACCGCCGACGATAAGGGCAGGGATGATTGGAGTGAAGATTTCCGCCAGCATAGTCATAACACGTTGGATGGCATTTTGGTTACTTTTAGCGGCTGACTTAGCAGCTTCTTTTGATACGCCTTCGATACCAGACACAGCTGTAAAGTCATTGTAGAAGATTGGTACATCGTTACCGATGATGACTTGGAATTGACCAGCGTTGGTGAATGTTCCTTTTACAGCAGGAATGTCTTCGATGACTTTTACGTTTGCTTTTTTCTCATCTGCAAGAACAAAGCGCATGCGTGTTGCACAGTGTGTTACTGCATTGACATTCTCTTTTCCGCCAATAGCTTCTAGGAGCTGTTTAGCTTCTTTTTCAAATTTTCCCATATATTTTTCCTTCTAGACGGCTTATGGAATCCGTCACCCTATATTTTTTAGACATCTCTCAAAAGTATGTCTTTTTCGAAATTTGTACGGACAAATTTCCTTTGTGTTATGATTGTATCCGATTTCAAAAAATAATGCAAGCGTTTTTGCTTAGTTTTTTTTAATTTTGAAATGAATTTTGTTATAATGTTGATAGTTGTATGCTATTTGACAGATGAATTTGCGAGGAAATGATGAAAAAATACCAAGAAATTTATAATGACTTAAAAGAAAAAATACGGACAAATGTTTATCCGGCAGAAAGCTCCCTACCGACAGAACAGCAGCTTCAGGAAATCTATGGTGTTAGTCGTGATACGGTTCGTAAGGCGTTGGCGATTTTGACTGAGGGAGGTTTGATTCAAAAAGTGCAAGGGCGTGGTTCAATGGTCCTTAAGCAAGAAATTCTCAATTTCCCAGTTTCAGGGTTAACTTCCTATCAGGAATTGACAAATGTTCTCCAGATTTCTACCAAGACAGATGTTGTCAGCTTAGATATGATTACCGTTAATAGTAGCCTTTCGCATTTGACAGGCTTTGAGCCGTATAGCAAGGTGTGGAAAGTTGTCCGTACACGTTCGATTGACGGTAAGGTCTCCGTTGTGGATACAGATTATCTTGCTGTCGATGTCGTGCCAGAGTTGACAACTGCTATTGCTGAAAAATCCATTTACGAATACCTGGAAAATAAGTTAGGCCTTGATATTTCTTATGCGCAAAAAGAAATTACCGTGGAGCCAACCAGTCGTGAAGAATGCGAATTGATGAAATCACAGGATGATTACCTAGTGTTGATTAAGTCTCGTGTCTTTCTTGGTGATACGCAGCAATTCCAATATACGGAAAGTAAGCATAAAATAGATAAATTCCGTTTTGTAGATTTTGCTCGTCGAAAACGTTCGTTATAAGAGGAATGGAAATATCATCTATTTTATTGTATAATGGTAGGTGAGGTGTTATATGGCAAACTTAAATCGATATAAATTTACATTTGGTGAAAAACAATTAACATTAACAACTGAGCATGACAATCTCTTTATGGAGGAAATTGAACGTATTGCCCAGGAAAAATACCAGGCAATAAAGGAAAAAATGCCGACGGCAGATTCCGAGACATTGGCCCTTTTATTGGCAATCAATGCCTTGTCTGTTCAATTAACTCGTGAGATTGCTTTTGAACAGAGAGAAAAAGAGTTAGAAACGACCAAAGACAAGGTTGACAAGAAGAATGTGACCCTTGTAGATTTAGATGGGCTTGAGGATAAGACATGATTTCAATAGTACTTATTCTTGTTTTGGTATGGAGTTTTTATCTGGGTTATAGTCGGGGTTTGGTTGTGCAGACCTTTTATAGCCTTGGAAGTATTGTTGCTCTAACGATTGCGACGGCAACTTATAAAAGTTTGATTCCTTTCCTTTATCTTTGGGTTCCATTTGCGAACGCGACTCAAGGTAGTTCAAACTATTATTTTGATGAGAAATATCTCTTTGACTTAGATAGTGTATTTTATGCAGGTTTGGCCTTCCTAATCATCTATTTCTTGGTCTATGTATTGGTGCGATTTTTAGGGATATTTGTCCATCTATTTGAAGATTTTAATCCAGATACTCAGACTAGCAATGTGATTAGTGGATTGTTATCGGTTTTGGTGACTTTTATTTCCTTACAAATTGTCATGGTCCTGTTATCAACGATACCATTGGCGATTATCCAGGATAATCTTCAAAATAGCTCTATTGCCAATGCCATGATTCAATACACACCATTTACAAGTAGTTTTTTTAAATCTCTCTGGTTGAGTAATATAGCAGGGTAAGGGAGACCTTATCCTTTTTATCGTCATTTATACTCTTCGAAAATCAAAATAGGACGTTGTTGATTTACTGAGAGAAAAGATCCAGTGGATCTTTTCAGCCTGTTCCCTTGAAATATAAAAGGAACAGAGTTCAATCTGCATCAGAGCGAAACGAACTACGTTCGCCTATTTCCAACCTCTAAAGGTTCTCCGAACCTTTGGAGCAAGTCTGATTCTGATTTTCATTGAGTATTAGTTGACTGTTATACTTTTAATGTAAGAGACTGGGAAAGACTATATTTTATCTTATTATTGTTTTGATAATGAGATAGAGCTAAGGAAAAGACTAAGTAGGAACATATGAATAATAAAATTATTGAAACCCTTGAATTTCACAAGGTAAGACAAAAAATTGAGCCCTATCTCTTGACGGAACAGGGCTTTGAAGAATTACGACAGTTGGAGCCCATGGTGGAAGTCCACCGTATCCAACAGGCCTTCGACGAGTTGACAGACATAGCGCAGATTTTTGTGGAAAATCCCTATTTCAGTCTGGCTGCTACTAGCGACATCGGTCCAGCCATGCGTCGTTTGGAATTGGATACAGACCTCAATATCGCTGAGCTATTAGCTGTTAAAAAGGTCTTGGAAGTTTCTAAATCTCTCTTGGATTTTTATGGAAATCTGGAAAATGTCAGTCTTAGCCAGCTGGATAAACTCTTTGAGAAGATTGAGCTTTTTCCACATTTACAAGGCTCCCTCCAGTCCATCAATGATGCTGGTTTTGTAGAGGATTTTGCCTCTGAAAAACTAGCCCGTATTCGAAGAAAAATCCGTGAAGCTGAAGACCAAGTTCGTCAGGTCATGCAGGATATTTTGAAGACCAAGGGCGACATGCTGTCCGATAGTATTTTGGCAAGTCGTAATGGGCGAAATGTCCTTCCTGTCAAAAATACCTATCGCAATAAGATTGCAGGGGTTGTCCATGACATTTCTGCTTCTGGCTCGACTGTGTATATTGAACCGCGGGCAGTGGTGACCCTGAACGAGGAAATCAGTCACCTCCGTGCAGAAGAACGCCACGAGCTCAACCGTATCTTGCAGGAATTGTCGGATATGCTCCGTCCGCATAGTGGCGTGATTCGTAACAATGCATGGCTTATCGGACATATTGATTTCGTCCGTGCCAAGCATCTCTTTGCGCGTGATCATCAAGCAGTTGTACCCAAACTATCTGAGAAGCAGGATATTGCCCTTCTTAACGTTCGCCATCCGCTCATTGCTGAGCCTGTACCAAATGACCTGTATTTTGGTAGTCAATTGACGGCTATTGTTATCACAGGTCCCAATACGGGTGGTAAGACCATTATGCTCAAGACCTTGGGATTAACGCACCTTATGGCTCAGTCTGGTTTGCCTATTTTGGCAGACAAGGGCAGTAGGGTAGCTATCTTCAAAGAAATTTTTGCGGATATTGGGGATGAACAGTCGATTGAGCAGAGTTTATCAACCTTCTCCAGTCACATGACCTACACGGTTCAGATTTTAGCAGAGGCGGATCAAGATTCCCTCATTCTATTTGACGAGTTGGGAGCTGGGACAGATCCGCAGGAGGGTGCGTCTTTGGCAATGGCTATTTTGGATGACCTTCGTCTGCGGGGGATCAAGACCATGGCAACCACCCACTACCCTGAGCTCAAGGCTTATGGGATAGAAACCTCTGGTATTGAAAATGCCAGCATGGAGTTTGATAGCAATAGCCTGCGTCCGACCTATAAGTTTATGCAGGGTGTTCCTGGTCGCTCCAATGCCTTTGAAATTGCCCGCCGTCTTGGTCTATCTGATATTATTATCCAGTCAGCAAAATCTTGGACGGATACAGATAGCGATGTGAACCGCATTATCGAGAAATTGGAAAGTCAGACGGTTGAAAGTCGTCAGCGTCTGGATAAGATTCGTGATGTGGAGCAAGAAAATTACAAGATGAACCGAGCCCTTCGTAAGCTCTATGACGAGCTCAATCGTGAGCGGGAAAATGAGCTCAACAAGGCACGTTTGGAGGCCAAGGAAATTGTAGATATGGCATTGGCAGAAAGCGAGGATATTCTCAAAAATCTTCATGCTGCAGCCAGTCTTAAGCCCCACCAGATTATCGAAGCCAAGGCAGAGTTGAAAAAGTTGGCACCTGAAGTGGTGGATTTGTCTAAGAACAAAGTCTTGAAAAAAGCCAAAATTCAGCGGGAAGCCAAGTTGGGCGATGACATTATAGTTACAGCTTATGGACAACGTGGGACCTTGACCAATCAGCTTAAAGATGGACGTTGGGAAGCTCAGGTTGGTTTGATTAAGATGACCTTGGCCAAAGATGAGTTTGAGTTAGTCAAGGCGGAAAAGGCAGAGCAGCCTAAGAAACGCCAGGTTCACACAGTCAAACGTGCCAATGTACGAGGACCAAAAGCCCGCTTAGATCTCCGTGGCAAACGCTACGAAGAGGCTATGATGGAGCTGGATGAATTTATCGACCAAGCCCTTCTCAACAATTTAGCACAAGTCGACATTGTCCACGGTATTGGTACAGGGGTTATCCGAGAAGGGGTGACAAAGTACCTTCGCCGCAACAAGCAAGTCAAGGAGTTCGGCTACGCCCCACAAAATGCAGGTGGCTCAGGCTGTACTATTGTGACGTTTAAATAGCAATCAATCGATGGGAGATTCTTATGATTATCAGAAAATATCAAACCAGTGATGAAAAAGGCTGGGTTTACTGTAAGGCACTCAGCTATCTCTTTTCCCCATTTTTTGACGATAGAGAAACTGAAAAGCCTGAACTGATGACGGATATTTATGACTACCGTGTAGAATGGGTGGCAGAAGTGGACGGTCAAATCGTTGGTCTAATCGACATCGATATTTATACTGAGGAGTGCAGCCAATCTTATATTTACGCACCAAGTAAGCGAACAGCTTATTTTACTAACCTAGCAGTTCACCCTGATTTTCAAGGGCAGGGCATTGCACAAGTGCTTTTTGAACGGGCAGAGAATGAATTGAGAGAGCAAGGTGTAGAGAAACTAGCTATCTTTACCAGAGAGGACGATGCTGCTAACCATTTGTATCAGAAATGGGGTGGGCAATTGGTATGTACTGATTATCTGGTGGTTGGGGCACCCAAGGATATTCCGACCTTCCGTTTTGGTATTGATTTAGAGAGTGGTCGATTGGCCTTTTCAGATGAGTCGGGTCAGTCAGTTCCTTATTATTTAAGAGAGGGTGTCTATGTAGTCAGTGAAGAGGCTGACCTGGAGCTCTTTGACATAGAAGATGTCTACCAAGAATTAACCTACGTAGTGGATTTAACAGAAAAAAGTTGAAATATTTCAACTTTTTTCTTTTTTCGCTTGCTATGGAGTGGGCTCCATAGTTTATAATCGTATTATCATCAGTTGGAGAGAGGAAGTGATGTTTTGAAAACGATGAAAGAAGTGGCGGGGGAACTGGACTTGTCCAATGACACCATTCGCTATTATGAACGAATCGGGCTCTTACAGGTGCCTCGAGACAAAAACGGCTACCGGCAATTTGACCAGCAGTCTATTGACTGGCTCTTTTTGGTCAAAATGCTTCGTAAATCTGGGATGTCCATTGAAAGTTTGGTGGACTATGTTGGCCTAGTACGACAGGGAGATAGTACCATCGCTGCTCGAAAGGCGATTTTACAGGAACAGGAAGAGCGGTTGAAGGAGCAAATCGCTCAGCAAGAAGCTGTCTTGGAAATGTTGAGTCACAAGGTGGCGACCTATGATAGTCACTTACTACGCTTTGAACAAGAACGATTAGACAAAGGAGAATAAATATGCAAACAGTTACATTACACAACGGAGTTGAGATGCCAACAGTTGGATTTGGAGTTTTCCAAATTCCAGATCCAGAAACCTGCCAACAGGTTGTTGAAGAAGCTATTCGGACAGGTTATCGCTTGATTGATACTGCTCAGGCTTATGGCAATGAAGAGGCGGTTGGTCGTGCCATTCGCAATGCAGGTGTGCCACGGGAGGAACTGTTTATTACGACCAAATTGTGGATTTCGGATATGAGTTACCAAGGTGCCAAGGAAGCTTTTGCGACCTCTATGGAAAAGCTAGGCTTGGATTATCTGGATCTCTACCTTCTTCATCAGCCAGTAGGAGATACTTTTGGAGCTTGGCGGGCCGTAGAAGAACTCTATCAGGAAGGGAAAATCCGTGCCATTGGCGTGTCCAATTTCAAATCAGACCAGATTGCCAACCTAGCTCTCTTTAATAGAGTGAAGCCGATGGTCAATCAGATTGAACTTCATGTTTTCAACCAAAAACCAGAAGAACGGGCTTATCTAGCTAGCAAGGACATCCAAGTCCAAAGCTGGGGAGCCTTTGCAGAAGGGAAATTTGATGTCTTTACAAATCCTGTCTTGACAGAGATTGCCAACAAATACGGCAAATCAACTGCCCAGGTCATGCTCCGCTTCCAACTCCAGTCAGGTATTGTTTCTTTATCGAAATCTGCCAATCCAGAGCGTGTCCGTCAGAATTTTGACATCTTTGACTTTACATTGACAGAAGAAGATATGACCGCTATCCAAGGGCTCAATACAGATACAACAGTCTTTGCGGACCACCACCAAGCTCAAACCATTGAAGCTCTAGCAGGCTATGTAGGGAAGGCCTTTTAAGAGTAAGCTTGTTTTTGGCTAATACTGGATTTGACAGGAAGAACCATTTTCCATTTCACGCTTGCTCCCTGCGATCTAGTTTAGCTTGACCAATACGTTTTTCCAAGTCACTATTTTCTCGACACATCTATCTCCCCGCTTTTTCCCGTAGCACCTACTCCGTCACCTTGTCTCATTGTTACAATTGGATTTGATAAGCAAAACAATTTTTCATTTCTCGCTTGTATCGTTGCGGTCTAGTTTAGCTATACCCATTTTTTTACAACTGAAATTCTTATAGATACGTTTATCTCATGCTTCATCCCGTAGCAAAAATTCGCTTTCTGTTTTTTTTTGGTGTAGAATGATAGTAGAAAAACAGAAACGGAGAAAATTATGGTTCAAGTTATTACAGATGCAAACTTTGAAGTTGAAACACAAGAAGGCGTAGTCCTTGTTGACTTTTGGGCACCATGGTGTGGTCCTTGTCGTATGCAAGCACCAATTTTGGAGCAATTGGCAGATGAAGTGGACGAAGATGAATTGCGTATTTACAAGATGGATGTTGATGAGAATCCAAACACAGCTCGTCAGTTTGGTATCATGTCTATCCCAACTCTTTTGTTCAAAAAAGATGGACAGGTTGTGAAACAAGTTGCTGGTGTCCACACGAAAGATCAAATCAAAGCTATCTTGGCAGAGATTGGTTAATTGAAAATGTAAACAAGTAGTGAGCTCAGATTCGCTACTTGTTTTTTTCACAACTGAAAGTATGTTCAAAAAATCAGATTGTGAAGGTTGACACAAGATGTTATAATAACCTTATCATTGTCATTTTAGAAAGGTTAGATATGTCAACTATTAATTACAAACCATTAAATCTTTATCGTCAGTTTAAAACAGCAGTTCAAGAGTTTCCAAATGTTGCCATTTATTTTGACCAACCCTACGCCTCCTTCCCTGAATTAGGATTGGAAAATACCTATCAAACAGTTTTTGAGGCCATTCAAAGAAGAGCTGCCCAATTTGCAGCAGCAGGTATTGGCTATGGGGACAAGGTAATTCTATATAAGAGTCCAGCTTTTGACACCTATTTGTTAGCAGTGGCGGTAACGGCATTGGGTGCTGTTCCTGTTATGATTTCCTACCATTTGCCATCTTCGAATTTAGATGTGTTTGCGGAGCGATTGGAAAAGTCTTTCATTGTCTATGACCAGGAAACGGAAGAACGTGTGGCAGGAATGACCCGAACTGACCTGGTTACAAAGGTATTCTTACCCCAAGTCCTAGTGCAAGAAGCAGTTGCTTTTGAAGAAAATCTCCTGCCAGAAGATGTCATTCAATACATGACCCATACTTCAGGAACGACAGGTGTTCCAAAACTAATCTGCCACACAGCACAGACCATGGGCTGGCGAGTAGCATGGCAACAGACTATTTTTGACAAGATGACGGAGAGAGGCTTGCTGGCCTTCCACATCTCCCCTGTTCATTCACGCTATAATATCGGCGTGTCGTCGGCGATTGGGCTAGGATTCCCCCTCTACCCGCTTTCTTCTGCAAGAAAAGATGATATTGAACGGGCGCTTGCTCTTCATCGTCCAAGTGCTCTGGAAACCCATCCTAACAACTTTGTCCAATGGGCAAGATTGGCCAAGGAAAAACCAGAGGTCTTTAGTAGCATTCGTTATTACCATTCAACCTTTGATGCTATCAATATTGGTACGCTTCGCGCCTTCTTGGAGGCTTCCAAAGAGCAACATCCAGTCTTTATGCAAGTTTATGGTCAAAGTGAATGTGGTCCAATGATTTTACGTTACCATCGTTTGGAAAATCTAGGAACAGTTAGCGGACGAGATATGGGGATTGGTCTGGAAGGTTACACAGAAGCACGCATCACAGATGCCCAAGGGAATCCTCTCCCAGCTGGAGAAAACGGACATATCCAGTTCCTGTCAAAAGGCCGTGCTGTGACCTATTATAAAGAAGATGCCCGTTTCCAAGATAATGTGTACGGTGCTTGGTGGGATAGTGGTGACTACGGCTGCATGACTCCAGAGGGTACACTTCTTCTAAAAGACCGTCAGGTTGACCTCATTGAGCACATCGACAGCAATCTTGCCTTGGAGGATTTATTGCTGGATAAATTGGACTTTTTATCAGAAGTCGTGATTATACGCGATGTCAATGGTGCACCACAGCCGATTATCGCTCTGGCAGAAGATACTGAGATGAACTGGGAAGCTTGGTGGGCAATGGTTGCAGATCTACCACTATTGAAAGAACCCATCTTGATGGCTTATGACGACATTCCACGTACTGCGACCATGAAGGTTCAACGCCTCAAAATGGAAGCAGAAATGAAAGAAAAAAATCTGTAAGGGTGACGAAACCACGCTTGCAGATAAGAAGGAGTTCACATGAAAGAAATTTATCTAGCAGGCGGTTGTTTCTGGGGAATGGAAGGCTACTTTTCCCAGATTGATGGTATTCTTGACACCAGCGTTGGCTATGCCAATGGACAGGTGGAGACGACCAATTATCAACTCCTCAAACAAACAGATCACGCAGAAACACTCTATCTAGCCTATGATGAGACTCGTATCCATTTGCGGGAAATCCTCCTCTACTATTTCCGCGTCATTGATCCCTTCTCTGTCAATCAGCAGGGGCCTGACAAGGGGCGCCAGTATCGGACTGGTATCTATTACACAGATGAGGCTGATTTGCCGACCATCGAGCAGGTCATGACGGAGCAATCCCAGCTCTTTGGCGGACGCCCCCTAGCCGTTGAAGTGGAGCCACTCGCGCATTACATCCCCGCCGAAGACTACCATCAGGATTATCTCAAGAAAAATCCCCAAGGGTACTGCCATATCGATCTTGGGCAAGCAAAAATCCCTCTGATTGATGTTGCAGACTACCAAAAGCCAGACCAGCAAGTCTTAAAAGACAGCTTGACCGACCTCCAGTATCAAGTCACTCAAGAAGCTGCGACGGAAAGACCCTTCGAAAATGAGTTTTGGAATAGCGACCAAGCTGGCATCTACGTCGATATTACGACTGGTGAGCCCCTCTTTCTCTCGACGGACAAATTCGATTCAGGCTGCGGCTGGCCCTCCTTTACCAAACCAATCAGCAAAGAAGTTGCGACTTATTTCCAAGATTTCTCCCACGGCATGAACCGCATCGAAGTTCGCAGTCGGGCTGGTCATGCTCATTTAGGTCATGTCTTTGACGATGGTCCGAGAGACAAAGGCGGTCTCCGTTACTGTATCAACTCGGCAGCCCTTCGTTTCATACCGAGAGAGGAAATGGAAGAAGCAGGATATGGCCTGTTTTTGGAGTTGATTAAATAAATTTATGAGCGCAGAAAGTCTATTCGCAAAGAATAGGCTTTTTGTGTATTAAAATTGTATGTTCAGAAAGATGATTTTGATATAATAATCTGTATAGAGATTTTTCTTAAGGGACATATATGGAAAGGTTATGAAAATGATTCTTAGTAAACGTTTTAAAAATAGAAGAAAGGAACTTGGCTTTACTCAAAAGGAACTTGCAGAGGGAATTTGTGAGCAGAGTTTGATTAGTCGAGTTGAAAAATTAGGAGTTGCTCCTACATCGGATATATTATTTGCCTTATCACAACGCTTACAGGTGTCTATGGACTATTTTTTTGATGAAAGTGTATCAGATAAAGCGCCTGATATTACGGTATTTAAACGATTGGTGGACAAAGCTTTGTTCACTCGTTCCTATGATCAACTGGCTTATCTTGTAGAGGCAGAGAAGCAGAAAGAAGCTGTTCATTCGCAGGAAAGCAGTGAATATTTAACTTATCTGGCTTGTATAGTGGACTTCCATCATTATCATAAGGAAGATACTGCAATTGTACGTATGGAAGAACTTAGTCATCGAATCAGTAAGAAATCTAGTTTTTATCTTGATGTATACAATAGCTTGGTTAATTTTTATGCCTTGACTTCTCGAGACGAGGCTTTAGACAGTTTGTATGAGGGGCTTTCAGAAAAGCTTAGCCACTTGGATATATCGAACACAGAGAGTTTTCATAAGTATATCAAGATTCGCTACAATCACGCTCACTATCTTTTTAAAAGGAAGAGGCAGTCACAGGCAATTGATGAATTGACAGACCTAATCGAAATCTTGCGAGACAAGAAGAGTTGTTATCTTTTGGCAGATACGCTTTGTTTAATCGCAAATGTCGGAGAGGGATTTCTATCAAAAGATGAAATTCTCTCCTATTATAGAGAAGCGGAATGTCTATTCAAATTTTTTGGTCCGCAAAATAGTTATCTTAGTTTGAAAGAATATCTATCGAAAGATATTTAATAATCAAGTATAGATTTTTTATAAAAATAATTAAAATTGGTTGAAAATCAACTATTAATATGTTAAGATAAAATAAAAAGCTATATCAACGAATGTTTGAGAACATGTTGATTTTGGTTACGGGTTCTAATGATAGGGAGGTGGTGGAGTCCACCTCCTTTTTGTGCAAATGGGGTTCGTTATGAAAAAAGTATTTACTTATTTATCCACTTTTAGCATCTGTCTCTTCTGTATATGGTTAGTGAGTCTGCAACTCGATTCTTTAATTTATCATTACTATCCATCGGTTTCTATATTAAGTCGAGGGGAAGAAGTGACCTATGAAGAAGTGTCGGATGCCCTGACAAATTTAGCTGAAAAGGAAAATAGTCTAATTGCTAAGACAATAACAGAAACAGATGATAGTGGGCGAACTGCTACCAGTTATGATGTTTTTGGGAAGGGGGAGCTTCCACAGGGCTTGGTCAAAGCGGATAGGTTAGTAGCTAGTCAGGCCAACTTAGCTGAAAATTACTATGTTGTAAAAGGGAATCTGGACATCAAAGCGGTAGAAAATGTCTTACAGTCACTAGGATTGGTGGATAGTTATACTTACAGACCGACCCTATTAAACAGTTTAAGTCTATTTCTTGGTAGGGGAGCTCCGAGCTTAGGCCTTATTATCTTTATACTCACAAATCTTGCATTGACAGTAGTTGGGCAGATTGTCTACTTGCGGTCAGCAGGGATAGAGATACTTTCAGGTGTGAGGAGTTGGCAGATTGCTAGTCGTTTTTTAAGAGTGGATGGAAGAGATATAGCATTGGCTACAGGAGGGGCGCTTGTTTTCGGACTGATTGCTACTTTAATTTTGGGTTGGCCAATGGTATATTATCGTTTTGTAGCAATCGGTATTGCTTTTTATGCTTGTTTGCTTTTGTTCCTGTCTTTATCGACAAGTGTTGGATTCATGATTGCATTAAACATTACTCAGTTACAAAAGCTAATTAAGGGAGCTTTGCCTCTCAAGGCGATTTTTGCTATTTTACTAATAGGTCAGTGTTTAGCGGTTTGTATCATCTCTATTGGTGTTAGTCGAACATTGACATATGTTGGAGTCCTCCATACACTAACGATAGGAGAAAAGGCTTGGCAAGAAAGACAAGATGTTTTTAGTCTGTCTTTGAATCGTGAAGCGTTCATAGCTGATGAAGCGATGGCTCAGCAACAAAGAATAGCTTGGTCTCATGTAATTTTAGAATCATATTCGAAAAATAATGTAATGTTAGTCCAGCACCATTTACGGCATAACACAATAAAAGAACATACCATCATTGAATCCAGCAAGGAAATTCCTCTAGAAAGGGTGCTGTATGTGACGCCGAACTATATACAATCAGAAGGTGGCCTGTACGATTTCAATCAGCTGGAAGAGATAAAGCAATTAGGTAAGGGAGAAATTGCTTTATTATTACCAAAGAGTTTGCAAAATGATGCGAGTGTTTACTAAGCGTATTTTGAGGACATGGTAGGGAAATTGCTTGCGGATGGAGAAAGATCCATAAGTTTGCATTCAAATGTTTATTACATTTCAGACGAGAAGCGATGGTTCATTTACAATCATACTCCGATAAATTATGAGCAATTTTTACAGGCTCCGTTGATTGTTGTTCTATCACCTGAAAGTTTTGAAGAAACGTCCTATTTTTGGGAAAATGCCTTACCAGATTTTGTATTTTTCAAAGATAAAGAGATGCTGGAACAGCTGTTGGACAAATACAATTTACGAAACACAATAGGTAGCTTGTTATCTAGCAGGCAACAGTACAACACCCTGAGAAAAAATGTTCAACTTGAAATTCTTATGACCCTATCTCCGACAATCCTTGGAATATTCACTTCCATACTATTGTTCAATACGATGAATCTTCTATACTTTGAGACCTTCAAAAGAGAAATAGCCATCAAGCGGATAGCAGGGATGCGTTTTATCGAATTGCATGGTTCTTATCTAGGAGAACAAGTCGGCTCCGCTCTTGTTGGGATGGGGTTGGCAATGTTTATGACAAAGTCAGTTATTGTTAGCCTAGGAGTAGTTGTGGCTCTGTTGATAAATAGTTGGATGTTACTGAACAAACAAGCGAAAAAGGCAGAAAAAATCCAGTTGAGTGTATTAAATGGCAGATAGTTAATGAGGTGAAGGTAGAATGAAAGGAAAATTTGTACTTGTATCGACGATCATTCTAGCCGTCTTTATGATTTGGTTGGGGGTTAGCCAAAAGGAGACTATGCTAGTTCATTATTATCCTTCTGTGACCACCTTGTCGGCATCTGAGGACGTGACTTACTCAGATGTACAACAGCGATTAGAGGAATATTCTCAACAGACGGATAGTGTGATTGCCAGGCGGGTGATTGAGCCAAGTACATCAGGTGGACGTACCTTTTCCTATGATAATTTTAGTAAATCTCCCCTGCCGAGAGGGCTGGAGGAATTTCAGGCATCAGAAAAGGTGGAGTCTGCGCTTTTAACCAAATATTTTATTTTCCAAGGGAAAGCGACGGTAGAGGAGCTTCGGTCTCTTCTGGTTTCGCTTGGATTTGACGAGGTTCAGATTCGGAAGCCTTCGACTATTGCTACTTTACTCGCATTTCTGACACAAGGTGGTCAATTCTTAGCCATACTGGTCTTTCTTATTACCTATATGGCTTTGGTCGTGATTGCCAATGTAAGGCAGTTGCGTACAGCAGGCATCCGTTTGATTGCAGGAGATTCACGCTGGCATCTGTTTTGGCTATCTCTACAGGAAAATGCGAAAGAGATAGCACTGACTATCCCATTTGCGGTTCTTCCAGCAGTTGGACTGGCCTATCTCATCGGATTAGATAGCTATTCCGTCTATTATCTGATCGCAGCTCTAGTAGGCTATCATTTCTTGCTTGGTTTGATTGCCCTTTTTTTCGCTGCTACATTTACCTTGGGCATTCGGACCTATCACTTTTTACCTTTGTTAAAAGGGAAGATGCCCCTGCAAGGAATCCTGACCATTATGGTTATGGGGCAAATGCTGGCTCTACTGGTGGTGTCATTGGGTATGGCTCAAACCTTCTATTATTCAGGAATTTGGCAAGAATACCAAGCGGGTGCCCGGCAGTGGGAGAAAGAAGAGGATTACCATAGTTTGGCTTGGAACATTGCTGCGGATGGTCACTCAGGACTAAATTCGCCTGAAAATTGGTATCCTTTACTAAAGCAAGCTTTGGAGGAAGACGGCGCGCTCTTTGTCAAAAGTAATTTGAATGCCTATTTAATGGGCTCCCAACTGGAAGATGGGACAAGCCTTGACAGTTACCATCCAGCTGGAAACACCCTCTACGTTAGTCCAAATTATTTGCAGATACAGGATGTAGACTTGTCGGACGAAGCATTACCTTCTCTACAAGAAGGAGAATTTCAACTTCTATTACCTGAAACATTGCGTCCTGAAAGTGATAGGTATCTCCATCTTTACCAAGATTATATCAATCGTATGGTTAGACCTGCTAATCAAGCAAGCTCAGCTACCATTAAGGGAAAAGTTGCCTATTTAAAAGATGGGCAGAAGCAATTTATCTACAATCATCGTTCTGGTCAGCATGTGCAATATTTGAAAGACCCTATTTTAGTTGTGCTGGCACCGTCAAGTCTGGGAGAGGAATCTGCTGATTTTTGGTTGAATGAAGTAGATAGCAGTATTTTATTTAAAAACAGGGATAAACTTTTGCGCGAATTGAAGGCAAGAAATCTGTTTCAGTTTGTCAATGAAGTGAGAAGTAGTTCCTCTCTCTTTACAGAACTTTTAGACCGTATTCGGATAGAGACCATTTCAACATCTATGGGTGCTATTTTAGGGATTGTGGCATCAATTATCCTGTTTAATACCATGAATCTATTATACTTCGAAGAGTTTAAACGTGATATTTTTATCAAAGAAATTGCAGGGATGGATTTTTTGGGAATCCATAAGAAATACCTAACGTTCCAACTGCTTTCCCTCTTGTTGGCTCTTGGAGCAAGCATGGTAGTGACAGGTCACATTTTCATAAGTAGTATCAGTTTTGCCTTGTTTATGGTCAATGCCCTCTGTTTATTGAGGTGGCAGGCGAGGAAAGAAGGAGCTTGGAATATCCGTATTTTGAAAGGAGCCTAGTATGTTTTC
The DNA here is from genome assembly GCF_902702775.1 of Streptococcus suis. Lineage (NCBI taxonomy): Bacteria > Bacillati > Bacillota > Bacilli > Lactobacillales > Streptococcaceae > Streptococcus > Streptococcus suis. The sequence goes on from NZ_LR738724.1 coordinate 209,796, forward strand.
TATCCAATCAATTCAAAAGAAATTTGGGAAACGTAGCTTGTTTTCTGATGTAACGCTAGACTTGCAGGCTGGAAAGGTCTATGCCTTGATAGGTGCCAGTGGTAGCGGAAAAACGACCTTGCTGAATATTTTAGCCAAGTTGGAGTCCTATGATGCAGGCGACATTCTCTACAAGGGGAAGGATTTGAAAAAGTTGAAGCCCCATCTCTTTTTTAGGGAGGAATTAGGCTATCTCTTTCAGAATTTTGGTCTTTTAGAAAGTCAGACAATCAGAGAAAATCTGGATTTGGGACTGATTGGTCAAAAATTGTCCAAAGACGAAAGGAAATCGAGGCAGGAAGCGGCACTTGATGCAGTTGGTCTATCTTATCTGGACCTGTCCCAGCCTATCTATGAACTCTCAGGAGGGGAAGCTCAACGGGTAGCACTTGCTAAAGTCATCCTGAAAAATCCTCCATTGATTTTAGCAGATGAGCCGACGGCTGCCTTAGATCCTAAGAGCTCCCAAGAAATTATGGATATTTTGTTATCCTTGAAGAGCCCAGAACGGCTAATTGTGATTGCGACCCATAATCCTTTGATTTGGGAGCGAGCAGACCTTATCATAAAAATGGAAGACTTGTAAAAATTCATACTCTTCGAAAATCAAAATTATCCGTTGTCAAGAGCCTTGATGAGTGAAAAGCTCCGGTGGAGCTTTTCAGCCTGTTACCTTGAAACAAGACAGTAACAGAGTTCTATCTTCGGCTTCGTTTCCTAGGCCACTTTTGATTTTCATTGAGTATCAGAAAATATTCTTGATTTTTTCGTGAAATTAGATTAAAATAAAACTAGATAAAACTGAATAACCGGTTGATATTGGGTAGAAGGGAAACTGACTGTTCAATGGACGGAACTCTGGAGAGACCATTTTGGCACCGAAGGGGCAAGGTAGTTCTGCTTGGAAAAGTAGAGCTACTGAAACTCTCAGGTAAAAGGACAGAGCGTTGAAAAATAGGCTTTTTCTGTATTTTTCACGTTGATTCTAGAGGTTGAAGAGTTCAGCCTCTTTTTGTTTTTCCGGCAGCTTTATCGGATTAAGAATTATGCTTAGGAGGAACTATGTTAGAACTATTTAAGGCTATCAACAATCTTGTTTGGGGACCGCCTCTCTTAATACTTTTGGTCGGTACGGGTGTTTACTTTACACTCCGTTTAGGGATGTTTCAAGTTAGCAAGTTACCAACCGCCTTTCGTCTGATTTTCTCTAGTGACCAGTCTGGTCAGGGAGATGTGTCTAGCTTTGCGGCTCTTTGTACAGCTTTGGCAGCGACAGTTGGTACGGGAAATATCGTCGGTGTGGCAACAGCCATTACGACAGGTGGACCAGGGGCTCTTTTCTGGATGTGGGTAGCAGCCTTTTTCGGGATGGCAACTAAGTATGCGGAAGGATTTTTAGCCATTAAATACCGTACCAAGGATGCCAACGGTCAAGCAGCAGGTGGACCTATGCACTATATCACCTTGGGGATGGGACAGAAGTGGAAACCCTTGGCTGTTTTCTTTGCTATCTCAGGTGTCCTCGTAGCGCTTTTGGGGATGGGGACATTTTCACAGGTTAATTCGATTGCATCTTCCATGTCTTCGAGTTTTGGATTAGCTCCCCAGTTGGTCAGCATTGTGACAGCCATTTCAATTGCTCTCTTTATCTTTGGGGGAATTGAAAAAATATCGGATGTTTCGACCAAAATCGTTCCTTTCATGGCAATTTTATACATTTTGGCAAGTTTGATAGTCTTGGTAGTTCACTGGAATGAACTGCTTCCGACACTTGGTTTGGTTCTGAAATCTGCCTTCTCACCTGCAGCAGCAGTAGGTGGCTTTGTAGGGGCAACTGTAAAAGAAGCAATCCAACGTGGTATTGCGCGTGGAGTGTTTTCAAATGAATCTGGTCTAGGTTCGGCGCCTATCGCAGCTGCGGCAGCCAAATCGGATAATCCTGTTGAGCAAGGTTTGATTTCTATGACGGGTACCTTTATCGATACGATTATTATCTGTACCTTAACAGGTTTGACAATCTTGGTGACAGGTCAGTGGTCTGTCGAAGGATTGGAAGGAGCTCCTCTGACACAGGCAGCTTTTGCAACAGTTTTTGGCAATGCAGGATCTATTGCCTTGACGATTAGTTTGGTACTTTTTGCTTTTACAACTATTCTCGGATGGTCTTACTATGGTGAACGCTGTATCGAGTTTCTATTCGGTACCAAATCCATCTTGCCTTATCGTCTGTTATTTGTGGCAATGGTAGCCCTTGGTGGTTTCCTCAAACTAGACTTGATTTGGACTATTGCCGATATTGTGAATGGTCTCATGGCCCTACCAAACTTGATTGCCTTACTAGCCCTCTCTCCTGTTATCATCAAGGAGACACGCCAGTATTTTGCAAAGAAGAAATAAGATAAAAGACAGTCGTTTGGCTGTCTCAGATTGAAGAAAAAGTCCATTTTGGACCAATTTTCTTCAATCTTTTTTCTTTATGTTAAAAATAAAAAACTCTCAGAAACGCGAAATATCAATGTTTCTAGGAGTTTAATGACTTGTTATCTTTCGCAAACTTCTTCAATTTTTAATATTTTTAGGAGTTTGTCTACGTTCTAAGTCAACCACTTGGCTGTCTTTTTGTTCTTTTAGGATGTTTTCTGCTATAATTATCTCATGAATGATTTTATTACCAAGTATTTGTCTCAATTTAATATTGAGGCCATTGTGACAGCGGGTCTAAATAAGGTTTTATCGCTTGTTTTACTCTTTGTTGCATTTTACATTATCAAGAAGATAGCCAAAGCTTCTGTGAAAAAGGTTTTGGTTCCCTCTCTAAAGGTATCTACACAAGACATTGGTCGTCAGAAGACCATCAGTCGTCTGGTAGAAAGCATCCTAAATTACCTACTCTACTTTATCCTTATCTACTGTATTTTGAGTATCCTCGGTTTACCAGTATCCAGTCTTCTTGCAGGAGCCGGGATTGCTGGGGTAGCTGTTGGGCTGGGCGCACAAGGCTTTCTCTCAGACTTGGTCAATGGATTCTTTATCTTAATTGAACGACAGTTTGATGTCGGAGATGTGGTTAAGTTAACCAACGGGCCCATTACCATTTCAGGAACCATCGTTAGCATGGGAATCCGAACGACACAAGTACGTGATGCAGATGGGACATTGCATTTTATTCCCAATCGCAACATTCTAGTGGTGTCCAATCAGTCAAGAGGGGACATGCGTGCTCAAATCGATATTCCGCTCAAATTTAATACCGATTTGGAACAAGTCTATCGCGTAATAGAAGAGGTCAATTTGAGAGAAATCAGCAATTTTGACCAGATTACAGGTGTGACTGTATTAGGTCCCCAAAACGCTATTTCGGGACAGTTTGTATTTCGTGTTAATCTTTTCGTAGCCAACGGTCAACAGAACAAGATCTATCATCAATTCTTTGGTTTTTATCAAGATGCTCTGCGTCAAGCAGGAATAGATTTACCTTCAAGTGGACCAACTGTTTTAAAATAAGGAGTTTATTATGCAAACAAAAGATTTTGTCGTTGAAAATGGGCAGATGTATTATAAGAAGAAACCCTTGCACAAACAGCCTCTCTTTTGGACAACCATTGCTGGTGCTGTTCTCTCCTTCATCCTAGGAGTAACCTGTTTTATTTTTATGATTGGCCTAAGCGCAGCAAATTTTGATAATTGGGATACAGGTAGTGACGGATACATTGATGAGACTGTGGAATACACGGAGTATCAAGTTGGTGACTCAGTTGATTTTTCTGATGGTCTTCATGTGACCGTAACGTCTATGGGCAAAGACGATAGCATAGAACTAGTAGATAGCTACTACAGCACAGCTTATGTTGTTGAAATGGAAGTTGAAAATTCGACCGCAGAAGAACTCTATTTTGATGAATACTATTTCAGTCTCATGGACCCCGTTAGTCAGATTCCGTTTTCTCTGGATTTACGGACCTACGATGTGAATCTAGTTGAAAAGTTGAAGCCAGGAGAGAAAGTACAAGTAAAACTTATCTACGGTATAGATGATGAAACAAACTTTGGTTTTACCTACGAAGATGCCATGTGGACGGAATTAGTCGCAGAAGGTATCTAATTGCTGTAGAAAAAGTTTTAAATACTGCATAATTTTGCGGGTTTATAACGCCCCTTGGGTTCCGATTGTTCGGCTTGATAATCGACCTATCTGTTATTTTTACATTTTAAAAAGGGAGTGGGAAAGAACTCGACTGGTCTAAAAAAGAGTTCGTCTTCCCACCCCCGCACAGTTGATTAGGTCAGATTTGGAGTGTAAAACACGAACAAATCTGCCAATCAACCACTGCGCTGAGATGTTGACACGAACTCTGAGAAGTGTGGCAGGACTTTTTTCCCAGCCTCTCTTCTTTTAACGAAAAATACCCCCAAAATTAGCACGTCAATTTTGGGGGCGTTTTTATTATAGTTTAGTAAACTAAAAGTAAGCTTATACTAAACCTTGGGCAATCATGCTATCCGCAATTTGTTCAAAGGCTGCGATGTTAGCACCTGCAAGGTAGTCTGTACCAAGGTCGTATTTTTCAGCAGTTTCTTTGGCTGTGTTGAAGATGTTGGCCATGATGTCTTTAAGACGGCCATCTACTTCTTCACGAGTCCATGAAAGACGAAGGCTGTTTTGGCTCATTTCAAGGGCAGATACGGCTACACCACCAGCATTGGCTGCTTTTGCAAGGCCGTAAAGAACGCCATTTTCTTTGTAAACTTTGATAGCATCAAGGTCAGATGGCATGTTGGCACCTTCAGCCACACAGTAAACGCCATTTTTCACAAGGGCAGCAGCTTGCTCGCCGTTGATTTCGTTTTGAGTCGCACATGGAAGGGCAATGTCAGCCTTGCCATCGTAGTTCCATACAGAACCTTCGAAGTACTTAGCAGTTGCTTTTTCTGCAGCGTATTCTGTCAAACGAGCGCGGCGTTTTTCTTTGATGTCCACCAAGAGGTCAAAGTCGATACCAGTTTCGTCAATGATGTAACCATTTGAGTCTGACACAGAGATGACTTTTGCACCGAGTTCAGTCGCTTTTTGAACAGCATATTGGGCAACGTTACCAGAACCTGAGATAAGGACTGTTTGGTCTTTGAAGGACTTACCGTTTGCTGCCAACATGTTATCAGTGAGGTAAACCAAACCGTAACCAGTTGCTTCTGGGCGGATTAATGAACCGCCGAAGCCAAGAGGTTTACCAGTCAAGACACCTGCATCAAACTGGCGTAGGCGTTTGTATTGACCGTACATGTAACCAATCTCACGACCACCGACACCGATGTCACCTGCAGGGACGTCAAGTGAAGGTCCGATGTGTTTTTGCAATTCAGTCATGAAGCTTTGGCAGAAGCGCATGATTTCAGCATCAGTTTTTCCTTTAGGATCAAAGTCTGAACCACCTTTACCACCGCCGATTGGAAGACCAGTCAAGACGTTTTTGAAGATTTGCTCAAAACCGAGGAACTTCAAGATGGATTGGTTTACAGTTGGGTGGAAGCGAAGACCGCCTTTGTAAGGACCTACAGCTGAGTTGAACTGAACACGGTAGCCGCGGTTGACTTGAACATTTCCATCTTTATCTGTCCATGGAACACGGAAGCTGATGATACGCTCAGGCTCAACGATACGGGCCAAGATGTTTTCTTCGATGTATTCTGGGTGTGCTTCAAAAACAGGCTCAAGTGTAGAGAAGAGCTCTTCTACAGCTTGAAGGAATTCTGTTTCATGTGGGTTGCGGGCTTTGACTGCTTCAAAAGAAGCTTGGATGTAAGCTTTGGCATTTGACATGGGATCACCTGATTTCTTTTTTATTTATTAAATTGTCTGACAATTTAATTTATCTGATAATTATTATAGCACCATGATTTTTAAATGTAAAGAAAAAAATGATAATTTTTCTAAACTTTCTGAGCAAGTTGCGAGTAGACAAAAAGTAGACTTTCTTTACATACGAACATTGACAAATGAGGAATGATAGTATAATATAAAAGTTGTAAGTAAAATATAGGGGTAATATATATGAAAAAGAAATCTGTTGCTATTCCAGTAACGCTTGCTACAGGTGTTTTAGCTGTTGGGACAGTTGGTTTTCAAGCAAACCAAGTCAGTGCCGATACTATTGTTCCTACTGTCTCAGAAGAACAAGCTGCACCAGTAAAGGTTGTTAGTGAGCAAGGGCTTGCAAGTGCACAGGCAGCTGTGACAGAGGCTGAGCAAGTTGCCCAAGCTGCTTCAAATACTGCTACGGCTAAGGAACAAGTTGCTGCTAACGCTGTTCAAGGCGTTGTGGAGGCGACTGATAATCTAGCAAAAGCTGAAGAGCTTGTAGCGAAGGCTACGGAGGCAGAAATCGAAAAGACTCAGACTACTATAGAAGAGTTAAAAGAAACAGCTGCCAGTCAAGAAACAGCTCAAACTCTTGCTGAAAAGGAACTGGCTGAGGCTAAGAAGGCTGAAAAGGTTCCAGCTGAGAAGGTGGCTCAAGCACAAACAGCCTATGAAAAAGCTAATTCTACATTATCTGCCGCACAAGCTACGGCTACTGCAGCAACTAACCAAGTTGCCGAAGCCCAAGCCGCTCTTGCAACAGCAGAGGCAAATGTAGCGACAACTACCAACCAAGTTGCAACTGCTGAGCAAGCAGTTCAGGCAGCCCAAGCCGCTTTACAAACGGCTGAACAAGCTGATAAGGAAACAGCTCAACAATTGGCGCTAGCCAAGGAGAACTTAGCTCAAGCCAAACAAGCACAGGCTGCTGCTGAGGCTGATTTGGCTAAAAAAGTAGCTGCGGTGACTACGGCTGAATCAAGTGTTAAAGAAGCTCAAGCGGCAGTTGCAGCAGCAGAAGCATATCTAGCTAGTTTGGTTTCAGATGGAACAGAATTGACTCCGCTAGAATTCTTCGGAGCAGAGGTTGAAGAGCCGTCTGAAGGAAATGCTATGGTGGGTGTGTCAGGCACCTTCTACGAACCTGATCAAGCAGCTATCTTAGCTAGAATTAATGAAATTCGTAAGGAAGCTTTTGATGAAGGCCTTGTAGATCGTTATGTACCTCTTAAGTGGTCAACTATTTTAGAGTATACAACTCAAATTCGTGCTGCAGAGGCAGAGTATACCTTGGGGCACATTCGTTGGACAGATAAGAGCGTCTTTACTGTAGACACTGATAATCCTGAAATTGTAGCCGTACGTTCTGAGAATTTGGCTTGGAATTTTGGTCGATCAGGTGATGCAATGTTGACGGCTATTGAGCAGTTCTACGCAGAAAAAGAAGATTTTGTGAACCAGACTCCGGATGCGGTAGTAGGTCACTATGTATCACTAATCAATCCGAATTACACCCATACAGCCCTATCAGCTTTCTTGTCAGCTGGCAATGATGGGTGGACAGGTGTGGCACAACACTTTACTGTAGGGGATACCTCAGAAGAAGCGGTTGGTTTATACGGTGATGCCGTACAGATTTTAGAAGCCAAAGAAGATTATTTATTTGATTACGAATTGCTAACGCCTGAAATAATATCAGATGTCAATCAGAATATAGTGCTGAATGTTTCAGCAGTTTTTGCCCCTTACGATGACTATGCCCGTGTCGTATCTGTTTATTCAGGACTAACTTGGGAATCTGCTGACGAGAACATTGCTGTAGTTTCAGAATCAGGCGTGCTTACAGGTATCTCAGAAGGCGAAACAAGCGTGTATGTAACCTTCCCAAATGGTAAGAAAGAAACGGTCAAAGTCAAAATAGTTGATATTCAAAAAGCACGCGATGCAGTTGAGCAAGCTAAAGCGAATTTAGCGAAGCAGGAGGCCGAACTTGCGAAAGCTAAGACAGCACGTCAAGCGGCACAGACAAGTGTAGAGACTGCGAAAGCTACCGTTGCAAATCGTCAAACAACTTATAACCAATTATTATCTGTTGAGTCTAAAGTAACGAAAGCTCAAGCAGAACTTGATAAGGCTCAAGCTACTCTTACGGATGCAAAAGAAAAAGCAGCCGCTGCAAAACAAGACTTAACTACTGCTGAGCAGACACTTGCTAATAAAGAACAAGCGGCAAGTGTTGCAAAACAAGATTTATCAGTCGCTCAAGCAGCACAGACGACTGCAAAAAATGCTTTATCAGAAGCACAGGCAAGTCTATCCGCTTTACAGGAAGTAACTGCAACGAAAGAAGCAGCTTTGAAACTTGCAGAGGCTAACCTTGCCAAGACAGTCGCAGATTTGAAAGCAGCAGAAGCTTATCTTGCAAGCTTACTCAATGCACAAGAGAACTATCGTCTAGCTCAGCAGTTGCTTGAGGAAGCGAAAGTAGCGGCAGCAGAAGCTCTTGCACAACGTGATGCAGCCTTGGAAGCCAAACAAGCAGCGCAGACAGATTTTGAAACTGCTCTATCAAAATATAAGAGCATGAGACTTGCTTATGAAGCACAGTTAGCATTGCAAAAAGCGGCTGAAGCTAAAGAATTGAAGCAGGCTCCTGTAGCGACTCCTAAACCATTGTCAAAACCAGAAGTTTCTCAAACAAGTAGCAAGGTAACTGCAACTCAAACTAAGACTCTACCTGCAACCGGTTCTGTTGAGTCAATGTTAGGACTGACAGGTTTGGCATTGCTAGGAACCTTAGCTCTTGCTAACCAGCGTAGACGTAGAAATTAATAACCTAGAGAGAGTTCCATTTGGACTCTCTTTTTAAAATACGAACATTGACAGCGATTTGCCTCATCTCGAGAGAAGCTATGTTATAATGAAACAAATAAAAAAGACGCTCTTTGTTATGCAAACTGGGAAAGCCGTCAGTTTTTTTATGGCTGGTTGATAATGGTTGGCATCTATCGAGCGAAAATAGGAGGAAAGATGGTTTCAACAGCAACGACACTCGGTGGATTTACCTTTGGTAATTGTTTGATGAATGCGGCAGGGGTTTGGTGCATGACCAAGGAAGAATTGGATGCGGTTAAGAACTCGAAGGCGGGTACTTTTGTGACAAAAACAGCAACCTTGGACTACCGCGCGGGTAATCCAGAACCACGTTATCAGAATGTTCCGCTTGGTTCTATCAATTCGATGGGCTTGCCAAATCAGGGCTTGGCTTACTATTTGGATTATCTACTAGAATTGCAGGAAACGGAGCCAGAACGCACATTTGTTTTATCTGTAGTTGGAATGTCGCCTGATGAGACTCATGAGATTTTGAGAACTGTAGAAGCCAGTGATTTTAAGGGGCTGACAGAGTTAAATCTTTCTTGTCCCAATGTCCCTGGAAAACCGCAGATTGCCTATGATTTTGAAACGACAGAAACCATCTTGCGGGAGGTCTTCACTTACTTTACCAAACCACTCGGTATTAAGTTGCCACCTTATTTCGATATTGTGCATTTTGACCAAGCAGCAGCGATTTTCAACCAGTTTCCTTTGAAGTTTGTCAACTGTGTCAATTCGATTGGAAATGGTCTCTATATCAAGGATGAGTCAGTTGTCATCAAGCCTAAAAATGGTTTTGGTGGTATCGGTGGAGAGTATATCAAGCCGACTGCTCTTGCCAATGTCCACGCTTTTTACCAGCGCTTGAAACCGGAGATTCAGATTGTTGGGACTGGTGGCGTCTTGACAGGTCGGGATGCCTTCGAACACATTCTCTGTGGAGCCAGCATGGTTCAAGTTGGAACAACCCTGCAAAAGGAAGGTGTGGCAGCCTTTGAACGCATTACGGCTGAATTGCAGGCCATCATGGCTGAAAAAGGCTATGAAACGATTGAAGATTTTCGTGGCAAGCTACAGCACTTAGATGATTAAAATCATCTGTTGAAGACATAAAAAGAAGCTAACATTGTACCGTTCTCCCAGATAATCTTTTAGGGAGTTAGGAAGGGATAATGTTAGCTCTTTTTAAATGGTCTGTGAAGATCGGTCTGATAATCGTTTGAGGAATGGAATACATAGTCGGAAACATATATTTGTGAGATGGAATTCTGATTTTATTTAGATTTTTTAGCAAAAATGTCGTATACTAATATTAGAACCTCTATTTATAAGTGATGTGCTTTTATGGAAGAAATAGTTTTTTGAGAGACTACTGACTGTATTTTGAACAAAGGTTCTTAAGTAGGGAGTATGAGGATAAAGGTATGGAGAAAAGGGCGAACTCTATTCGCAGAAAACGATATGCGTCCTATCGGACAAAGATGCATTTGTTTTTTATTTGTGGCTTAGCGACTATTATCTTGGCGATTATTATTGTAAGCGAGCAGCTAGTTCCTAGGCTGAATCAGGCATCAGAATCAATGCACTCAGATAATTCTGTTCGCATCATGGCCCATGGAGATTTACTCTATCACTTGCCTATTCTTCGAGGAGCAGAACAGCCAGATGGAAGTTACGATTTTTCTGAGAATTTTACCTACGTAAAGCCCTGGATAGAACAGGCTGATTTCGCTATCGCAGACTTTGAAGGGACCATTTCCCCAGATGTCGAATTAGCAGGTTACCCACTTTTTAATGCGCCTGCCATTGTCGCCAACAATATCCATGATGCGGGCTACGATTTGGTGGACTTAGCCCACAATCATATTTTGGACTCACATCTTTCTGGATTGGTTTCCACTGTCAATACATTTAGAGAGGCAGGTGTGGATACAGTCGGTGTCTACGCTGAAGGCAATCGGGCAACTGCACCACTCTACATTCGGGAAGTCAATGGTATCCGTATAGCTGTTTTAGCCTATGCTTACGGTTTCAATGGGATGGAGGCTTTGCTGAGTCAGGAGGAATATGATGCCTATTTATCGGATTTTGATAAAGAAAAGATGCAGGCTGAGATTAAACGAGCCGAGAAAGAGGCAGATATTACCATCGTCATGCCTCAGACGGGTGTGGAATATCAGTTGGAGCCTACGGAGGAACAAACCAGTTTGTACCATCAAATGGTTGATTGGGGAGCAGACATCGTTCTTGGTGGGCATCCGCATGTAGTCGAGCCCGCAGAGATTATTGAAAAAGATGGTCAGAGAAAATTGATTATCTATTCGATGGGGAATTTCCTGTCCAATCAGCGTATTGAAAGCATGGATGATACACCAAATTCCCAATGGACCGAGCGGGGTGTCTTGATGGATATAAGGATTCAGAAAGAGAATGGGCAGACAAGTATTCGGACAGCCCAAGCGCATCCAACCTGGGTGAATCGTATCTCTCAGGGAACGTATTCACTAGATGGTTATGAGCGTTTTAGCTATCAGACCTATGTATTGGAAGACTGGATCGCTGGTGGTCGATACTATGGACAATTGGATCTAGATACGCAGGCGCGTGTGGATACAGCCTATCAGGAAATGAAGGAATTTGTCAATTTGGTATGGTGAGGAGAGAGAAGATGACAGTTCGATTAATTGCAACAGACATGGATGGGACCTTTTTAGATGGCCAGGGGAGTTTTGATAGGGAGCGATTTTTAAGGGTCTTGGATCAACTAGATCAGAAAAAGATTCCTTTTGTTATCGCTAGTGGCAATGGAATTGGGCGATTGCTACAATTATGCCAAGGATTTGAAAATCGACTGATTTTTGTGGCTGATAATGGTGCCCATGTTTATCAAAATGGCAAAACAATGATTCGACGTGCTATTCAGCAAGAAGAAGTCGAAGCAATACTGCATTTTTTCAAAGGACGTTGGGCGGATATATGTTTGATGTTGTCGAATGAAGAAAACATTTATATGCAGGCTGGGGCAGGTATGCCATTTGCAGGGACGGATTTGCCAATAGAACCAGCCCAAATGGCTGCCTTCCAAAATCGTGTGACCTATTTAGACGACCTCAGTGCCTATCCTAATTTAGAACCTATTTATAAGGTTGGTCTCTGGATTCCTGAAGCGCGTGTGGAGTCGATAACGGAAGAGTTTAACCAGGCTTTTCAAGGTCAGCTGGTTGCAGTGACTAGTGGCTATGGCTCCATTGATATATTGACAGAAGGGATTCATAAGGCATGGGGCTTGGAACAGGTTTTGACCAGTTTGGATATCGAACCTGAACAGGTGATGGCCTTCGGTGATTCAGACAATGATATTGAGTTATTGTCCTATGCTGGGCATTCCTATGCCATGGAAAATGCGACAGACAAGGTCAAGGCGGTAGCCAAGTACCGAGCTCCCAGCCATCTGGAGGCAGGGGTCATGCAGGTCATTGAAGAATATATAGTCATTTAGTTTATCTTTGATTACTTCGACGAGCGAGGAAACGTCGTTTCCTTATTTCCAACTTCAAACACTCCACAGGAGTGATTTGAACTCGCTTTGCCGTACTCCAGTACAGCCTGCGACTTTTTGATGCGAACGTTGTTCGCTTTATTTCCAGCCTCCAAAGGTTCCCCGAACCTTTGAAGCTAGTACTAAAAGCAAACTAAACGACTATATTTTATAAGTATATAGAAAAAAGCTAGTGTTCTCAATCCAGAGAATGCTAGCTTTTTTTAATTTCCAACGCTGGTGAACTTGGTCATACCATGGCGGAAGAGTTTGTAATTGATGGTAAATAAGATCAGGACAACCAGTGGCAAAGCCAGTCCCCACATAGACAGGTCTAGGAAGTAGAGGGCTGGGAAATAGGCTGTAAAAGCATAAGGGAAAACAAAAATCAGCAGGATTTGAATGATTTTTGGATAGATATTGAGTGGGTATTGAGCCATCTGATTGAGGGCGAAAATTCCCATAGTCAAAGGAAATGATTCTACAATCCAAAATGCTAGAGCAGTTGGACCGAGCTGAATAGCTGCATAGAGTAGGCCGATACAAATGGCAATAAAGATTAGTAGGGCTAGTTTTCCAAGACTCCATTCCATACCCAGTTCCTTGGAAGCTTGGGCTAGTGCAAGGGAACCGATGAGGGTTGTTCCGATTCCTTGTGGCTGGATTCGTTCACAGATAAGCTGAAAAAGAGGATTGACAGGCATGAGGAGGAGGCGTTCAAATTCGCCTTGTCGGATGTAGCGACTGCCAAACATCCAGAGATTGTCAAAGAAAATCAAGTGAATGGAGCGTCCGACGGTTGCTATTCCATAGATGAAAAGCATTTGACCGTAGTTGAAACCAGCGATTTCCTTGATATTTCCAAAGAGGATGTTGAGGAAAATCAGGTAGACAATTTGTTCAATCAAAGAGGAGAATAGCCCGATGAAGAAGTCCACCCGAAAGGACATCTGGGCCATCATGTAGACCTTGATGTTATATAGATAGAGGCTGATATATTTCTTCATGTTAACCTCCAAAAATGACAATACGACGCTTGGCTTGGGACCAAAGAGCGGCGATGAAGCAGGCTAGAATGGGTATCCATATAACTTGCAGTCCCAAAGCTGTTAGATCGCTTTCCTGTCCCAATAAAATGGAAACTGGAACGTTAACCGCATAATTATAGGGAAGGAGTTTCAAAAAGTTTTCCACAGCCTGTGGATAGAAGCTGAGTGGCAAAAGCGCCCCAGAGGCTAGATTGAAAAGTCCCATTCTCAGAAGCATGACTCCCCAGGCATTGACTGTAAAAAATGCTAAGAAGCCAAAAGCCATATCCAGTAATTGAACGATAAACATCCCTAAAATCGAACTGACCAGAAAGAGCAAAATGGTCTGGCCGTCAGGCAGGTAGAAATCTTGATGAACAAGTAGAATACCGATAAATACGATGGCAAATTTTATCAGTTCCAAGAGTTTATTTCCAAGGTCTTTGAAAAAGAGGGCTAGGATAAAGGAATAGGGTCTGAGAAATTCCCCCGCAATGCTCCCTTTCAAAATGCTGTAGGACAAATCTTCTCCGAGTGAGAAGGAATTTAAACTGGCTAGTAGATTAGCAAAGATGATGTATGTAGTAAAGGTTTGCAGGGTAAAGCCATTGACTTCTGATTGAGTGAAGAAAATGGTTTTCCAGACATAGAGAGCCACCAAAATCTTCACTGCCAGTGAAACGAAAGTCGCTAGAAAGAAAGCCTTGTACTGCATGGCATTCATCATGGTCAGGCGGGTCATGTAGAGATATTTACGCATGGATACCCTCCTCATAAATTTGGCGGACCATGGTTTCAATTTCCAATTCCTTCATGGTGACATCTTCAATTGAATAATGATTGAAAACTTGCTCAATCACCTGGGCACTAGTCCAGACCTTGCTTTGGTAGTGGATTTCAAAGTGAAAATCATCTTTACGAACAAATTCCAAGCCTTCCAATTGTAAGTCCTGTTCAATTGGTTTTTCTGTGGAGAAGAGAATGGTCTTGACTGTGGAAAAGCGTTCTTTGAGGACGGTCAGTGAACCATCGTAGACTTTTTTGCCCTTATCAATGATAAAAATCCGCTCACAGAGGCTTTCAATGTCCTTCATATCATGGGAAGTAATCAAGAAAGTGGTCTGGTATTCTTGATTCATATAGCGGATGAAGGAGCGAATGGTCTCCTTAACGCTGGCATCCAAACCAATGGTTGGCTCGTCCAAAAAAACGACGGCAGGCTGGTGGATAAAGATAGCCGCAAATTCACAGCGAACCCGTTGACCGAGTGACAGATTACGGATTGGTTGCTTCATAATATCAGCCAAGTCCAATAGGTCAATCAAGACAGCCAATCGCTCTTTGAATACCTTATCTGGAACATCATAAATTTTTGCGTGAAGGATAAAAGATTCCTGGACAGGCAAGTTCCAATCCAAATGGGATTTTTGCCCAAAGAGAACTCCAATTTGTTTATTGACTTCTTTACGGTGTTCTTGCGGATTGAGTCCGTTGATGCGAACCTGTCCTTGGTCTGGGAAGAGAACTCCGGTAAGCATTTTGATGGTGGTGGATTTACCAGAACCGTTAGAGCCGATATAGCCGATGATTTCGCCTTTTTCTACCTGCAAGGAAATGTCTTGAACAGCAGGGATTGACTTTTTCTTTGGCTTGAAAAAGGCCTTAATCGAACCTTTGAGACCGACTTCCTTATCTATGATGGAATAGGTTTTTGATAGATGTTCAGCTTGAATCATATCATAATCTCCTGTTTGAAAACGTTTGCGTAAGATAAGGATATTATAACATATTCCCCAGAAAGTGGCGGTAAAAAGTCACATTTAAGGTAACATTTTTATTAGAAAATCGGTCATATATTGAGGAGATTCTTGCTTACCATTTTTAATCCATACCTGCATGATACCGAAGAAGGCATGTGAAAAATAGATGCTGCTGTATTCTTTTTCCAGTTGTGATAAATTCTCTTTTCCTAAGCGCTCCGCTAAATCATTGGCAACAAGAAGTCGGACCTTATTGATAAGAAAATTTTGGATTTCTTGAGTTCCGTTATGGGTCAGTAGGGCGGAAAGCAATTTTTCACGATAGAGCAACTCGAAAATTTCTAAAAATGATGATTGGCGATTGCCATCATAACGGTCAAATATAGCCTCTAATTTGTGAAAAAGTCCTTGTTGGTAGGAGTCGATTAATTCGTACTTATCCTTATAGTGGGTATAAAAACTGGAACGACTGATACCAGCAGTCTGGGCTAGGTGGGTGGTTGTAATGTCATTAAATCCTTGTGATTCCAAGCAGGTTACCATAGCTTCCAAAATAGCCTGTCGAGTTCGTTCTTTCCGATTATCTGTTCCCATAATTTCTCCTTTTGAACATTTTTGGACACAATGTCCAAAAACAATTCTTCTGACTTGATTTTGAAAATGATACTTGTATAATGTATTTTATCAGTTTTTGGACAGTATGTCTAAAGGAGTTGCTTATGTTACGAAAAGTGAAGAATATTTTAAAAAAGCCAATGACTTTGGTTACCATTATTGGTATTGCCTGTGTCCCAGCCTTATATAACATTAGTTTCCTAACCTCTATGTGGGATCCTTACGGCCGACTAGACCAGTTGCCTGTAGCAGTTGTCAATCAAGACCAGTCGGCGAGCTTTCAAGATAAAACCCTCACCATTGGTGATGATATGGTGGATAATATGAAAGAGAGCAAGAGTCTGGATTTCCACTTTGTATCAGAAACGGATGCGGAAAAAGGTTTGGAAGAAGGGGACTATTATATGGTCATCACCCTACCAGAAGATTTATCAGAAAAAGCATCTAGTCTCTTGACGGATCAGCCTGAACCACTAACGATTTCTTACCAAACCTCTAAAGGTCACAGCTTTGTCGCTTCTAAGATGGGCGAATCAGCTATGGAGAAATTAAAGGAATCTGTTTCAGAGACGATTACCGAAACATACACCTCTGCCGTTTTTGACAGTATGGGAGAGATTCAATCTGGCATGGTCGAGGCGGCAGATGGTAGCCAACAATTAACAAATGGAGCTAGTCAATTGGAGTCAGGCAGTCAAACACTTTCAAATGGACTGACTACTTTAACGACTTCGGGTCAATCACTCGTGACAGGAGCAAATCAATTGGCCACCGGTCTTGTATCTTATACAGATGGAGTCAATCAGGCTGCGACAGGCAGTCAAACACTGTCCAGTGGCTTAACGACCTACACAAATGGGGTGGCGAGTCTTGCTTCAGGTGCGGAGCAATTAAATGCCAATTCCTCTCAGCTCATCGCTGGGGTGGGACAATTGCAATCAGGAGCAAGCCAGGTTGAACAACTGGTAACGGGAGCCAATCAATTGCAGGCAGGCTTGAAGCAACTCGCTAGTTCAACTAGTTTGTCTGCTGAACAGTCTAGTCAGATACAGGCCTTATTGACAGGACTTCCTCAGTTGCAAGCAGCCATCAGTCAATTAAATGATAGCCTCTCAAGTATAGGAGGACTTGCAGTAGATACCTCTACTCTATCTAGCCTCTTGACAGAGATGGGGGCTCAAGCTCAAGGATTGTTGACTGCAGCCCAAGCTGATAAAACAGCCAGCATTGCAGCCTTGCAAGCAACGGCTACCTATCAGAACTTGACAGCTGATCAGCAAGCTGAATTGGTTGGCGCCCTCCAAAACTCGCCTTCGACAACAGCGACAGCAGCCCAAACGATTTTGGGTCAATTGTCTCAACTCAGTCAAGCCTTATCTAGCCTACAAAGTCTTTCTGGAATGGCAACACAAATGAGCCAGCTACAATCAGCTGTCGGTCAGATTAACACGGCTGCCAATCAAGCATTGCCAGGAGCTACAACAGCCATTGAAAACCTATCAAGTGGCTTGAGTCAGGTCAACACCGCTTTGAACCGGCAAGTTCTACCAGGAACTCAAACCTTGACGAGTGGTGTGAGTCAACTTCAAACGCAATTATCAAATGGAGCGAGTCAACTCATGTCAGGAGTAACAGCCTATACCGCAGGTGTTGCCCAATTAGCAACAGGTGGAGCCCAGTTGGTTGCGAATAATAGTAGCATCCAATCTGGAGGTAGCCAGTTAACATCAGGATTGGCAACCTTAGCTGCTAACTCTAGTCAACTTGTCAGCGGTTCAGGACAACTGGCATCTGGTAGTCAGCAATTAATTGCTGGTGCGGATCAATTAGCTAGTGGCGGTCAAACCTTGACAAGCGGTATTTCCAGTCTTCGTACAGGCAGTGAAACCCTAACGAATTCACTCAGCTCAGCCAGTCAACAACTATCAGTCATCTCTGTAGAAGACAAAAATGCACAAGCGGTTTCTCAGCCAGTCACCTTGGAACACAGTGATCAAGATGAGGTGAAAACCAACGGTGTCGGAATGGCTCCTTACATGGTATCTGTCGCACTAATGGTTGCAGCCTTGTCAGCGAATGTTATTTTTGTCAAACACATTGATAATCGTTCCTACAAAAATCGTTGGGATTGGGCTAAAGGGAAATTGTTACTGAATGGTACGATAGCCAGCCTAGCAGCACTGATTCTGTACGGTGTTCTTCGCTTGATTGGAATCGATCCAGCTCATCCTATGGCAACCTTGGGATTAATCCTCTTAGCTTCATGGACCTTTATGGCCCTCGTTACAGCCTTGGTGGGTTGGAACAATCGTTTCGGCTCCTTCGCAAGTTTAATTATCTTGTTACTACAGCTTGGATCAAGCGCAGGTACCTACCCAATCGAACTCAGCCCACGTTTCTTCCAAGTCATTCAGCCCTATCTTCCAATGACCTATTCTGTTTCAGGCCTTCGTCAAACCATTTCTATGGTTGGAAATAGTAGTCATCAAGTTTGGATGCTGAGCCTCTTCTTAGTAGGCTTTATGGGACTAGGTCTCTTGATTTATAATCAAAAAGATGAATAATAATAAAACCAACTGCTCACAATGTGGACAGTTGGTTTTTGGTCGATGTAGTTATTTTGGTGTTGGTGTTCGTAAATTAATGGTTGCGTTAGTTGAAGTAATGGTCAGGCTATTATTGCTCTCTTTTTTCTCCAAAGTTAAGGTTTGTTTATCCTCCTCTTTTTTGATTGATAATGTTTGATACTTATCTTTAGTGAAAATACCAACGTTTTCAGCTTGTTCGTTGAAGTAACTCATATCACCAACAGCTTGCTTTAGTTCTTCAAGGGTTTCATAGTGGTAGCCTAAGTGTTCCGCAAGTGTTTTGATGTCCAGCTGTGTACTGATATTCAGATTGATGTCTTGTAAGCTCTTATCTGTTAGGTTTATATTTGTAACAGATAGGCTGTATTCGGAAGGAGTGAGGACGTTTTTTCCTATGATAGTCAATTGATCTGCATTTAGTTCTTGGTAGTTTTTAATTGTAACATTTTCCAAACTGGTTTCGATTAAATTGACTGAAGCTTCATTTGCAGATATAGAGGTATTTCTGAGTGCAGAATTCACAGCTTCAAAGTAACCAGCTGTGATTTTACCGCTGTCAATTTGTGCATTATCAAGGAAGATACCAGCGGATAGGTCAACCTCTTGTATATGGGCATTCTCAATGGAAAAGCCTCCATAATTATATAAATAGGAACTATATCCTGTAAGCTTTTTCAGAGTCTTCCCTTTAGGCACTTCAATGGTGACTGAGAAGACATTGATGCGACGTTGGGCCAACCTTTCTCCCAGATACTGCATGATTCCCTCAATGGCAAATTTTAGTTCCTGTGCAGAGAGGGTTAAGACGCCGTCTTTCTCACTGAGTTTTAGAGGGTTTTGGATATTGTTGTCGGAGTTGGCATAGGTCACATGGTAGTTGCTATCGCTAGACTCCTTGATATAGACGCTGTGGGGGATAAAGTCAATTTTAATGGTATTCAAATCTGTGAAGGTCTTATGGACTTCCGTCGGAGCAGCAACCTCTTCTAAGCGGGTTACGCCTCCTGTGAAAAATCCAATGCCAGCCAGAATTAAGCCTGCAATCAGGCTGACAAAGCCGATAATAATGGCGATGGTTAGTTTCTTTTTCATGCTCGTTTACCTCGTTTCAAGATCCATTTGAAGCAAGCCTTGACCAGTCGCCAAGACCAGTAGGCAAAAAATCCAGTCAAGATGTAGATGAGAATAGCTCCGCCAATCAAAGACAAACCTGAGCCAAACCCCATGAGGAAGATATTGAAACCTTCTGACATAAGGCTAAAGGCTTCCCAAATCAGATAGCCACCGCTGGTGAGAAGTCCGACACCCAGAACAAAGGCACCGACAATGAGGGCCAAGATGAGCGCCACCAATCCCAATAGACTAGCTAGGAGAATAAGCAAAAGTGGAATGGCGATAGGCAGGGAAATGACAGCTAGGATAGCCAACCAGAGCGTTCGTTTTGTTTGGCTAAAATTACGGAAGTAGCGACCGAGGAGAAAGGCGCCGAGGATAAGAGTTGCAAACAGAGGAATGACTCCGATGAACTCTCCCATGATAAAGAGTAGGAAGAAAGAGAAGAGACCTGTCATACTTAAGGCTCCCAGACCAACCCAGAGTTTCCAGTTGAGTTGAATAGGTTCTTGTTGATCCTTCTCCTCTTGGATCTGTTTGTTGAGCATGTTGTTGATGAGTTCGCTGGCAGCTTCTTTTGGTGAACCAAGTTCTTCTATAATTTCTGTTTCACGCTCTGGTCCAGCCTCGTCAAAATACTCATTAAAGAAGCTGATGGCTTCAAAGTATTCTTTGTGGGGCAGTTTTTTGAGATATTTTTCTAACTGCTCCATGTATTCAGTTCTTGTCATGGCGGACGCTCCCTTCTATGATGCCGTTTATCGTGTTTGTATAGGTATCCCAGTCATCTTTGAGTCGGACCAATTCTTCGTGACCTAACTGAGTTAGGCTATAATACTTGCGCATACGACCCTGATATTCTTGGGAATAAGTAGTCAAAAAGTCATTTTGCTCCAATCGCTTTAGGATGGGATAGAGGGCGGACTCCTTGATGTTGGCAATTAATTTAATGGTCTGACAGATTTCATAGCCATAAGAATCATCGGATTCCAAAATAGCCATGATGAGAAATTCTGTCAGCACTGCGGGGACTGGAAAATGCATAGGACGCTCCTTTCCTTTGTTGTTAGTTAGGTTCGGTTTTGATATATAGTATTTAGTTGTATATATCAAAATTTGTTATATATTAAATATACACCTACAAAAATAAATTGTCAAGTGATTATGTGCAAAATAAATAAAATAGCTTAAGACAAATTTTTAATGTGTAAACGTTTTATAGCCTTGAAAAATATTTTCAGAGTAGTAAACTTAATAACAGTACTGACATTAAGGGATTTTCTAGACTAAAAGAGAATGACCTCAGATGGATTAGTAGTATTTAAGGTGGTGTAAATATGAAACTATATGTTCAGTTTATGATTATTCTGGTATTTTCATTTTTAGGAGAAGCTATTTCGACTATTTTTCATCTTCCTATTCCGGGAAGTATTATTGGCTTAATCCTCCTATTTTTAGCCCTAGAGTTCAAATTGATTCGTCTTCGCCACATTCATACGGTTGGAAATTTTTTGCTGGCTAACATGACCATTCTTTTTTTGCCTGCAGCGGTGGGCATTATGGAGAGATTTGATGCAATTAAAGATTATTTACTTCCTATTATCATCGTCATTTTAGGCGCCATTTTTTTAAATATCTTAGTAATTGGTTTTGTTGTTCAATTTGTGAAGCAAAAGTTTGAAGGTGACTACATTGATACGGAGGGAATTCATGACTGAACTTTTTTCCAATCCTATTTTTGGTATTATGTTATCAATTGCAGCATATTTAATTGGAATGCTGATTTATCGAAGATTTCCTCATCCAATCACAACCCCACTGTTGGTAGCTACAGGATTGATTATTGTCTTTTTAAAAATGACAGGTATCTCCTATAAGGAATATTATGCAGGAGGTTCCTATCTAAATATGCTTATTGTGCCTTCAACAGTAGCTCTGGGTATTCCTTTGTATCGTTCTTTCCATCTAATGAAACATCACATTCGAAGTATTCTTTTGGGAATTTTTGTTGCCTGTATTGTCAATACTGTCTTTACTGCCCTAATTGCCAAATGGTTTGGAATGGATTTTTTTCTAGCAATCTCTCTTTTTCCAAAATCAGTCACCACTGCTATGGCTGTTGGTATTACTGATAAAATGCAAGGAATAGCAACTGTTACTCTTGTAGTCGTTGTTGCAACAGGGATTCTGACAAGTGTTCTTGGCCCAGTCTTTTTAAAGTTACTAAAAATTGAAGACCCGGTAGCTGTTGGTCTTGCTTTGGGAGGAACAGGGCATGCCATTGGAACGGGTACAGCGATAAAATATGGGCATACGCAAGGGGCGATGGCTGGCTTAGCTATTGGGATTACAGGTATCATGTATGTGGTGATTAGTCCTATAGTTGCGCAGATTATCTTACAATAAAAAAACTACGGTAGGAATTTCAACCGTAGTTTTTTTTAGTCTACATAAAGTTTGGATTGATTATTCAACCAACTATAAAGAAGTCCGATAAAGAGACCGCCACCCACGTAGTTTCCTAGTCCAGAAAAGAGGAAATTACTTAGTACACTTAATAGAGTCATTCCCTCAACTGGTCCACCATTTGCAAAAAAGGCCAATGAGAAAAGGGAGAAGTTTGCGATGACGTGCTCATATCCCAAGAAAGCAAAGATAAAGATGATGAAAATAACGGAAATGAGACGTCCGGCATCATCTTTGATGCGTAAGAAGGTAAATACGCCGATATTCACAACAATATTAGCAAAGATTCCTTCAATAAACTGGGTAAGAGGTGTTTTTTCTAGTTTTGTCACTGTCGCTTCAAATAGGTAGCTGTGAGCATCAACGTGCTGATAAGGCAGTGTCAATGAAACCAAGTAACAAACAAGGACAGCACCGATAAAGTTGAAAAGGATACAGGTTGCCAACATCTTGAGGGCTGTTTTAGTAGGAATCGTTTTTCGATGGCTGGCTACTGTCATATACATCATGTTGGATGTTCCTAGTTCGGCATTCATATATAAAATCATGAGTAGCCCCCAACCAAACATCAACCCATAGCTAAATTTCCCGAGTCCTTCTGCGACATGGTTGAGTTTATCTGCGGTATAAAGAGAAATGACAATCCCCAAACCTAGATAGAGGCTGGCTAACATCGATCGAACAGCGTAGGCAGAAAAACTGTGTTCAAACAAATCTGCTTTTTTCTTAATGCTTTTTTCAATTGTATATAGTAGTGTATCTTGGGTAGCTCCCATCCTAATCTCCTCACTTTATCTACTACTTTTATAGGGTAAACGTTTTCTTTTTGTCGAATGGCTTTACTTTGTTTATTATACTTGATAAAATGGTTGTTGTCCAAAAAAAATTTAACTTTTGAAAGGAAATATAAGAAAAATATGGATGTTACATGGACAGTGAAATATATCACTGAATTTTTAGCGACTGCACTCCTTATTATCATTGGTAATGGTACAGTTGCAAACGTTGATTTAAAAGGCACAAAAGGAAACAACTCTGGTTGGATTCTCATTGCGATTGGCTATGGTTTGGCAGTTATGATGCCAGCATTGATGTTTGGTAACGTTTCTGGTAACCATATCAACCCAGCCTTCACACTTGGTTTGGCTGTTTCAGGTCTCTTCCCTTGGGCTCACGTTGCTCAATACATTGTTGCTCAATTGTTAGGCGCAATGTTTGGTCAGTTAGTGGTTGTAGCAGTTTACAAACCTTACTTCTTGAAAACTGAAAATTCTAACCATATTCTTGGTTCATTCTCAACTATCAGTGCGCTTGATAACGGAACAAAAGAAAGCCGTAAAGCTGCGACAACTAATGGTTTCTTGAATGAGTTCGTTGGTTCATTTGTATTGTTCTTCGGTGCCCTTGCTTTGACCAAACATTTCTTTGGTGCAGAGTTGGTTGGTAAATTGATTGAACAAGGCTATGATAAAACAGTCGCTGAGACAATGACTGCTCCCTATACTGCAGGTTCAATTGCAGTTGCTCACTTAGGCATTGGTTTCCTAGTTATGGCACTTGTTGCGGCTCTTGGTGGTCCAACAGGTCCTGGTCTTAACCCAGCACGTGACCTTGGTCCACGTATCGTCCATGCCCTTCTTCCAAAATCTGTTCTTGGTGAAAACAAGGCTGATTCAAAATGGTGGTATGCTTGGGTTGGTGTATGTGCTCCAATTATCGCATCAATTGCCGCTGTTGCACTATTCAAATTCTTGTATCTATAATATAGAGAACCCGATTCGTCGGGTTTTTCTTTTTCTCTTGGTATATCCAATGTAAAGTTGTCTGCTCTGCTATTTTTCCAAAAACTATGCTACAATAAAGCTAGAAAAAATCGGAAAAGAGGCTAGAATATGTCAGATGTTATTGCTTTTGGCTATGGAAGCAGTCGAGCAGAGATGCAGCTCAAGCGACTCAATCGTCATGGAATCATCGCAGGTGCGACAGGTACAGGGAAGACCGTGACCTTAAAGGTCTTGGCGGAGCAGTTAAGTGATGCGGGAATCCCGGTCTTTCTATCGGACATCAAGGGTGATTTGAATAGTTTGGTTGCGGCCAATACCAAGGAGATTGACCCTAGTCGTCTAGAGAAGACTCACTATACAGATTATAGTCCCGTAGCTTATCCAGTTGAGTTGTGGGATGTCTTGGGGGAAAATGGGACTCCTGTCCGCATGACTATTTCAGAGCTGGGGCCTGTCTTATTGACGCGCTTACTGGGTTTGAATGATACTCAGGAGTCCATCTTGAATATCGTTTTCAGCGTGGCAGATGAGCGTGGTCTTCTCTTGATTGACTTAATGGACCTGCGTGCTATGCTCAATTTTGTGGCTGAAAATGCAGCAGAGCTGAGCCAATATTATGGAAATATTCCAGCTCGTTCGGTTGGTGCTATCTTACGTAGTCTGGTCGTTTTGGAGCAACAAGGTGGTAAGATTTTCTTCGGTGAGCCAAGCCTTGACATTGCTGACTTGATGCGTACAGCAGAAGATGGCCGTGGTGTTATTAACGTTCTTCAAGCTACTGAGCTGTTCAATCAACCAACTCTTTATTCGACAGTCCTGCTCAGCCTTTTGTCAGAACTCTATGAAGTGCTGCCTGAGGTGGGCGATTTGGACAAACCTAAGATGGTCTTCTTCTTTGACGAGGCTCATGTTCTCTTCAAAGATGCTCCAAAAGTTCTTCTTGAAAAGATTGAATTAATTGTTCGTTTGATTCGTTCAAAAGGTGTAGGTGTCTTCTTTGTAACGCAGAATCCGACGGATATTCCTGATAGCGTGGCAGCCCAGCTGGGAAATCGCATCCAACACGGTCTTCGCGCCTTTACACCAAAAGAGCTCAAAACAGTTGCGACTGTTGCCGAAACCTTCCGTCAAGAAGGTGATAAGGATTTGGCTAAGGTCATTCAGGAGTTGCAAGTGGGGGAAGCTGTTGTGTCTACCCTTCAAGCAGATGGCACACCAAGCTTTGCGGATCGGGTTTTGATTTATCCACCGAAGAGTATGCTTGGAACGGTGGAGCCGAGCGCCCTCTTGTCAGTCATCAACAACTCTCCTTTGATGGAAAAATATGCTGACGCGATCAACCGTGAATCTGCCCACGAGCAGATTTTAGCCATGACAGAGGCCAAAGAAGCCGAACTCATCAAAAAAGCCGAGCAGGCCGAGGCGGAAAAACAGGCTAAGGCAGCCGCAAAAATGGAAGAGAAAGCCCAGAAAGAAGCGGCTAAAACAGCACAAAAAGCTAGTCAGCCAGCCAGTCGCAAAACAGATTCCATGATGGACCGCTTTACCAAGAACCTGATGAGCCAGGTCGGACGGGAAGTTGGGCGCGTGGTGACTCGTGGCATTATGGGCATGTTAAAAGGAAAATAAAGGACTAGACTGAGAAGGAAACTTCTCAGTTTTTTATCTAGACAAAGTTCTTGCCAGATGCCACAAAATTCATTAAAATAAACACAAATCACTAGTTAGTAGGGAGTTGCCATGACTGATCAATTGCAGGCATTATTGAAAGACTATCAGCCCCAGCCCTTGGGTGAAAAACGTTCCTATGCGGTCTTCTTGCCCTTAGTCTGGTCAGACAATCAGTGGCAGGTCTTATATGAGATTCGGAGCGAGTCCATTTCTCAACCGGGAGAAGTCTCCTTCCCAGGTGGTGGAATTGATGAAGGCGAGACAGCAGAAGAAGCTGCCATTCGTGAGGTTATAGAAGAACTTGACATTCAACAGGAACAAATTGAGTTGCTAGGGGAAATCGATTATCTAGTTTTTGGCCGCTCGACGATTCGCTGTTTTGTCGGTCGACTTCACTTGGACTGGCAGACTCTTCAACCCAATGATGAAGTGGCTCGATTCTTTACAGTTCCACTGGAAACCTTGCTGAAAACGGCCCCTGTCTATTATCAACTGGATTCACAGATTGTCCCAGATTGTGACTTTCCCTTTGAACGTTTGAGAGGCGGGGTTGACTATCCTTTCAGTCATCACAAACGCTCCGTCCCCTTTTATGAAAATCTACCAGAAAATATCTGGGGAATGACTGCTCAATTTACCCATCGGTTTGTGGAAATCATAAATCAAAAAACTTCGCCCAGATGAGCGAAGTTTTCTGTTTTTGTTAACATCTCAAATGACGTTGAACTTATTTTTCAGTTTCCAATAAATGTTGACCTACTAGGGCAGCAAGTGCAGCACCAACTAGCGGAGCAAGGATAAAGACCCAAACCTGGCTAAGTGCAGTTCCACCTACAAAAAGAGCTGGTGCCAAGCTACGTGCTGGGTTAACTGAAAGACCTGTCACGTTCAAGCCCAAGATGATGAGCAAAGTTAAAGTCAAGCCAATAACAAGACCTGCAATTTTTCCGTTGCCCTTGCTTGCGGAAGTGACTGTAACGATAACCAAAACAAAGATAAAGGTTGCGATTGCTTCAAACAAGAAAGCACCTGCGGCATTTACAGTTGTAAATCCGTTTTCTCCTAAACTTGCTGTTGAAAGTCCAGCATTTGACAAGAAGAAAATCAAGGTTGATGAGGCAAGGATTGCTCCCAAAATTTGTGCAGCCACGTAAGTAGCAAATTCTTGTGCATTCAAACGTTTGTTGATGAACATCGCCAATGAAACAGCAGGGTTCAAGTGTGCACCTGAAACGGTACCGATACTGTAAGCAGCCGCTACGATAGAAAGACCAAAGGCAAATGCAATTCCAAGATGACCAAGACCATCTACACCATTACCAAAAACAACAGCGCCAGTCCCGATAAAGACTAACATAAATGTACCGATAAATTCGGCTAAAAACTTTTTAGACATGTTTTTTCCTCCAGTCACATAGCAAAACATTTTCATGAAAATTTCAAGAAAATAGACCTTGAACTTGTGCCAGCGGATGGGAAAGGTTAAAATATTCCTCTCAGATACAGTTAGCTTTTTGTTACTTTTTGCCAAAAAGTAACGTTTTTGTAGTTTTGACAGTCCTGTGGTCCATCAAAACTACAAACGCTCTCCGAGGGGGCTTGCAGACGGCTAACCCAAAAATAAGAAAATAAGAATGCACCATTTTTGGTGCGTTATCCGTTTTTTATGGTATAATGAAAGCAAATATGAGGAGGTCTTTATCTATGATTGGAGACAACATCAAGTCACTACGTCGGACACACGATTTAACACAGCCAGAATTTGCGAAAATGGTTGGGATTTCACGCAATAGCCTGAGTCGTTATGAAAATGGGACCAGTACGGTTTCAACAGAACTTATCGACCGTATTTGTCAGAAATTTAATGTCTCTTATATCGATATTGTAGGGGAGGACAAGATGTTAACACCTGTTGAAGATTACCAATTGACTTTAAAAGTAGAAGTGATAAAAGAACGTGGAGCAGCCATTTTATCACAGCTTTATAGATATCAGGATAGTCAAGATATTGCTTTTGATGATGAAACAAATCCTTGGATTCTCATGAGTGATGATTTGGCTGAATTGATCAATACGAAAATTTACCTTGTCGATACTTTCGATGAAATCGAGCGTTACAATGGCTATTTAGACGGTATTGAGCGGATGTTAGATATGGTGCATCATCGGGTGGTGGCTTAATGAAGTTGGAAGAATTTAGTGTGGCTGAGTTTCAGAAAGCTTTACAACGAACAATTCGGGCTTTAACCCGAGGAAAGACGATTCCAGATCAACCGAAAGCTATCTTACTTGGTGGACAAAGCGGAGCAGGTAAGACGACTATTCATCGTATCAAGCAAAAAGAATTTCAAGGCAATATCATTATCATCGATGGTGATAGCTACCGCTCTCAACATCCCAATTACTTAGCCCTGCAAGAAAAGTATGGCAGGGACAGCGTGGACTATACCAAGGGATTTGCAGGAAAAATGGTAGAGCATCTGGTTGACGAACTCAGCACGCAGGGTTATCATTTGCTGATTGAAGGGACTTTGCGTACCACTCAAGTTCCTTGTCAGACTGCTCAATTATTAGCTTCGAAAGGATACCAAGTTTCTTTAGCTGTAATTGGTACCAAACCAGAGCTTTCTTATCTCAGCACCTTGATTCGTTACGAAGAGCTTTATGCCATCGATCCCAATCAGGCCAGGGCAACACCAAAAGAACACCACGATGGGATTGTTGATAACTTGGTTGATAACTTGAGGGAGTTAGAAAGTGAAAAACTCTTTGACCAGATTCAAATTTATCAAAGAGATAAAACTTGTGTCTATGATTCTGAAACTGATGAAGGTTCCGCAGCAGAAGTGCTACAAGAATGCCTCTTTGGAAAATGGAATAAAGTCGAGGAAGAGATGTTGAAGGTGGGACAAGAGCGGTTGAGGGAGTTGTGTAACAGAGATAGAGAGGAAAATTATGAAAATAAAAAAAATTAATGTTCAAAATTATCGTCTATTGAAGGATTTTTCTTTAGAGTTGAAGAGTGAATTGTCATTAATTGTTGGAAAAAACAATTGCGGTAAAACATCAGTTTTATCTGTATTGGAAAAGATAATCAATAAAAGTTCTAGTTTAACCTGGGAAGATATAAATTTACATCATAGAAAAGTAATTTTTGAAAATATAAAAAAGGTCTCAGATACCCCTGACTCGGAATTAGAGCCTATTTTAGGAATAAACCTTCAAATTTGGATTCAGTACTCAGAAGAAGATTCTTATCAAAACATCCAGCCATTTATGATGGATTTAAATCCTGATAATAATTTTATCATTCTTGAATTTTCGTATATAATTCCTATTCAAAAACTCCGTGACTTAAATAACAAGATTAGTGACTTCATAGATGATTTTTCAAGTTTTGAGTCATTTATGAAGAAAAATATGAGTGAATTTTTCGATATGCAAGTTTTTTCACTAGGGTACGATCCTGCTACTCAAAAATTGACGGAAGAAAAGTCTGATTTACTTGAAATGAAAGACATTCATAAAGTTATTAAAGTAAAAGGAATTAGTGCAAGTCGCGAAGTATCAAATAAGGAAAATAACCGTTCGTTATCTAAAACATCAAATCTATTTTATAAATCAAATAATGGTGATGATATTGATAATGCTGCAAAAAATTTACTTCAATCTGCAATTATAGAGGCAGATGAAGCTTTAACCAAAGCGTATAGTGGGGATGGTAACAGCAAAGGGATTTTTACTCAGGTATTTGAACGAGTAAAAAGATTTGGTGGAAGTGATGGTGAGGCAGAACTAGCAATTTATTCGTCTCTGTCTGAAAAAGATATTATAAGTAATAATACAACACTATATTATAGACACGATGGTAGTTTGTTGCCAGAAACCTATAATGGATTGGGGTATTTAAATCTATACGGAATGATTTTTGAAATTGAGACTTTAATGTCAGATATAAAAAATAAACCTGCTGATATTAATTTGGTTTATATTGAGGAGCCAGAGTCGCATACACACCCACAATTGCAATATGTTTTTATCAAGAATATAAAAGATTTATTAGCAGAACATGTAGAGGAGCTTAAAAGAAAAGGTAATACATACGACATCCAGTCTTTAATTACAACTCACTCATCGCATATTGTATCTGATTGTGATTTTAATGATTTAATTTATTTTAAGCGCAATAATGGTACTGCCACAGCAAAGGCTTTTAATTCTTTAAAAGAAGAATATGGTATAGATAGACTTGGATATAAATTTGTGAAGCAATATCTTACTCTTAATAGTAGTGAATTATTTTTCGCTGATAAAGTGATCTGTATTGAGGGTGATACGGAAAGAATTTTACTGCCAACGATGATGCAAAAGGTGGATATAGCTAATCCGATAAAACAAAATTCAAATATAATGCCATTACTTTCTCAAAACATTTCAATCATTGAAACAGGTGCTCATTCACAAGTATTTAGGAAACTATTTGAATTTTTAGGAATTAAAGTACTAATTATTACGGACATAGACAGTACGAAGGAAGAAGAAATAACGGATAAAAATGGAAGAGTGCGTACTGTTAATAAATCTTGTGCTCCTATAGACGGTACTCATATTAGTAATAACTCTATCATAGATTTTTTTGGAAAAGATAATTTGAAATCTGATGCAAAGACTCAATTTGAATTAGTGGCTGAAAAACAAAAAGATGAAAAATGCATTGGGAATTTTCGAATTGCATATCAAATTCCTGAAGATGACAACGGTTATCAGCCTGCTAGTTTTGAGGATGCCTTTATCGGTTTAAATAAAGAATTCATTATTAAACGAAAAGATGGTCTTATTGAATATGAAGCTTTAGAAAATTTTGATGATGGTGAGATAGAAGATTTCTATAAATTTGCTAGGAATAAAGTGAACAAAAAATCTGCATTTGCATCCAGTTTATTATATTTTGAAGATGAGAAAAATACTTGGAAAGTTCCTAAATATATTTCAGAGGGGTTATTATGGTTGAGAGAACAATAGAGCCGGAAGTAGAAAAAGTGTTTGATGCAATTGAACGGAATCAAAATTTTATTCTTGAAGGTGGAGCCGGCAGCGGAAAAACTTATTCATTAATTGTAATAATTGAAAAAATTTCAAGAGACGAGCCAGATAAATCCATTGTATGTATTACCTATACTAACAATGCTGTTGCAGAAATTAGAGAGCGGATAACTAATGATAAATTAAAGGTCTCAACGATTCATGAATTTATCTGGTATATAATTGGAAAATTTCAAAAAGAAATCAAATTA
The DNA here is from genome assembly GCF_902702775.1 of Streptococcus suis. Classification (NCBI taxonomy): domain Bacteria; kingdom Bacillati; phylum Bacillota; class Bacilli; order Lactobacillales; family Streptococcaceae; genus Streptococcus; species Streptococcus suis. Next base: position 240,426 of record NZ_LR738724.1, read on the forward strand.
TGTTTAATTGAGTTAATAAATGATGATGAGCAGAAAGCATTTATTAGACCTCTTGACAATCCAAGTGAAGATCCACTTACAGTTGCTTATTTTGAAAACACTCGTGTAGATTATGGCGAACGGTATTCAATGAGTATAATTGATAATCGCGTCCAAATTAGTCATGACCATATTCTGATATTAGCTGAAAAAATGTTTTCTACATACCCTAAGTTATGCGATATTTTGATTGATACGGCCGATTATATCTTTGTAGATGAATACCAAGATACCAGTCCGTTAGTTGTAAAAATTTTATTGGAATATGTACAAAATAGAACAAAGAAAAATATTGTGGGATTTTTTGGAGATTCTATGCAAGCCATCTATGACTCAGGCGTAGGAGACTTAAGTTCGTATAATTTAGAAAAGATAGCAAAAGCTCAAAATCGTCGCAATCCTAAAAAAGTTATTGATTTAGCTAATAAATTTAGAGATGATGGATTGGTTCAAACTCCCTCCAATGATGATAAAGCACCTAATATGGATAATGGAAGTATCATCCCAGGAACAGTGAAATTTGTCTATGGGAGTGATATTAAGCAACTTGAAATTCTTAGAGGTAGTCAACTATATAGAGAGTTAGAATTTAATGCACCCCAAAAAACAAAAGAATTACGTCTGACACATAAACTTAATGCAGAAATGGCAGGTTTCTCTAAGTTATTTGAATTATATAATACTGATTTATTTGTGAAATTAATTACAGGTATAAAGAAAAAAATCAATAAAGATAAGATAGTTGATAAAGGAAAAACGTTTGAAGAACTAGTAGAAGAAGCTAAAATATCTGTTGGAAGTGGAGGCCCATTAATAATTGATGTGATTAAATCTACTCCAGAACTTTTGGCTTTTTACGATGAAATTAAGACATATCCATTTGAAGAAGTGATTAGTAAGTGTAAAGTTAACAAAGATTCTTTATTAGCCTATAAATTTAATGGATTAAGTAGTAGATATGAAGCGGGCACAGATAGGGATAGGATTCTTAAAAGGTTAGATTTAATCTATGAGCTATTAGAGCTGTATAAAACAGGTAAGCATAATGAATTCTTACGTATTACTAAATTTAATATAACTTCGTCAGAAGATAAAATTAGTTTATCTAAAGTTATGACAAAAATCTCTGTTGATGATATTACAATTGGAGAAGTCATAGAACTTGCAGAGGAAAGTGGATTAATTTCAAAGGATGACTTATTTACTAATTTTATTGAAAGTAGGGGACATTATTTATGGTCACGACTTAAGATAATGCCATTTCAAGAATATGTAAATAGTATTGCTTATCTCAGAGAATATGTATCTGTTATAACGCAGCATAAGGTTAAAGGTAGTGAATATGAGAATGTTTTAGTTTTATTAGATAATGGACAATGGAATCAATATAATTTTGATACCTTGTTTGGAAAAGGTTCTCCTAATGAGAACGTTCAAAATAGAATGAGAAAATTATTTTATGTCACTATTACTAGGGCGATGAAAAATTTAATTATTTATATGCCGAGTAATGATAAACAGATTATTGAAAAGGCACAAGATTACTTCGAATTAGATGATATTGTTGATGTTTTGTCTTTCGTTGATGTGTAGATTTTAGTAAGGAGGAAGTATGATTACATTAGACACTGAATTGTTGGAATTTGATATTACTGGTATTTTAGGTTCTGAAATTAATCAACACATTGATTTTTATAATGATGGGGTTAACGAAGCCTATATGGCAATAAAAAATAATGATAAGAGTACTGCATTATCTATTTTACGAGCATTAAAATCACAATTAGATAGGGAATATAAGTATTTCGATTCTAAGAGGTTTTGGGATTTTAATTCTCTAAACGATGCATATAGTTATGTTGACGGTATAAATAGAGCGAGTAGAGCGTTAGTAGGAACACCAAATTATAGAAATATGAATTCTATGCTTTATGATATTAAAGATTATATGACTAGGCATAGATATGAAGAGGATATTCTTTATGGGAATAAATTCGCACTCGCAGTAGATATTCGTTTAGATGAGATGACAAATCAAGAGTATCATTCCCGTGCCGGACAATTACTTCAGGGGATACGAGCATTTTATCTGCGACCAGGAAAAGGAACTGCAAAAGAATGCATTAAACTTTCTAAAGAGGTCTCTCAAAAGAGTTTAGAACCGTATGTCTTTAAAGAATATTTTGCTAAATATTTAAGATAGTTTTAAAGGCGTCCACTTATCTTCTTCCCTTTTTTCACTAATGTGACATCTTTCAAACAAACGATGCTAGAAAATAACCTCCAATCAATTTCGAACAAATGTTCAAAATTCCAACATCTTCTTGTTGATTTTTGATATAATGTAAAAAAACAACAAAGGATTAAACATGAATAAACGAGAACGACTAGAAGAAATTACACGATTGGTAAATAAAAAAGGTACGGTACGAATTTCTGAGATTGTTGAATTGCTAAATGTTACTGATATGACGGTTCGACGTGATTTTATCGAATTGGAAGAGCAGGGGGTCTTAACTAAAATACACGGCGGTGCTAGAAGTAATAAGGCATTTCAATATCGTGAATATTCTCATTCTGAGAAACACATTCAAAATAAGGAAGCCAAGCAAGAGATAGCAGAAAGGGCTGCACAGTTGATAGAAGATGGAGACACGGTATTTTTAGGTCCAGGAACAACAGTTGCCTTTCTGGCTGAAGCTATTAAAAATCCTCGTCTCACTGTCATCACAAATTGTATGCCTGTTTTTACCATCTTATCTCAAAAGAAGACAGAGGATTTTCAGGTCTTTCTCCTGGGGGGAGAATATCGCCAAGTGACAGAATCGTTTGTAGGAGAAATTACCAATATAAGTTTAGAAAAAATGCGATTCAGCAAGATTTTCTTTTCAGGTAACGGACTTAAGGGAACTGATGTCATGACCTCTACCCTAGCTGAAGCCTATACGCAAAATATTGCCATTAAACATTCTTTAGAAAAATATCTACTGCTAGATGCCTCGAAAATTGGAAAAGATGATTTTACTTCCTTCTGTGATTTGAACGATGTAACTGCTCTAGTGACAGATATGAATGCAAAGGATGAAAATTACCAATTATTAAGTAACCACATTGAAATTATTTCTACGAAATCATAAAGTGATCAAAACCAACAGCTAAATGTTGGTTTTTTGTTTGTAAAAGAAAAAAACAAACAAAAACAAAACAAAATATGTTGACTTTATGTTTGTTTGGTTGTATAATTTAAACATAAAAAGCGAAAACGCTTTTCTAAGTTTTGCAAAACAACGATTTTCTGCCACATATGGCTACAACTTTCTATTTTTGTTAGGAGATAGGTTATGACAATCATTATCGGTGCTGATCCAGCGGGCTCAAAACTAAAAGACGTTATTAAAGATTATTTGCTAGAGAAATCATATGACTTTAAAGATGTCAGTGATGGAAGTGATTTTGTTGATACAACTTTGGCAGTAGTTGCAGCAGTCAATCAAGAGGAAGGAAATCTTGGTATTGTGATTGATGCTTATGGTGTTGGTCCATTTATGACCGCAACTAAAGTCAAAGGCATGATTGCTGCAGAAGTTTCAGACGAACGTTCTGCCTATATGACAAGAGGACACAACAATTCGCGTATTATTACAATCGGTAGTGAGATTGTAGGAGAAGGAATTGCTAAAAATATTGTTAAAGGATTTGTTGAAGGTGAGTATGATGGTGGCCGTCACCAAATTCGTGTCGATATGCTAAATAAAATGTGCTAATTGTTGTAAATAAAGGAGAAGAAGAGATGAAAATTGCAATCGGTTGTGACCATATTGTAACCTATGAAAAAATCGCTGTGGTAGATTATTTGAAAAATCAAGGATATGAAGTATTGGACTTTGGGACTTATGACAATGTTCGTACTCATTACCCAATCTTTGGTAAAAAAGTTGGTGAAGCTGTTGCAAGCGGACAAGCAGATTTGGGAATTTGTATTTGTGGAACAGGTGTTGGAATCAACAATGCTGTAAACAAGGTACCTGGTGTTCGATCAGCCCTGGTTCGTGATATGACCTCTGCACTCTATGCAAAAGAAGAGTTAAACGCCAACGTCATTGGTTTTGGAGGAAAGATTACGGGCGAGCTGCTCATGTGTGACATCATTGAAGCCTTCATTAAAGCAGAATACAAACCAACTGAAGCAAACAAACGTTTGATTGAAAAGATTGCAGCAGTTGAAACGCTCAATCAAGAGCAGGCTAATCCAGAGTTCTTTACGGAATTTCTTGAAAAGTGGGATCGTGGAGAATACCACGACTAGGAGGCTCACATGATTTTGACGATCACATTAAATCCGTCCGTTGATATTGCCTATCAATTGGATACCTTTCATTTGGATACGGTCAATCGAGTAGAAAAAGTTCAAAAAACAGCTGGAGGCAAGGGGCTCAATGTCACACGAGTTTTGAAACAAATCGGTGAAGATGTTGTGGCTACTGGCTTTATTGGTGGTGAGATTGGAAGTTATGTAAAGAAACAACTCACTCGAAATGATATTAAAAATTCCTTTGTGGAAATTGGGAATGAAACACGTAATTGCATTGCGGTCCTTCACGATGGTCAACAGACGGAGATTTTAGAACAAGGACCAACTATTCAAGAACATGAAGCCTTGAATTTTATCGAACATCTAGAAATTATTCTGAACAATGTAGATGTTGTTGTTATTTCAGGAAGTTTGCCTAAGGGACTTGCTAGCAACTACTATGTTAAGGTCATTGAACTTTGTAAAAAATGTGGTGTGGCTGTTGTTCTGGATTGTTCTGGTGAGGCCATGAAAAACGTTTTAGAAAGCCAGCAGAAGCCGACAGTTATCAAGCCGAATACAGAGGAGTTATCACAGTTAATTGGCAAAAATGTCACAGATGATATTCAAGAATTAAAAGCAGTTCTATCTGGTCAATTATTCCAAGGAATTGAATGGATAGTCGTATCATTGGGGGCAAAGGGGGCTTTTGCCAAGCACAATGACAAGTTCTATCGTGTTAAAATTCCAAAAATAAATGTCGTCAATCCAGTAGGTTCGGGTGATTCAACCGTTGCAGGTATTGCAGCTAGTTTGAAACATGCATTACCTGATGTCGAACTACTAAAAAATGCAAACGTTTTGGGCATGTTAAATGCTCAGGAAGAACAGACAGGTTATGTCAACTTAGAACATTCAGAAGTATTGTATTCTCAAATTGAAGTCGAGGAGGTTTAAGATGGTAGTAACAGCAGAAAAAAGAAAATATATGGAAAAAGTAAGCAATGAAGCAGGAGTCATTTCAGCTCTTGCTTTTGACCAACGTGGAGCCTTGAAAAAAATGATGTCAAAATATCAGGCAGAAGAACCTACTGTGGAGCAGATGGAAGAGCTAAAAACTCTAGTTTCTGAAGAACTAACACAGTTTTCTTCTTCTATTCTTTTAGATCCAGAGTTTGGTTTGCCAGCTTCACGCGCCCGCGATGAACAATGTGGATTACTTTTGGCTTATGAAAAAACTGGCTATGACACCAGTTCCACTAGTCGTTTGCCAGATTGCCTAGTAGAATGGTCTGTAAAACGACTAAAAGAAGAGGGGGCAGATGCCATTAAGTTTCTACTCTACTATGACGTTGATGGTAATCCATACGTTAATCTTCAAAAACATGCTTATATTGAACGCTTAGGTTCAGAATGTCAGGCAGAAGGTTTGCCATTCTTCTTGGAAATTTTGAGCTATGATGAGACGATTGAGGACAATGCTAGCGTTGAGTTTGCTAAAGTTAAACCTAGAAAAGTAAATGAAGCCATGAAAGTATTTTCTGACGAACGCTTTGGAGTAGATGTTCTCAAGGTAGAAGTACCTGTGAACATGAATTTTGTAGAAGGCTTTGGAACAGGAGAAGTCGTTTATACAAAAGAAGAAGCAGCCGAATATTTCCGTCAACAAGAAGCATCAACTCATTTGCCATACATTTATCTTAGTGCAGGTGTTTCTACAAAACTCTTCCAAGATACTCTAGTGTTTGCACATGAAGCAGGTGCTAAATTTAACGGTGTTCTTTGTGGTCGTGCAACATGGGCAGGTGTTGTGCCAGTCTATATTGAACAAGGAGAAGAAGCAGCACGTGAATGGTTACGAACTGTTGGTCGTGAAAATATTGAAGGACTTGATGCGGTCTTGTCTCAAACTGCTACTTCTTGGCTAGAAAAATAATATAAAAAATAACCATTTTCTTAAAAGAAAGGGTTTACATTTCCTGAGAATATGCTATAATAATCCCATCAGTAAGAATAGAGTGGATTGTAACTAATTCGATTAGGCAAGACTACAAATGGATTTGAGAGTAGAATATTCTCGGTTTGTTTGTAGTCTTTTTTTGCTTAAAAATATAGGAGGGATTTATGTTTAGGATTATACAGTCACTAAATAATAACGCTGCTCTGGTAAAAAATGAACATGGGGAACAGGCAGTCGTGATGGGATTAGGTATAACTTTTCAAAAGAAGAAAGGGGATTTAATTGTTAAGGATAAGATAGAAAACATCTTTTCGCTAAAAAATGACGAGGCCAAAGAAAATTTTCTAACTTTATTAAAAGATATTCCCTTAGATTTTATTTCGGCAACCTACACGGTTATCAATCATCTAGTAGCAACCTATCATTACCCTGTACAAGAATATCTCTATGTGACACTGACGGATCATATCTATTGTGCCTATCAGGCGGTTTTAAAGAATACCTATCAAGAAAGTAGGTTACCTAATATTTCAGCCGAATATCCCTTGGAATATAAAATGGCTCGTGAAGCCTTAGCTATGTTTCGTGAAAAGTTGCTAAAAGATTTTCCAAATGATGAGATTGGTAGAATTGCACTTCACTTAATTAATGCCAAGGGTGAAACCATTCATCCCACAAGTGAAGAACAGGACATCAGCAAAAAAATTATAGCAGATGTTGAACAAATTCTAACGGAGAATGGGATTAAACGCACAAAAGAAAATAGCAATTTTTATGATCGTTTTATGATTCATCTGTCCTATTTTCTGAATTACTTAGATAGATCCCATCAGTCAAATGAATCGATTGCTAGTTTGGAACAGTATATCAAGCTCCAGAATCCAAGAGCTTACCAAATAGGTAGTCAGATTTTTGAGATGATTACATCATTGGTTGATGAACCTGTAAATGACAGTGAAAGGTTCTATATTGTACTACATATTCAACGGTTATTGTAAATCAATTCAATTTTAAAAGGAGGTTCATATTATGAACAGAGAAGAAATTACGTTATTAGGTTTTGAGATTGTTGCGTTCGCTGGTGATGCTCGTTCTCGATTGATGGAGGCACTGGCTGCTGCTCAAAAAGGTGAATATGCAAAAGCAGAAGAACTAGTTGAAGCTGCCAATGCTTGTATTGTTGAAGCCCATCATGCTCAGACTAGCTTGTTGCAAAAAGAAGCGGCTGGTGAGGATTTAGCCTTTAGTGTGACACTTATGCATGGTCAAGACCATCTCATGACAACATTGTTATTGAAAGACATGATGAGTCATATGATTGAACTTTATAAACGAGGTGATAAGTAATGAATAAATTGATTGAATTCATTGAGAAAGGGAAGCCTTTCTTTGAAAAGATTTCGAGAAACCCTTATTTAAGGGCTATCCGTGATGGTTTTATCGCAGCCATGCCAGTTATTTTGTTCTCAAGTATCTTCCTATTGGTAGCTTTCGTGCCTAATATCTTTGGATTTACTTGGTCTGATGAAGCGGTTGCGGCCATCATGAAACCTTACGGTTACACAATGGGGATTGTGGCTATCCTAGTTGCAGGAACGACAGCAAAATCTTTGACAGATGCTTTTAACCGTCAATTGCCAAAAACCAATCAAATCAACTTCATTTCAACCATGATTGCCTCAATTTCAGGTTTCCTATTACTGGCTTCTGACGGTATTGAAGGTGGGTTTGCCAATGGTTACATGGGAACTAAGGGTCTTTTGACAGCCTTTCTAGCCGCCTTCATTACAGTTAATATCTATAAGGTCTGCGTGAAAAACAATGTCACCATTCGTATGCCAGATGAAGTTCCACCGAACGTATCCCAGGCATTTAAAGATGTGATTCCATATGCATTGTCTATCTTTGTCTTGTATGGAATCGATCTTGCGACACGTCAACTGGTTGGAACAAACGTTGCTGAGGCTATTCTGAAATTATTTGAGCCACTATTTACAGCAGCAGACGGTTATGTGGGTATTACCATTATCTTTGGTGCCTATGCCTTGTTCTGGTTTGTCGGGATTCATGGTCCATCAATTGTTGAGCCAGCAATTGCAGCTATTACTTATGCTAATATTGAAACCAACTTCCAGCTTTTGCAGGCGGGTCAACACGCGGATAAAATCCTGACTTCAGGTACTCAAATGTTTATCGTGACAATGGGTGGTACAGGTGCTACCTTGGTTGTGCCATTCATGTTTATGTGGTTGACTAAGTCTAAACGAAACAAAGCAATTGGACGTGCTTCAGTTGTTCCAACCTTCTTTGGTGTAAACGAACCAATCTTGTTTGGTGCACCACTCGTACTCAACCCTGTATTCTTTGTTCCATTTATTTTAGCTCCAATTGCTAACGTATGGATTTTCAAATTCTTTGTTGATACGCTAAAAATGAACAGTTTCAGCGTCAACTTACCATGGACAACTCCAGGACCATTGGGCATTGTAATGGGAACAAACTTTGCTCCACTCGCCTTTGCACTAGCTGTCTTGTTGGTCGTTGTCGATGTACTTATCTATTATCCATTCTTGAAAGTTTATGATGAGCAAATTCTTGCTGAGGAACAATCAGGTAAAGTTGAAAATAGCTTGAAAGAGAAAGTGGCAGCTAACTTCAATACTGCCAAGGCGGATGCTATTCTTGAAAAAGCTGCAGTCGATACCGAAATTTCTGAACAAACAAACGTTCTGGTACTTTGTGCAGGAGGCGGTACAAGTGGATTGCTTGCTAACGCGTTAACTAAAGCCGCAAAAGAATACGGTGTTCCAGTCACAGCAACAGCAGGAAGCTATGGTGCTCACCGTGAGATTTTACCAGAATATCAATTGGTTATCCTTGCACCTCAGGTGGCATCAAACTACGAGGACATTAAACAAGAAACCGATGCATTGGGCATTAAACTCGCCAAAACTGAAGGTGCTCAATACATTAAACTCACACGTGATGGTCAAGGTGCTCTTGACTTTGTCAAACAACAGTTCTAGAACCTGTATTCACAGTTCAGCACTTCCATCTAAGGCTAGTTTTTCAGCTACTCATCGTTAGTTTTTTTCAAAATACAGTCAGTATTCCCTCAAAAACTGCCTTGATTAGCGAAAAACTATCTCTTATATACAAGTACTTCACTTGTGAATACAGGTTCTTAATCAAAAGGGGGAGGGAGTTATAAATCTCCAACTCCTACCCCTTTTATCGTCATTTGGTTTATCTTTTATTACTTCGTTAACTCGCTTTGCCGTACTCTAGTACAGCCTGCATCTCGTTGCCTAGTACTAAAAGCAAACCAAAAGACTTTAGTTTTATATAGAAGAAGGTAGGCATATGGTTAAAACATTACCGAAAGATTTTATATTTGGTGGAGCAACTGCTGCATATCAAGCAGAGGGTGCCACAAAGACAGATGGAAAAGGTCGTGTTGCATGGGATAAGTATCTAGAAGATAATTACTGGTACACTGCGGAACCAGCTTCTGATTTTTATAATCGTTATCCAGTTGATTTAGAACTAAGTGAACAATTTGGGGTAAACGGCATTCGTATTTCAATTGCGTGGTCTCGTATCTTCCCAACAGGCTTTGGAGAAGTGAATCCAAAGGGAGTAGAGTTTTACCATAAATTATTTGCGGAATGCCATAAACGTCACGTAGAACCATTTGTAACGCTTCACCATTTTGATACACCAGAAACACTACATTCTAATGGTGACTTTCTAAATCGAGATAACATTGAACACTTTGTCAATTATGCAGCGTTTTGTTTCAAAGAATTCCCTGAAGTTAATTACTGGACTACCTTTAATGAAATCGGCCCAATTGGTGACGGTCAGTATCTTGTTGGGAAATTCCCACCAGGTATTCAGTATGATCTTTCTAAAGTATTCCAATCTCATCACAATATGATGGTTTCACATGCCAAGGCAGTTAAGCTCTATAAGGATGCTGGTTATAGTGGAGAAATTGGTGTTGTACATGCATTGCCAACGAAATATCCTTATGATCCAACCAATCCAGACGATGTCCGTGCAGCGGAGCTTGAAGATATTATTCACAATAAATTTATCCTAGATGCAACATACTTGGGTTACTATTCAGAAAAGACTCTTGAAGGTGTTCGCCATATTCTGAAAGTAAATGGTGGGGAATTAGACCTTCGTGATGAAGACTTTGCAGCCTTAGATGCTGCAAAAGATTTGAACGACTTCTTGGGCATCAATTACTATATGAGTGATTGGATGAGAGCTCATGATGGAGAAACGGAAATTATCCATAATGGTAAAGGTGAAAAGGGAAGTTCTAAGTATCAAATCAAAGGAGTTGGTCGTAGAGAGTCCCCAGTTGATATTCCAAAAACGGACTGGGATTGGATTATCTATCCACAAGGTCTTTATGATCAAATTATGCGTGTGAAAAATGACTATCCAAACTATAAGAAAATCTACATCACTGAAAATGGTCTAGGTTATAAAGATGAATTTGTAGATGGTACAGTCTATGACGATGGTCGAATTGATTATGTGAAAAAGCATTTAGAAGTGATTTCAGATGCTATCTCAGATGGTGCCAACGTTAAAGGTTATTTCATCTGGTCCTTGATGGATGTATTTTCTTGGTCAAATGGATACGAGAAACGATATGGATTGTTCTATGTTGACTTTGAGACCCAAGAACGTTATCCAAAGAAAAGTGCATATTGGTATAAAAAAGTAGCAGAAACACAGGTTATTGAATAAAAAAAGTAAAACAAGGATGCTTAGCTCAAGTTAGCATCCTTGTTTTCATATAAGGGAGGCAGTTTTTATGCTCGAATTAAAAAATGAGAACTTAACAGTACAATTTTCTGAATTAGGTGGGCAAATTATTTCTATCAAAGACAAGGATGGTATCGAGTATCTTTGGCAAGGCGATCCGACCTATTGGAGTGGTCAAGCACCAGTTCTATTTCCGATTTGTGGAAGTTTACGAAATGATTGGGCTATCTATGAACCTGCAGAAAGACCGACATTTACAGGTACAATTCCAAGGCATGGACTTGTGCGAAAAATGATGTTCAAAAATGTAAGAATAACTGAAAATTCTGTGGAATTTTCTATTTCATCAAATGAGGAAACCGTAAAAAATTACCCATTTGAATTTGAACTTTCCATTAACTACTCCCTATTTGGCAATACAATTCGAACTGAATATCAGGTGAAAAATCTTGAAGGACATAGAAAGCTACCTTACTTTATTGGGGGTCACCCAGGTTTTAATTGTCCTTTGTTGGATGGTGAGAGTTATGAAGACTATTATTTAGAATTTGAAAAAGTAGAATCTTGTACAGTACCTAGAAGTTTTCCAGAAACTGGCTTACTTGATCTACGAGATCGTCGGTCATTCTTGGAAAATCAAAAGACCTTGGATTTGTCCTATCAACTGTTTGAGCATGATGCCGTAACATTGGATCAATTAGCATCGCGAAAGGTAACTTTGAAATCAAAAAATCATCAGAAGACTCTTTCGATTGCATTTGATGATTTTCCATATTTAGTGATTTGGTCAACCACAAATCAGAGTCCCTTTATTGCATTAGAACCTTGGAGCGGACTCTCTACATCACTGGAAGAATCTGATATATTCAATGCCAAGCGAAATATTAGTTATGTGGCTCCAAAAGAAGTTGATAAAAAACATTTTGATATTATTATCGACATAGATTAAACTTAAAATTCAGATAGTGAAGCTACTCTCAAGCCGTTTTATTTGAAAAGAAATAAACGGTTTGGGAGTTTTTACATTCATAATTAATGATTCAGAATTTGTTTTGGGTATTTTGGATCAGATATTGAGTTAGATAAAAAATTCTAATATAATTATAGTGATGGTATCTGGAGAGGACTTGTAAAATGAGTTATTGTGTTGCGAGAAAGAAACCAAATGATATAGATGTAAAGCGTCATCTGCGTGAAGTGAATTTTTTATGTCCACTATGCAAAAAAGACTTACAGCCAAATGGACAGAAGAAAGGGAACAAACTTTATGAGATAGCTCATATTTATCCGAATAGTCCAACTCCACATCAGCAAAAAGAACTTATTAATGTGGAGAAACTTGGAAATAATTCAGAGTCGTTTGAGAATAAGATAGCTTTGTGTAAAGATTGTCATTCAACCCAAGATTATAATACCACTAAAGAAGATTATCAGAAATTATTGAAGATAAAAAAAGAATGCTTAAATGAATCAGCAATAAGAGATATTTTGAATCAAGAAATACTCGAACAAGATATAGCAAATATAGTAGATAGGCTTACCAAGTTAACAGATGATGAAATTGATAGTGTGATTGATTTAAATTATGATGTAGTAAAAATTGAAAACAAGTTTGAACTTAATGAGAGTAGTCAATTAAAAAGAAAAATAAAAAATAATGTTAGAGAGTATTATCTTTGATGAATGAAAAACTATCTCGAAATTGAGATAGCTGACTAGTCTATTTTATGGTGTTAATTGGTGTCAATTTTATCCAAATCAGTGGATTTTAGTCCATTTTCATGGAAGTTTCATTTTCGTAAATGTTGATATAGCGGGATTTGTAAGGGGTGAGAATTCTTCGTTTTCAATAGCGAAATTCTCAAAACGTTAATCTGCTTGTTCAAATTATCGTACAACGCAAACACTTCTCAATTTTGGGAAGTGTTTTTTGACATTTTTTAGTAAAATATATGTCGCTTTACCTATGTTTGTTTTAGGTTGTTGCTTAAATGCTAGCTTCCATCCTCTGTTCCTTTTGTTATAGAATGTCCGATTACGTAAACAAATCATGCAAATGCATTTATTTTGAAATGTATTTGCATAAAATAAAGCGATGTGCTATAATTGAACCATAAATAGAACGGAGGAGCAAGATAATGAAAAACATTCAAGTTCGTGTAGACGACTATGTGAAGGACGAAGCGGATAAGTTATTTAAAGCCTTAGGAACAACGACAAACGAAGCTATAAAGATTTTTTTAAAAATGTCTCTAAATAACAAGGGATTTCCATTTCCTATTAGGATAGAATCCGATAATATGTTGGATAGGATTGAAGGGAAAATGTTACCTTTGTCAGACGAAATGATTGCAGAGGCTTATCCCTCAATTGTAGGGGAATTTTATAGAAATGCCGAATTCGACGAAGGGGTTATAGATGAAATAGTCCAATTAAAAGGTTTTTTAGATGAGTACTCTGGAGAAGAAGAGGTGGATTTGGCAGAGGCTCACTTGAAAATTATTGATATAATCAAACAAGATTTATTGATGGTTGCAGATGCAGATTCTGGAGATTATGAATTAGTTGCATGGCATTTGACACAAACGGACTTACTGGAAGATGTAGAAAAAGTAGCTATTTTAGATGAATACTTTGTTTTTAGTAGACAGATTTCTGCAAGTATGAGGGTGCAATTATTTATGAACTCAGTTTTGCCCTATTTGGCAGATAGAGAGGTTGAATTGCTTGCGTTTATGAATGCTGGTTTTTGGAGAACAGAACAAATTGAGGAACAGAAAGCATTGCTATTGGCATTTAAAGAATGCGGTATTGAAGTAATTAGTAGAGGACAAAGTTGGGGTGAAATGATACATTTTGTTGATTTAAGAGTGATATAGTCTATTATGGAATGCTTAGAGAAGATCTATCTTAAAAAGGAAAACATAAGATTGAACAGGCTATGATAGATTTAGCAGAAATAATTATTTGATTTATTTTAATCAGTTAAAATTCAGTTATTTTGCTAAAATCAAAAGAAAAAAGCCTTTGAAACGTTGATTTCATAGGCTTTCTGTATGTTGTCTTATTTTACCTCAGTAAAAATCACGTGCTTACGCAATTTTGGTGAGTATTTTTTCAATTGAAGACGGTCTGGAGTGTTACGTTTGTTTTTTGAAGTAAGGTACAAACGCTCACCAGATTCTTTGTGTTCAAGTGTAATATTTACGCGCATGGTATCTCCCTTCTATTATTCAGCTGAAGCAGCCTTAGCGATTTTACGTCCTTTGTAGTATCCTTTCAAAGATACACGGTGTGAACGTGAGTAATCTCCAGTAGTTTCATCAAATTTCACAGTTGGAGCTGCTACTTTATAGTGAGTACGACGTTTGTTTTTCTTCGCTTTTGAAGTGCGACGTGCAGGTACTGCCATTTCTTTCTTCCTCCATTAAATGTCAGGGCTAAGCCCCTTTTAAATCTAAAATAGTGCGTATGACTTTCGTCAACTTTAACAGTATAACAAAAGTTTTTTGTAAAGTAAAGTTACTTGACAGATTTTTTTCACTTTTTTGGAAAATAGCAGAGCATTTATGGTAAAATAAGGAGGATTGCAAGGCTCGACTGGTAGAGTTTGAGCCCTTAAGACTTAATTTGGAAAGGAAGAAGCACAACTTCGGGCGACATAAGTTGGCTTTATATACTTTAGTATGAAACTTCAAAAACCTAAAGGAACACAGGATTTACTACCGCAGGATTCTGCCAAATGGCAGTATGTGGAAAACTTTACCCGCAGCATTTTCAAACAGTACAATTACGCTGAGATTCGCACACCAATCTTCGAGCATTATGAGGTGATCAGCCGTTCGGTTGGCGATACGACAGACATTGTGACCAAGGAGATGTACGATTTCTATGACAAGGGAGAGCGTCATATCACCCTCCGTCCAGAAGGTACGGCACCCGTTGTTCGTTCTTATGTAGAAAATAAGCTCTTTGCCCCAGAAGTGCAAAAGCCAGCTAAGTTCTATTACATGGGCCCAATGTTCCGCTATGAGCGTCCGCAGGCAGGTCGTCTCCGTCAGTTCCACCAGATTGGTGTGGAGTGCTTTGGTTCCAATAACCCAGCGACAGACGTAGAAACCATTGCTATGGCCTATCACTTCTTTGAAGAGTTGGGGATCAAGGACATTCGCCTCCACCTCAACAGTCTGGGCAATCCAGAGAGTCGTGCCGCCTACCGCCAGGCTTTGATTGACTATCTGACGCCGCTCAAGGCCCAGCTTTCCAAGGATAGCCAGCGCCGTCTAGAAGAAAATCCTTTGCGTGTGTTGGATTCCAAGGAAAAAGAAGACAAGGTCGCAGTGGAAAATGCACCATCCATCTTAGATTACTTGGACGAAGAAAGTACCGCCCACTTCGAAGCAGTCAAGTCCATGCTGGACAGCTTAGGCATTGCTTATGTGATTGACACCAACATGGTGCGTGGTTTGGACTACTATAACCATACTATTTTCGAGTTTATGACCGAGGTAGGTGGCAACGACCTGACCATCTGTGCCGGCGGTCGTTACGACGGTTTGGTGTCCTATTTCGGTGGACCAGAAACACCAGCCTTCGGCTTTGGTATGGGGATTGAGCGCCTCATCCTAGTCCTTGAAAAGCAAGGCATCGAGCTCCCTCTCGACACCCAGCTAGATGTCTACATCGCAGTTTTAGGTCAGGAGGCCAATGGCGGAGCGCTCGAGTTGGTTCAAGCCATCCGCAAGCAAGGCTTCCGAGCAGAGCGAGATTACCTTGACCGCAAGCTTAAGGCTCAGTTTAAATCAGCAGATGTTTTTGGAGCTAAGGCCATCATTACCCTGGGTGGTAGCGAAATCGAATCTGGACAGGTTGTGGTTAAAAATAACCAGACAAGAAGTCAAGTTGAAACAAGCTTGGAAGCACTCAAAACAGATTTCGCAAGTATTTTAGAAGAATTGGAGAAGCAGTAGTCTAGGCTGCTTCTTTTTTATTTTAGAAAGCAAAAAAAGAAGCGATTGGATGATCACTTCTTGAAAATAGTGGAGAACGCATTAGTGTGAGTGGCAGAAGTCTAAGACCATGCGACCTTGGATAGTTCCTGCTGCCATTTCATCAAAGACTGCTTCGGCATCTTCGACAGGACGTTTTTGAACGACTGGAACAACTAGTCCCATAGCACCGAAGTGGAAGGCCTCTTCTAAATCTTTACGAGTACCAACTAGTGAGCCGACCACTTTGATACCGTCTAGCACAGTCTTCACGATACTGAGGTCCATGTATTCAGATGGAAGTCCGACAGCCACCACATAGCCACCAGCACGAACACTGTCAATAGCTTGGTTGAAGGCTACTTTGGAAACAGCTGTTACAACAGTAGAGTGTACACCGCCACCAGTAATTTCTTTAATATATCCAGGAACATCTTCTACTTCAAGTCCGTTGATTGTCACATCTGCACCAACTTCTTTGGCGAGTTCCAATTTATCATTATTGATGTCTACGGCGATAACATGGGCGTTGAAGACTTTTTTAGCGTATTGTACAGCAAGGTTTCCGAGTCCACCAGCACCATAGATAGCAATCCATTGACCTGGTTCCAAGTGAGCTTCTTTAATCGCTTTGTAGCAAGTAACGCCAGCACAAGTGATCGAACTTGCTTGAGCTGGATCAAGACCTTCTGGAACTTTTACTGCATAGTCTGCTGTTACAATACATTGCTCAGCCATACCACCGTCAACAGAGTAGCCGGCATTTTTTACGGTACGGCAGAGAGTTTCGCGACCGGTTGTACAGTATTCACACATGCCACAGCCTTGGAAGAACCAAGCAACGCTGACACGGTCACCGACTTTTAGACTGGTAACACCAGGTGCGATTTCTGTAACAATACCGATTCCTTCGTGACCAAGCACGCGACCAGGAACCTTACCAAAATCACCATTGGCAACGTGGAGGTCAGTGTGACAAACACCACAGTACTCAATTTGGACCAAAGCCTCACCAGCTTCGAGTGGACGAAGTTCCTTATCGACAACGACAACACCAGTAGATTCTGGATTTACAACGACTGCTTTCATAAGCAGACCTCCTGTTTTAATATTTTATGTACATTTTTGGATGTGTTAATATAGTTGTTTTATATTGTTAAGAATATCACAATGTGGACAAAAATGCAAGAGTAGAAAAGAAGGGACAAATGAATAAGAAATTGAAAATTATCACGTAATTACTACAATATTTTCAAAAAAATCTATTTACTTGGAAGCGTTTTCTTGATAAACTAGTATCGTAAATGTTAGAGAAAGAATAAATTATAAAGATTTGTCTTACTTTATGTATTTTTTGACTAAACAAAGCAGAAACAAATCTGAACGTTTTCTGAAAACGAGAAAAAGTAAGCGTTTTCTATAACAAAACAGAAAAAATGTGAAAAAATTAACAATTTCTCTTTACAAATAAAATAAAAAATAGTAGAATAACATTGTGAAAAAGTTAACAAATAGTTAGCGAGTATATTTGGAGGAACACAATGGCTGATAAAAAAGTAGTATCACCAGAAGAAAAGTTGGTAGAAGCGCGCAAGCACGTCGATGAGCTTGTTCAAAAAGGTTTGGTTGCTCTTGATGAGTTCCGTAAACTTGGTCAAGAAGAAGTAGACTATATTGTAGCGAAAGCTTCGGTTGCAGCCCTTGATAAACACGGTGAATTGGCAATGCACGCCTTTGAAGAAACCAAGCGTGGTGTATTCGAAGACAAGGCTACTAAGAACTTGTTTGCCTGTGAGCACGTTGTCAATAACATGCGCCACACGAAAACTGTTGGTGTTATCGAAGAAGATGAAGTAACAGGTTTGACTTTGATTGCTGAGCCGGTTGGTGTTGTTTGTGGTATCACACCAACAACAAACCCAACTTCTACAGCAATCTTTAAATCATTGATTGCCTTGAAGACACGTAATCCAATTGTCTTTGCCTTCCACCCATCTGCACAAGAATCTTCTGCTCATGCAGCTCGTGTTGTCTATGAAGCAGCTGTGGCAGCTGGTGCCCCTGAAAACTGTATCCAGTGGGTAACAAAACCATCTATGGAAGCAACGTCTGAATTGATGAAGCATGATGGTATTGCAACAATCCTTGCAACTGGTGGTAACGCAATGGTGCGTGCGGCCTACTCTTGTGGTAAACCAGCTCTTGGTGTAGGTGCGGGTAACGTTCCAGCCTATATTGAAAAATCAGCAAACATCCGCCAGGCAGCACACGATATCGTCATGTCTAAGTCATTTGACAACGGTATGGTCTGTGCGTCAGAACAAGCAGTTATCATTGATAAAGAAGTTTACGATGAGTTTGTAGCAGAATTCAAGTCTTACAAAACTTACTTCGTTAATAAGAAAGAAAAAGCTCTTCTTGAAGAATACTGCTTCGGTGTGAAAGCTAACAGCAAAAACTGTGCAGAAGGTAAATTGAACGCAGACATCGTTGGTCGCCCAGCTGCATGGATTGCTGAGCAGGCTGGCTTCTCAGTACCAGAAGGTACAAACATCTTGGCAGCTGAGGTTGCTGAAATCGGTGAAAAAGAACCATTGACTCGTGAGAAATTGTCACCTGTTATTGCCGTCTTGAAAGTTGATGGTCGTGCAGAAGGTCTTGAAGCAGCTCGCCAAATGGTTGAATTCCACGGTCTCGGTCACTCTGCAGCTATTCATACGGAAGACGCAGAATTGGCGAAAGAGTTTGGTACAATCGTACGTGCTATCCGTGTTATTTGGAACTCTCCATCTACTTTCGGTGGTATCGGTGATGTTTACAACGCATTCTTGCCATCATTGACACTTGGTTGTGGTTCTTACGGACGCAACTCAATCAGTGATAACGTAAGTGCTATGAACTTGCTCAACATCAAGAAAGTAGGAAGACGTAGAAATAATATGCAATGGTTTAAAGTTCCTTCTAAAACATACTTCGAACGTGATTCTATCCAATATCTCCAAAAATGTCGTGACGTTGAACGTGTCATGATCGTTACAGACCGTGCTATGGTAGAACTTGGATTCCTAGATCGTATCATCGAACAATTGGACCTTCGTCGTAATAAAGTTGTTTACCAAATCTTCTCAGACGTTGAGCCAGATCCAGACATCACAACAGTTTATAAAGGTACAGAATTGATGCGTACCTTCAAACCAGATACAATCATCGCACTCGGTGGTGGTTCACCAATGGATGCTGCCAAAGTTATGTGGCTCTTCTACGAACAACCAACAGTTGATTTCCATGACCTAGTTCAAAAATTCATGGATATCCGTAAACGTGCCTTCAAGTTCCCAGAACTTGGTAAGAAATCTAAGTTTATCGCGATTCCAACTACATCAGGTACAGGTTCAGAAGTAACACCGTTCGCCGTAATCTCTGATAAAGCAAACAACCGTAAATACCCAATCGCTGACTACTCATTGACACCAACTGTGGCAATCGTTGACCCAGCACTCGTATTGACAGTACCTGCACACGTTACAGCAGATACTGGTATGGACGTATTGACTCACGCTACAGAAGCATACGTTTCAACAGTAGCAAACGACTTTACAGATGGTTTAGCACTTCAAGCTATCAAACTAGTATTTGAAAACCTTGAAAGCTCAGTGAAGAATGCTGACTTTGTATCACGTGAGAAAATGCACAACGCATCAACTATGGCAGGTATGGCCTTCGCCAACGCATTCCTAGGTATTTCTCACTCAATGGCTCATAAGATTGGTGGACGTTTCCATACTGTTCACGGTCGTACAAACGCTATCTTGCTTCCATACGTTATCCGCTACAACGGTACTCGTCCAGCTAAAACAGCTACATGGCCTAAGTACAACTACTATAAAGCAGATGAAAAATACCAAGACATCGCTCGTCTTCTAGGCTTGCCATGTTCAACACCAGAAGAAGCTGTTGCTGCATACGCACAAGCAGTTTACGACCTCGGTGAACGCATCGGTATCCAAATGAACTTGAAAGCACAAGGTATCGACGAGAAAGAACTCAAAGAACACTCTCGCGAATTGGCTCTTCTTGCTTACGAAGATCAATGTACACCAGCTAACCCACGTCTAGCAATGGTTGACCACATGCAAGAAATCATCGAAGACGCCTACTACGGTTACAAAGAACGTCCAGGTCGTTTGAAATAATCCTATTCCGTCGTCTTTCGTCGTTAGATTTCCTTGGTGAACTTCAGTTCTACCTTCGTCAATCTGCCTAGAAAGGCTTAGGACTAGAATTTTTTCGGCGTCAAGTCAGTATACTGAGCCTTGCTCAGTTGAATGGAGTATGATTTATAGGTAAATTGCCTCCAAATATCGTAAGACAATCCTCTATTGAAAAATAGGGGATTGTTTGTTTAGAAATATGGTGGAGATCCTGAAAAAAGCGAAAGTGGTTGGAAAGTTAGGGTTTAGCCGAGAAAAAGAGACTTTTCTATCTATCTTTCACAATTTTCTGTCAATTTATGGTAGAATAGAAAAAATAGATTTTTTATGAGGGATACCATGACATTAGTATATCAATCAACACGCGATGCTAAAAATACTGTATCGGCAAGTCAGGCGATTTTACAAGGCTTGGCGACCGACGGTGGTTTGTTTACACCGATTTCTATTCCAACAGTTGACTTGGATTTTTCTGTTCTTAAAGACGCTTCTTATCAAGAAGTTGCCAAGTTGATTTTATCGGCTTTCTTGGACGATTTCACGGCAGACGAGCTGGACTACTGTATCAACAATGCCTACGACAGCAAGTTTGACACGCCAGCTATTGCTCCAGTTGTCAAGCTCAACGGTCAGTACAACTTGGAGCTCTTCCGAGGTTCAACCATTGCTTTCAAGGACATGGCTCTGTCCATCCTCCCTTACTTGATGACGACGGCGGCTAAAAAGCACGGTTTGGAAAATGAGATTGTCATCTTGACCGCGACTTCAGGCGATACAGGCAAGGCGGCTATGGCTGGTTTTGCGGACGTTCCTGGCACGCAAATCATTGTTTTCTACCCACGTGACGGGGTGTCTAAGGTCCAAGAATTGCAGATGACCACGCAGACAGGGGCTAATACCCACGTGGTGGCCATTGACGGAAACTTTGACGATGCCCAAACCAACGTCAAGCATATGTTCAATGATGAGGCTCTTCGTGCCAAGTTGGCGGCTAAGAAACTCCAGTTTTCATCAGCCAACTCCATGAACATCGGCCGCTTGGTGCCACAGATTGTTTACTATGTCTATGCCTACGCTCAGCTGGTTAAGACTGGTGAGATTGCGGCGGGAGACAAGGTCAACTTCACCGTTCCTACAGGCAACTTCGGCAACATCTTGGCGGCCTACTATGCTAAGCAGATCGGTCTGCCAGTTGGCAAGCTCATCTGTGCGTCCAACGACAACAATGTCTTGACTGACTTCTTCTCGACGGGCGTTTACGACAAGAACCGTACCTTCCGCGTGACCACTAGTCCGTCCATGGACATCTTGGTGTCCTCGAACTTGGAGCGGTTGATTTTCCACCTCTTTG
Organism: Streptococcus suis; assembly: GCF_902702775.1. Taxonomy (NCBI): domain Bacteria; kingdom Bacillati; phylum Bacillota; class Bacilli; order Lactobacillales; family Streptococcaceae; genus Streptococcus; species Streptococcus suis. The sequence continues at coordinate 262,054 of NZ_LR738724.1, forward strand.
GGAATGACGCTGCAAAAACAGCTGAGCTGATGGAAGCTTTGAACACAACTGGTCAGTATGACATTCAAGGAGCTGACGCGGATATCTTATCTCTCTTTGCTGCTGCCTTTGCGACAGAAGAAGAAACCGCTGCGGAAATCAAGCGTGTCTATGACGAGTCAGGCTACATTGAAGATCCACACACGGCTGTTGCCTCAGCTGTCTATAAACAGTATGTGGAGCAAACAGGTGACCAAACTCCGACAGTGATCGCTTCTACAGCAAGTCCTTACAAGTTCCCAGTAGTTGCGGTTGAAGCGGTGACAGGCCAGTCAGGCTTGACTGACTTTGAAGCCCTTGCCAAATTGCATGAGATTTCAGGTGTAGCCCTACCACCAGCTGTGGACGGCTTGGAAACTGCACCAGTCCGCCACAATACCGTTGTTGCAGCTGCAGATATGCAGGCTGAAGTAGAGCGTTACTTGGGTGTTTAATTTTGATTCATTTTATGACAAACTGCTCATCTTGAGTGGTTTGTTTTTTATTCTTATTAAAATTAAAATTTACAGACAATTCAAAGAATGATATACTATAATGGAATATGTTTTAGAGAGGTAATCAATGGCACAAGAAGAAAAAATTTCTCGTGAAAAGAAAAAAGCCCTCTTGAAGCGGTTCAAAGAACGTATCAAGCCCAAGATGAAGCTGGTCTATTTGGCAGCCTTTCTATCCTGGGTACAATTTTTGATGCGGATTATTTCCTTCTATCTGATTGCTAAGGGCTTTGTGACCTACTATGAGGGTGGGCAGGTTGATTTAGTAAGGTTTGTCCTTATCTTGCTGGGGCTCAATGCTTTTGGCTATGGTATGGCCTTGATTGCCAAGCGTTTGCAGGGCTTGGGCTCCCAGTTTGCTCGGGATTCCCTCAAACAGTCCTTCTTTGAGGCCCTCTTGGCCAAGGACGGTCAGTTTGAGTCTAAAGCGACAGCGGCAGATGTCTTTAACATCGCTTCGCAAGGGATTGACAGTCTGGATACCTACTATTCCTACTACATGGCCTCTTCCTTGCGGACCCAGTTCAACTGTGCGACTGTTCTCTTGCTGGTCTTTCTGATTTTCCCGCTGGGTGCGGTCATTTTCATCCTGGCCCTGCCCTTGATTCCCATTTCCATTATCGCTATGCAAAAGCGGTCCAAGCGGATCATGAATCGCTACTGGGGCTCCTACATGGATGTGGGCAATCTTTCTTGGACGACCTCAAGGGGCTCAACACTCTTTATTCCTACCAGGCGGACGCGGCTTATGAAAAGACCTTCAATGAGCAGGCGGAGGACTTCCGCGATGCGACCATGGAGTTGCTCAGTTTCCAGCTGCAAGCGGTGGGCTACATGGATGCGGTCATGTATCTGGGGATTGGTCTGTCTGGTTTTGTGGCGGTCAATAGCCTAGCGGCAGGCAATCTCTCCCTCTTTAGTATGCTTTTCTTTGTCCTCATTGCGACGGAGTTTTTTGCACCCATACGGGAGCAGGGCTACGGTATGCACTTGGTCATGATGAATACCAAGATGGCGGATCGCATTTTTGGTTTCTTGGACAGCATGACAGCGGAGCAGGAAATCGATGCTGCCCATCTGCCTGTTTTTGACAGTCTGAAACTGGAAAATATGGCCTTTGCCTACGGAGAAAAGCCAGTCCTAGAAGATATTTCCATGACCATGACGGCTGGAAAGGTCTATGCCTTGGCCGGTGAGTCAGGTCAGGGGAAAACGACCTTGGCCCAGCTGCTCTTGGGACGCTTGCGGGCGGATAAGGGAGCTATTTACTTGGGTGAGCAGGAGATTTCGACTGTCAGTCAGTTATCTCTGAATGAGCAGGTCCTCTATGTGTCGGGCCAGTCAACCTTGCTCAACCAGTCGATCTATGAGAATTTACGCATGGCTGGTGCCTGGTCCAAGGAGGACATCTTGGCTTGGGCAGATCAGCATGGGGTCTTGCAGTTTGTCAAGAATATGCCAGACGGTCTAGACACGATTGTGGGCGATGACGGTGCTTTCTTATCCCCTGGTCAACGCCAGCAGGTCATCTGTGCCCGTGCGGTTTTGGCTAAACGCTCGCTCTATATCTTTGACGAGGTGACGTCTAGCGTCGATCAGGACAATGAGGGCTTGATTTACGACTTGATTAACTTGGTGGCCAAGGATGCCATTGTCATTATTATTACCCATAAGATGAAGCAGGTGGAGCAGGCAGATGATATCCTCTTCTTGTCTGCGGAGGGGGCTGTGACAGGCAACCATACCACGCTTTATCAGTCTAGCTCGGCCTATCGTCAGCTGGTCGATCAACAAAGAGAATTGGAGGAAGCCGTTTATGGATAAGAGAGAAATGCCGACACGGGTGCTGATTCCGAGACTCTTGGGCTCGATGAAACACCTCTTGCCACGGATTGCGGTGGCGGTTTGCTTTGCGGTCTTGGGACAGGTGGTGACCATTGCTATTCCAGTAACGCTGGTCTATCTGGCTTTTGATTCCCTTGCTGGCAATCCTGCTCCGCTATGGACCTTGGGAGCCCTAGTCATTCTAGCTCTTCTGCGTGGTGCCTTCCGCTATGGCGAGCACTACTTCGGTCACTATGTGGCCTTTCATACTCTGGCTGCCTACCGCCGTCTGATTTTTGCAAAATTGCGGGCCTTGGCTCCTGGGAAATTGGACCGGCAGGACAGTGGTAGTCTGCTCAAGATGATTGGGGAGGACATCGAGGCCTTGGAGGTTTTCTTTGCCCATACCATTGCTCCGATTTGTACAGGGATTATGGTGGCTCTTGGCTTGACGGTTTATTTTGGTCTATCTAGCTGGGGCTTGGCCCTCTTGGCTCTGGTGACCTACGCCCTTTTAGCGATTGCCATTCCCAATCGATTTGCCCAGCAGTTGCAACCCTTGCTCAAGGAACAAAATGCCAGTCGCAAGGGCTATGTTTCCTACTTTATTGAAAGTCTTAAGAGTATGAAGGATCTCATGCAATTCCAGCAGACAGATGCTCGTTTTGCCAATCTGACACAGAAAAGTCAAGTGGTCAATGGTCAGGAGCGAAAGGTTGCCCAGACCAACTTTATGCAGTATGCTGTGTCATTCTTAGTGGTAGGTATGTCTATTATGGGCTTTGCCTGGCTGACCTTCGACTTGGTTGGCAGTCAGAGCTTGGATTTGGCGACAGGAGTAGCCCTCCTGGTGTCCTTTACCAGTTCCTTTGCTCCCTTCTTGGAGCTCAGCCGTCTGCCTCTTGGTTTCAAGCGGGCTATGAATGCTGGTCGGAACATCTATGCTCTTTTGGATGAAAAAGAAGCAGAGCGAATAGGCGACTTGGTTGAGGTCAGCGTGACGGAGATTGCTATTGAGCAACTAGACTTCGACTATGATGACCGAGAAACAGGGCTCTATCGCAATCTGTCTGTCCAGTTTGAACAGGGAGGCATCATCGGTCTGGTCGGTGAGTCCGGTGCAGGAAAATCCACCTTGATGAAACTAATCATGCGGTGGTATGATTGGCAACAAGGTCAAATCCGCCTGTCTGGCTTGGATAGTCGGAAGGTGGATAAAGCTCATTTGCAAGGGTCCTTTGCCTATGTGCCTCAGGTACCGCAAATCTTCCGCCAGACCATTCGAGAAAATCTTGTCTTGGGGCGGACGGATGTGTCGGATGAAACCATTATGGACTTGGCAGAAAAATGCCACATGAAAGAACGGATTTTGGCAGCACCGCAGGGCTTGGATACGATTGTGGAAGCCAGTGACTTTTCAGCAGGAGAAGGACAACGCCTGGAACTCATGCGGGCCCTGCTCAAAAATGCGGATTGCTATATCTTTGATGAGCCGACCAGCAACTTGGATTCGCTCAATGAAGCTCGTTTTATCCAGCTGGTCAGGGCACACTGTCAGGGCATGGTCTTCTTGATTTCCCATAGAAGCTCAACTATGGCTTGTGCAAATACCATTTTCCGCTTGGAAGACGGGCAATTAGTAAAGGAAAAATAAATGAAGAAATTACAAGTAAAAGATCTGATGGTAACAGGGGCTTTTGCTGCCCTCTACTTTGTTTGTGTTGGTCTAGGAACCTTGTTGAGCTTGGTTTTTGATCGTTCGGGTAATATGATGTATGCACCTGCTGGAGCAGCCCTTTTGGCAGGACCTGTTTATATGTTATTGGTAGCCAAGGTTGGTAAATTTGGTTCAATTAGTCTGGTTGGAGCGGTAATGGCCTGTTTCTTTTTCCTATCAGGCTATATGACAGCGGCCTTTCTCCCAAGCTTGACCTTTGGTTTTTTGTCAGAAATGGTAGCGAAGTCAGGTCACTATAAACAAAAATGGACCAATCTTCTTAGCTATATCATTTTCTCTTTTGGAAACCTGGGACCGATTATTCTTATGTGGTTCATGCGTGATGCCTATGAGGCCAATCTTTTGGCACGTGGAAAATCAGCAGAATACATCGCTCGTGTCATGCTTGATTTCACTCCAGAGAATGTGCTATGGTTGTCAACGACCATTATCTTAACAGCTCTTATCAGTGGTCTGTTTGGTCAATATATGCTTCAGCGCTATTTTAAACAATCAGGTTATCTTTCATGAAATTAGATGCTCGTACAAAAATTATTCTCGTCATCTTCACTAGTTTTACCTATGGGATGCGTCTTACAATACTAGAAAATGCAGTGCTGGTCTTAGGCCTTAGCCTGCTTTTCTGGTTTTATGGAAAGCGGAAAATGGCTATAATGAGTCCGATAGCCTATGCTATGTTTTGTCTGTTGTCCTATATTACATTTTTTCCAGCATGGCTGACGCATTTGTTGCTTGTATTGACCTATACATGGCCTCCGCTTTTGGCAGGACATCTATTGTTGATGACGACAAGTGGTTACGAACTCATTCATGGCTTGCGGAAATGGCACCTGCCAGAGGTATTTCTTTTGACGTTGGGAGTAATGTTTCGTTTCCTGCCTGCCATTAAACAGGATGCTCGTACGATTTGTGCCTCTTTGAAGGTTAGAGGAATTTTTTTACGGAAGAGAGATGTGGTTTGTAAGCCACTCCAGTACATGGAGTTTTTCTTGGTTCCCTTGATGATGTCTCTCTTGCGAACAGCTCAGGAATTGACGGTAGCCAGTCTGACAAAAGGTTTGGCTGTATCTACGAAATCACCTGCATATATTCGGTCGTCTTGGACCGTGCTAGATTGGAGTCTTTGCTTATGTTGTATCGGTTTTCTGATTCTCGTCCAGCTGTGACGGTAAAAAATGTAGCATTAACTTATTCAGGGGCAGATAAACCAGCCTTGCAGATAGAGAATCTGACCATTCCAGAAGGCCAGTGTGTTGTTTTATGTGGGCATAGTGGCTCTGGGAAGTCTAGTTTTCTCAAGGTACTGAATGGTTTGACGCCAGAATATTATCCTGCTCAGCTTTCGGGACAAATTTTCTTAGGGGACTTGGATTTACAAAAATCTAGTCTGGAAGAAACATCTCGGCATATTGCTTCCGTCTTTCAGCATCCGTCTACTCAATTTTTTCATAGTCAGGTCTTGCAGGAATTGGTTTTCCCTTGTGAAAATCAGGGTTTGTCAAGAGAAGAAATCGAGAATCGCCTGGCTTGGGTTATGGAATTATTTGGTTTGGCTTCTCTTAGTCAGCGAACGATTTCCAGTCTATCAGGTGGTCAGCAACAACGTCTAGCCTTGGCCGTTGCAGCTATGCAAGGGACGGGTGTCTTGGTTTTAGATGAGCCAACTGCCAACCTAGATCAGGAAGGGATTGCGATTGTACAGGACATCTTGAAAATTTTAAAAAGCCAAGGAAAGACCATCATTATTGCCGAGCATAGACTGTCTTATCTCAGTCAGTTGGCAGATCGCTATTTATATTTTCAAGATGGGCAAGTGGTGACGGATTATCTAGCAGATGAGTTTTTAAGTCGGACAGAAGAATGCCGTCAGGATATGGGACTGCGTTGTTATGACTCGGAGCCTTATGGGCGGGCAATAGCGGAGCTGGCGGGCCAATTTGTTAATGATAAAGAGGGGTTACTTGTTGAAAATTTATCGGTAAGTCAGAAAGAGAATACTCTCTACAAGATTGAAAAGCTTTGCTTGGCACCAGGACAGGTGGTGGGTTTGGTTGGATCGAATGGTTCTGGAAAAACAAGCCTTGCTCGTTATCTGGTCGGTTTAGCGGAAGATAAGAAGAGTAGGATGTCTTGGCAAGGTCAAACCTTGTCTAGTCGCCAGAGATTGGAAAAAACAGCCTTTGTTATGCAGGATGTTCGACTCCAACTATTTGCGGAAAGTGTTAAGCGAGAACTTACTCTTGGAAGGAAAAATAGAGCTGTCGATGAACGTTTGGTAGCTCGTTTTGGTCTATCGGACTTGTTGGAGAGGCATCCGGTCAGTTTATCGGGTGGTGAACAACAGCGCGTGATGATAGTGGCCAGCTTACTGGCAGATAAGGAAATTTTCATTTTTGATGAACCGACGAGCGGCTTGGATTTGAGACGAATGCAACAAGTTGCTACCGCTTTAGTAGACTTAAAAATGAAGAATAAGTTGGTTTTGTTAATTTCTCACGATGAAGAGCTATTGAATCTTGTTTGTGATAAAATAGTAGATATTAAACAGTTGAAATAGAGATTATGAACAAACAAACCTATAAAGAAATTTTAACTATTGCCTTTCCAGCCATGGGGGAAAACCTTCTCCAGCTGTTAATGGGGGTAGTAGACTCTTATCTAGTAGCCAGTATTGGCATCGTAGCTTTGTCTGGAGTTTCCCTTGCTAATAATATTTTAGCCGTCTATCAGGCGGTTTTTATTGCCCTAGCAGCAGCGGTGTCTTCTCGTTTGGCTCAGACTTTGGGTAAAGAGACTTCAGAAGGCATTGGAGGAACTGCTAGTGAAAGTGTTAAGTTTACAGTTTTTATCGGTCTCCTTTTAGGAATTTTTTCAGTTCTGGCAGGTCCAATAGTACTTACTAGCTTGGGAGCAGAGTCAGAAGTGGTACGGGCTGGAGGTCTTTATTTGATATTGGTTGGTGGGGGAGCGCTTTTTTTGGGACTTATGACAAGTTTGAGTGCAATCTTACGAACCTTGGGGGAACCACGTTTTCCTATGTATATCAGCCTGCTCTCTAACATTTTAAATGCACTATTTTCAGCATTTGCAGTCTTTGTGCTTCATGCAGGTGTAGCTGGGGTTGCGATTGGAACGGTATTATCGCGATTGATTGGTTGTAGCCTGCTTTGGTCTCGCTTACCAATTTCTTTAAAACCATGGACCTGGTCCTTTGATAAAGAACTACTTAGACTTGCCCTGCCAGCAACTGGTGAACGGTTGATGATGCGGGTGGGAGATGTGGTAGTCGTAGCTTTGATTACCAGCTTAGGAACAGCGACGGTAGCTGGAAATGCGATTGGAGAAACCCTGACGCAGTTTAATTATATGCCGGCTTTAGGGATTGCTACCGCGACAATCATCCTTACAGCGAAACACAGACAGGATAAGGCTATGGTTCGACATATTTTTCGAACAAGCTTTGGCCTTTCTTTGCTGTTTATGTTTTTGGTGGCTGGTGTGACTTATTTTGCGGGGCCTTTCCTAATCGGTCTTTATACTAAGGATATTCAAGCAGCACAAGCTAGTCAAACAGTATTATTTTATGCCATGTTGGGAGTTCCCTTTACAGCTGGCACTCTTATTTTGACAGCTCTTTGGCAAGGTTTAGGAAATGCTAGATTACCCTTTTATGCCACAACTATCGGTATGTGGCTAGTGCGGATTGGCATAGCTTGTTTACTTGTAACATTTTTTAAAATCGGTTTGTCAGCCATTTGGATTGCAACGATTTTAGATAATGCCTTCCGAGCAGGGGTGCTATTTTTTCAGTATAGGTATTCAAAACGAGAATCAATTTAAGATAGGGCTAAGAAAACTTTCAGTTTCTTTTAAGTTAGTAGCTATATACTATATTCAAGCTAGAAATAGCGAATTTACTGAATAGTATTCAGTATCGTCATCCGTAAGAACTAAAGCTCAAACGGCTGGCATATCTTTTTCATATAATCTCCTAGAGAACAGTCGGCCGTGGTCGGCTGTTTTCGTGTGTTTTATTCTTATGTAAAAGTGGTATAATAGTAGTGATTGTATAAGGAGAAAAGTATGTCGGTAGTAGGAAAAGCAAATGGGAAAATCATTTTGATGGGAGAGCATGCGGTGGTCTATGGGCAACCAGCAATTGCTATGCCTTTTTCTGCTGTTGAAATTATTGCTCAGGTAACTGCTCAAGGGGAAGCGCTGACTGTTGCTTGTGACTTCTATGAAGGGCTGGTTCACAAGATGCCAAAAATCTGGGAAAGTCTCAAGCATGCCATTCGTTTTTCGCTCTATCGTATTGGTGCGCCGACAGACCCAGCGATCCATATTGAGATTAGTTCCACCATTCCTGCCGAGCGAGGCATGGGTTCCAGTGCAGCTGTGGCAGTTGCAGTAGCACGCGCCCTCTTTGCCTACTATAAGAAAGAACTGACCGACAGCGAACTCTGGGACGTCGTCCAATCTTCGGAAAAAATTGCTCACGGCAATCCATCAGGCATAGATGCGGCGACCACCAGCGGCAAGTCCCCCGTCTTCTTTATCAAGCACCAGCCCATCGAACCCTTGGAGCTGAAACTCCGTTCCCACTTGGTAGTGGCTGATACAGGCGTGACGGGAAACACCTTAGAAGCCATTTCAGACGTGGCGGATTTGTTGGAGAAAAAGCCAGAGGCTATCAAGCTAGTAGAAGAACTGGGTAACTTGACCCGACAGGCCAAGGAAGATTTAGCCACAGACCAGGCAGAGCTTCTAGGCAGCAGAATGAACCAAGCTCATGCCCTTCTGCAAAAATTAGGCGTGTCTGATCCTAGCCTGGATAAGCTAGTCAGCCTTGCCCAAGAAAATGGAGCTCTCGGAGCCAAATTAACTGGTGGCGGCCGAGGTGGCTGCATGATTGCCCTGGCAAGAACAGCCCAGGATGCCCAAAATCTTGCACACATCCTTGACCAAGCAGGTGCCCGCCAAACCTGGATACAGTACTTAGGAGAAACCAATGACTAAACAAACAGGCATAGCTCGTGCCCATACCAATATTGCCTTGATTAAATACTGGGGAAAACGAGATAAGGAATTATTCCTACCCATGAATTCCAGTCTATCTCTGACCCTTGACGCATTTTATACTGATACCAAGGTCGTTTTTGACCCAGAATTAACTGCTGATGAGTTCTATCTCAACGGAATCTTACAAAAAGAAAAAGAAATTTTAAAAATTTCTCGATTTTTGGATTTGTTTTGCGAATATATAGGTGAAAGGGCATTTGCCCGAGTGGAAAGTCTAAATTTTGTTCCGACTGCGGCTGGTTTGGCCAGCTCAGCATCAGCCTTCGCAGCACTTGCACTTGCAACCGCAACTGCCTTGGATTTAGATTTGTCACCAGCCACCCTATCAACCCTTGCTCGCAGGGGTTCTGGCTCTAGCACACGTAGCCTATTCGGTGGATTTGTCGAGTGGGATATGGGAACGGGTTCGGAAGATTCTATGGCTCATCCCATTGACGATGCCGATTGGGATATTGCCATGGTCGTCTTAGCCGTCAACACTGGACCGAAAAAGATTGCCAGCCGAGAGGGAATGGACCACACGGTTGCTACCTCGCCATTTTATTCCGCCTGGGTAGAAACCGCCAAACAAGACTTGGTGGACATCAAGGCAGCTATTGCCGGCCGTGATTTTGAAAAACTTGGTCAAATCACAGAACACAACGGCATGAAAATGCATGCAACGACGCTTTCTGCCAATCCGCCATTTACCTACTGGTCAGCGGATAGTCTAGTGGCCCAAGAAGCAGTCCGTCAGGTTCGTGAGGAAAGTGGCTTATCAGCCTACATGACTATGGATGCAGGACCGAATGTCAAGGTCCTCTGCCGGGCAAGTCAAATGGATGAGCTAGTAGCTGAATTGGCCAAAGTCTTCCCAAGAGAGAAAATCATTACCAGCAAGCCTGGTCCTGCTGCCTACGTCCTCAGCGAAGACGAGTGGCAGGCTTCGCAAGCAACGTTTGAGAAGGGCTTGTAGCATGAAAGTACAAGTAAAGATACCTGGAAAACTCTTTCTAGCAGGGGAATACGCAGTTGTCGAGGCAGGCTATCCCGCAGTGATTGCGGCCCTTGACCAATACCTGACTGTCACCATTGAAACAAGTGACCACGGTCTTCTTCACTCCAGCCAGCAAGCAGACCTCTATCTGACCTGGGAGCGTCAGGAAGGTGTCGTTCATGTCCAAGGTGACCATCCTTATGCTCTGATTGAGACAGCCATGCAGGTGACAGAAGCCTATCTGACAGCCAAAGGTCAGTCCTGTCAAGCAACCTACAGCCTAGCGGTCCAATCTGATCTGGATGACCAGACTTCAGGTGCCAAGTATGGCTTGGGGTCGTCAGGGGCAGTGACGGTTGCGACGGTCAAGGCCCTGCTAACCTACTACGGTCACCGACCAGATGCCCTCCTGACCTACAAGCTGGCAGCTTTGGCCCAGACCAAGCTAGGTATGACGGGGTCCTTCGGTGACTTGGCGGCTTCCAGTTTTGGTGGTTTAATCGCCTATCATTCCCTGGACCGTTCTTGGCTTTTAGGGAAAATGGCAGAGCTGTCCCTGCTTGATCTGGTAGAAAGTGATTGGCAGGGTTTGTTCATCAGCTCCATCCAGCTACCTGAAGGCTTAGACCTCTTGGTTGGTTGGACAGGGTCGGCGGCTTCGACAGATCGATTGGTTTCCCAGATGGAAAGCCAAAAAAGTCAGGCAGAAAAAGAGCACATTCATAGCCAGTTTCTAGCCGACTCCAAGACCTGTGTAGAGCAGTTGATAGTAGCTTGTCAGACAAATGACTCAGCGTCAGTAAGACAGGCCATTGCTCAAAACCGCAAGCTCTTACAAGACTTTGCGAGAAGGATGGGCTTGGTCATTGAAACGCCTCGACTGAGCCAACTCTGTGACCTGGTCCAGACTTATGGAGCGGTGGCCAAATCATCTGGTGCAGGCGGTGGTGACTGCGGCATTTGCTTGGTAGACAGTAAGGAACAAAAAGTAGCGATTGAGAAGGCTTGGCAACAAGCCGGCATTCTTCCACTCCAACTAAAGATCACAAGTAGAGAATAAGGAGAACCCTATGTTTTATCTAGGAGAATTTGGTTTAGACCGCAAGGATCAACACGTTGGCTTGGCCAACCAGCAATATAGTGCCACACCGGCCAAGGACTTTACGGAGACCTTGTTTGTCCATCATTCCCTACCTCAAACCAAGGTGGATGAAGTGGATATTTCGACCAGTGTAGCTGGTTTGGACTTTGCCTTTCCTTTCTTCATCAATGCTATGACTGGTGGAAGCAAAAAGACGCGAGAAATCAATCGCCTCTTGGGAATTATGGGGCATTTTGGGAAGATTGCTCTGGCTTCAGGTTCGGTTAGTGCGGCGATCAAGGATCCGTCAGTTGCGGAAACCTTCTCCGTTATGCGTCGGGAAAATCCTTATGGCATTATTTTTGCCAATCTAGGTGCCCACCACAGTGTTGAGAATGCCAAGCGGGCGGTGGATTTGTTGGAGGCCAATGCCATCCAAATCCATGTCAATGCACCCCAGGAGATTGTCATGCCTGAGGGAGACCGTGATTTTACCATGTGGTTGAAGAATATTGAAACCCTAGTGCGGGAGATGGAAGTACCGGTCATCGTCAAGGAAGTTGGTTTTGGCATGAGCCGAGAAACGGTTGCCCAGCTGGCTTCTGTCGGTGTCACGACCATTGATGTGTCTGGGACTGGGGGGACGGATTTCGCCAAGATTGAAAATGCCCGTCGGACCTTCAATGATTATGCCTATTTAGAAGGTTGGGGGCAGTCAACTGTGACATCCTTGGTGGAAGCCATGTCTGTTCCTGAAGAAGTTCGCCCAAGTCTGATTGCATCTGGTGGTATTAAGACACCACTAGATATTGTCAAATCATTGGCCCTCGGTGCAGACCTTGTTGGTATGTCCAATCATTTCCTCCAGTATGTCAAGGATGGTAAGGGGCATCGTTTTGACGACGGCCTGCAGGCTATCAAGACCTTCCAATGGCAGATGGCTGAAATCATGACCATGCTGGGTGCTAAAAACATTGCGGAACTCCGTCAGAAAGATTTGGTCTTGGCTCCAAATGTACAAAATTGGTGCGAAGCGCGTGGGATTGATTGGAAAGCCTATGCCCGTCGGTCGCAATTGGTAAAATAAATACGTACGTTAGAGGTAGAATCTAGATGATTTCTACCTTTTTCTGCATATTTATGATAAAATAAATGAAAATTTAGAAGAGGTGTTCAGATGAAAGCTATTGTTACAGTTGTCGGTAAGGACAAGTCAGGAATTGTTGCTGGTGTTGCAACTAAGATTGCGGAGTTGGGACTCAATATTGATGATATTTCTCAGACTGTTTTGGATGAGTATTTTACCATGATGGCGGTGGTGTCATCAGATGAGAAGAAAGATTTCACGCAACTTCATGCGGAATTGGATGCCTTTGGTCAAAATTTGAACGTGAAAATCAACATTCAAAGTGCGGCGATTTTTGATGCCATGCACAACTTGTAAGGAGAGATTTCATGGATATTAGACAGGTTAGAGAAACCATTGAGATGATTGAGGAGCAGCACTTCGATATTCGGACCATTACCATGGGGATTTCCCTCTTGGACTGTATTGACTCGGATATTGATAAGGCTGCGGAAAAAGTGTACACCAAAATTGTGACCAAGGCTAAGAACTTGGTAGCGGTCGGTGATGAGATTGCGGCGGAGCTGGGAATTCCCATTGTCAACAAGCGGGTGTCGGTAACGCCTATTGCTTTGATTGGTGCGGCGACGGATGCCACGGATTATCTTCCCCTGGCTCATGCCTTGGACAAGGCGGCTCATGAGATCGGCATCGATTTTATCGGAGGTTTTTCAGCTCTGGTTCAAAAGGGCTACCAAAAAGGGGATGAAATCCTCATCAACTCTATACCGCAGGCATTGGCCCAAACGACAAAAGTCTGCTCGTCGGTCAACATCGGCTCGACCAAGACGGGTATCAACATGACGGCTGTGCGGGATATGGGGCGGATCATCAAGGAGACGGCGGAGGCTTCTGATATGGGGGCGGCCAAGCTGGTGGTCTTTGCCAATGCGGTTGAGGACAATCCTTTCATGGCGGGTGCCTTCCATGGTGTCGGCGAGGCGGATGTGGTTATCAATGTCGGCGTGTCTGGGCCTGGTGTGGTCAAGCGTGCTCTTGAAAAAGTGCGTGGCGAGAGCTTTGATGTAGTGGCAGAAACCGTCAAAAAGACGGCCTTCAAGATTACCCGTATCGGTCAGTTGGTCGGCAATATGGCCAGCGAACGCCTGGGTGTTAAGTTCGGTATCGTGGACCTGTCCCTTGCCCCGACGCCAGCCGTTGGCGACTCAGTGGCTCGGGTATTGGAGGAAATGGGCTTAGAAACCGTAGGTACGCACGGAACGACCGCTGCCCTGGCTTTGCTCAATGACGCAGTCAAAAAGGGTGGGGTCATGGCTTGCAACCAAGTCGGTGGCTTGTCAGGTGCCTTTATCCCTGTGTCTGAGGACGAGGGTATGATTGCGGCGGTGCAAAATGGCTCGCTTAACCTTGAAAAATTGGAAGCTATGACGGCTATCTGTTCAGTTGGTTTGGATATGATTGCCATTCCAGAAACAACGCCTGCTGAAACGATCGCGGCTATGATTGCGGATGAGGCAGCGATTGGAGTTATCAACCAGAAAACAACTGCGGTCCGTATTATTCCACTTGGAAAAGAAGGGGACATGATTGAATTTGGTGGCCTTCTGGGAACAGCCCCTGTCATGAAGGTCAACCAGGCTTCGTCTGTTGACTTTATCAACCGTGGTGGTCAGATTCCAGCACCGATTCATAGTTTTAAGAACTAAAAACGTAAACCGATTGCGACAAGCAGTCGGTTTTTTGCTATACTTAATAGTAAGAAAAGACAAGGAGAACACTATGGCAGATGTAAGATTATATATTTCTCGACATGGGAAAACCATGTTTAATACCATCGGGCGCGTGCAGGGTTGGTGTGATACACCGCTGACCAAGGCTGGTGAGGAAGGAATTCGTGAATTGGGCTTGGGGCTCAAGGATGCGGGCCTTGATTTTAAACTAGCCGTATCCAGTGACTTGGGGCGGACCGTTCAGACCATGACCATTGCCCAGCGTGAGTTGGGAATTTTAGGAAAAATCCCATATTACCAAGACAAGCGTATCCGTGAATGGTGCTTTGGTAGTTTCGAGGGCATGTATGATGCCGAGCTTTTCCAAGGTGTCCTGCCTCGTTTGAAAGGGACAGTTGATGCGACAGGCATGTCCTTTGCGGAAATTGCAGCAGGTATCCAAGAAGCAGATACCGCTGGCTGGGCGGAATCATGGGAAGTTTTGAGCAATCGTATCTTGACAGGTTTTGAATCCATCGCTCAGGACTTGGAAAAGCAAGGTGGCGGCAATGCCCTTGTGGTCAGTCACGGTATGACCATTGCAACCCTGGCTCATTTGTTGGAGCCAGAGCGTGGAGCCAATGTCTTCCTCGATAACGGCTCAATCACCGTCCTCAAATACGAAAATGGCAAGCTTTTAATTGAAGCCGTTGGTGACCTATCCTACCGCAAACGCGGGGCAGAATTGATTGCCCAAGGGGAATAAGATATAAAATCAGGGATCTTCTCTGATTTTTTTGTTGACAAGTGTATCGAGGTGCGATATAATTTGCATATCGAAGTTCGATATATCGTAGTGCGAAGGAGCTATTATGAACGATAAGTTAAAACGGGTCTATGTTCCCATGACAGAGACAGCCTTCTATATTCTCTTTCATTTACAGGAAGAACGGCATGGCTATGATATTACCCAGAAGACAAAGGAAGTCACGGCAGGTCAGGTCGTGATTAGCCCCGGAACCATGTACGGTACCTTGTCAAAAATGGAGAAGGATGGCTTGATTGCCTTTGTTAGAGAAGAAGACAAGCGAAAGTTTTACCAAATAACAGCAACAGGTCGAGAAATTCTAGACATAGAATTGGCTCGAATCGAACGCCTTTATCGAAATAGCAAGGGGGAAAGTTATGGAGACTAAGACAGAAATTCATTTCTTCTTCTTGCCTGATTTTGAAAAGGAAGAACATTATTTGGCAGAGCAACATCGTCAGGGATGGAAATTTCAAAAAAATAAATTTGGCTTTTTCTATGTCTTTGAGAAATGTCTACCTGAAGAAGTTATCTATCAACTGGATTTTAAGCCCAAAGGTCAGGATAAGGAGGAATATCTCCAGATGTTTGCAGATTATGGCTGGGAATATGTCGGTGATTGCAATCATTTTTCATACTTTAGAAAGAATGAGAGTTTAGGAGAAGTTGAGCTTTATAGTGACCGTCAGAGTAAGTTCGAGATGATTGACAGAATTATTACCAGACAGTTTCTACTGGCCACTTCCTTGTTTGCTTTCTTTATCTTGTTATTTTATGTCTTGAAGTTGCCTGCTGTTATGATTGGTATGGCTATTGCTGACTTACCAGTTTTACTTTATTGTTCTATCGGCTTGATGTGTTTGCGTCAGAAGTATAAGGAGGTTGGAAAATGACAAAACAAAAACGTATAGCAACTCTCATCAATGCTCTTGCAATCTTTGCTGTGGTTTTTCTAAATCGAAACAGTTTTAACAGCTTGATTGCTATAACGCTGATAATGATTTTAAATTTTTGGAATTTAATTGATATGAAGGAAGAAAAGTAATTCGAAAATATTTGTGGAAAAGAACTTTTATTATTTGGACCTCCACCATTCTCGGTCCTCAGACTGATTTTTAGCACTCTAGGTAAAAGAGTGCTAATTTTTTGTCTTTTTCTCTTGACAATCCATTTTTTCGGCGTATAATGGGAGTATAAAGTTTGGCACTCATCGTTATAGAGTGCTAAAAATATAAAAATCAACACTGTTCATGAAAGGAGCGGAGATGATTACCCAACGTCAAAATGATATTTTGAATCTGATTGTTGAATTGTTTACGCGCCATCATGAGCCGGTTGGTTCTAAGGCCCTACGGGAGATGATTGCTTCTAGTTCGGCTACTATTCGCAATGATATGGCTAAGCTAGAGCAGTTGGGCTTGCTAGAAAAGGCCCACACGTCAAGTGGTCGGATGCCTAGTCGGGCTGGTTTTCAATACTTTGTCAACCACTCGCTCAACTTGGAGCACATCAATGAAGAAGATGTTTATCAGGTGGTCAAGGCCTTCGATTTTGAAGCCTTCAAGTTGGAAGACATCTTGGAGCGGGCCAGTACAGTCCTAGCGGATTTGACAGGCTACACTTCGGTCATCTTAGATGTGGAGCCGACCAGTCAGCAGCTGACTTCCTTTGACATCGTGCAGCTTAGTAGCCACGATGCTCTAGCAGTCTTGACCTTGGACCAGTCCAAACCTGTTACCGTCCAGTTTGCCATTCCCAAGAACTTTTTGACCAGGGACTTGGAAGTGCTCAAACGCTTGGTGGATGAACGCTTCGTTGACCAGACGGTATTGGCAATCCACTACAAGCTGCGGACGGAGATTCCCCAGGTGGTGCAACGTTACTTTACCACGACGGACAATGTCTTGGATCTGATGGACTACGTCTTTTCCAACCTCTTCCAAGAATCAGTCTTTATCAGTGGAAAGGTCGCTTCGCTGACCTATGGCAATCTCGCCACCTATCAGCTCTTGGATAGCCCACAGTTATTAGCCCCAGAGTTGCGGCAAGGCTTGGCGCCAAACCAGCAGACCAGCATTTCTGTGGCGGAACATAGGGATCCTGCCTTAGCGGATGTGACAGTTATTCATCATCGCTTTCCAATCCCCTATCGGGGTATGGCCCAGATGAGTTTGCTTGGTCCTGTTGACATGGACTACCGTAGGCAGATGAGCTTAATCAACATCATCAGCCGCGTCCTATTTATGAAATTAACCGATTACTACCGATATTTGAGCAGTAATCATTATGAGGTAAATTAGAAGGAGAATGCTTTGTCAGAAGAAATCAAAAACGAAGAAATCGTAGAAGAGGTTGAAGCAACAGAAGAAGTTGTCGAAGCTCCTGAAAAATCAGAATTGGATTTGGCAAACGAGCGTGCAGAGGAATTTGAAAACAAGTACCTCCGTGCCCACGCTGAAATGCAAAATATTCAACGCCGTGCTAACGAGGAACGCCAAACCATTCAGCGTTACCGTTCGCAAGACTTGGCTAAGAAAATCTTGCCGAGCTTGGATAACTTGGAACGTGCCCTTCAAGTCGAAGGTCTGACAGAAGATGTCAAAAAAGGCTTGGAGATGGTACAAGAAAGTTTGATTCAAGCCCTCAAAGAAGAAGGGGTAGAAGAAGTCGCAACAGATGTCTTTGACCCAAATCTTCATATGGCCATTCAAACAGTCCCAGCTACAGACGACTGCCCAGCAGAACACATCGCACAAGTCTTCCAAAAAGGCTACAAGTTGCATGAACGTCTGTTGAGGCCGGCTATGGTAGTCGTATCTGAATAGTCGCTCTGCTATTTTCCAAAAAAGAAAACTTGACCGAAATGTCGTAAAACTACTTGAAAAGAAAGTAAATTAAAAAGAGGTAAAACATATGTCTAAAATTATCGGTATTGACTTAGGTACAACAAACTCAGCAGTTGCAGTTCTTGAAGGAACTGAATCAAAAATCATCGCAAACCCAGAAGGAAACCGCACAACTCCATCTGTTGTGTCTTTCAAAAATGGTGAAATCATCGTTGGTGATGCGGCAAAACGCCAAGCAGTAACTAACCCAGATACAATCATTTCTATCAAATCAAAAATGGGAACTTCTGAAAAAGTTTCAGCAAACGGTAAAGAATACACACCACAAGAAATCTCAGCTATGATCCTTCAATACTTGAAAGGCTACGCTGAAGAATACCTTGGTGAAAAAGTAACCAAAGCCGTTATCACTGTTCCTGCTTACTTCAACGATGCCCAACGTCAAGCAACAAAAGATGCTGGTAAAATCGCAGGTCTGGAAGTAGAACGTATCGTCAACGAGCCAACTGCAGCAGCCCTTGCTTACGGTTTGGACAAGACTGACAAAGACGAGAAAATCTTGGTATTCGACCTTGGTGGTGGTACTTTCGACGTATCTATCCTTGAGCTCGGTGACGGTGTCTTTGACGTACTTGCAACAGCAGGTGACAACAAGCTCGGTGGTGACGACTTTGACCAAAAGATTATCGACCACATGGTAGCAGAATTCAAGAAAGAAAACGGCATCGACTTGTCAGCTGACAAAATGGCTCTTCAACGTTTGAAAGATGCGGCTGAAAAAGCTAAGAAAGACCTTTCAGGTGTAACATCCACTCAAATCAGCTTGCCGTTCATCACTGCAGGTGCAGCAGGTCCACTTCACTTGGAAATGACATTGACACGTGCCAAATTCGACGAATTGACTTACGACCTTGTAGAACGTACAAAAGTTCCTGTTCGTCAAGCCCTTTCAGATGCAGGCCTTAGCTTGTCAGAAATTGACGAAGTCATCCTTGTTGGTGGTTCAACTCGTATCCCAGCTGTTGTGGAAGCTGTAAAAGCTGAAACTGGTAAAGAGCCAAACAAATCTGTAAACCCTGACGAAGTTGTTGCTATGGGTGCTGCAATCCAAGGTGGTGTGATTACTGGTGATGTCAAAGACGTTGTCCTCCTCGACGTAACACCATTGTCACTTGGTATCGAAACAATGGGTGGTGTATTTACAAAACTCATCGACCGTAACACAACCATCCCAACTTCTAAATCACAAGTCTTCTCAACTGCGGCAGACAACCAGCCAGCTGTTGACATCCATGTGCTTCAAGGTGAGCGTCCAATGGCAGCGGACAACAAGACTCTTGGTCGCTTCCAATTGACAGATATCCCTGCGGCACCTCGTGGTATCCCACAAATCGAAGTAACATTTGACATCGACAAGAACGGTATCGTTTCTGTAAAAGCCAAAGACCTTGGTACGCAAAAAGAGCAAACAATCGTTATCCAGTCTAACTCAGGTTTGACAGATGAAGAAATCGACCGCATGATGAAAGATGCAGAAGCAAACGCGGAAGCAGACAAGAAACGTAAGGAAGAGGTGGACCTTCGTAACGATGTGGACCAAGCAATCTTTGCGACTGAGAAAACTCTTAAAGAAACGGAAGGCAAAGGCTTCGACGCAGAACGTGACCAAGCTCAAGCAGCTCTTGACGAGTTGAAAGCAGCTCAAGAGGCTAACAACTTGGACGACATGAAAGCGAAACTTGAAAACCTCAATGAAAAAGCTCAAGCTCTTGCAGTGAAACTCTACGAGCAAGCCGCAGCAGCACAACAAGCAGCCGCAGGCCAAGAAGGCGCCCAAACAGCTAACAACGCAGGCGATGATGTCGTAGACGGCGAGTTTACTGAAAAGTAACACACCAAAACTGATGGCTACTAAAAGTAGCTCATCAGTTAACGGTTACCGCTATTGCGGCTAACCTAGGTGTCTTACTAGCTCGAAAACAAAGTATTATCGACTTTGTTTTCTCACGTCGTAAATGGTTCAGGAGACCTTTTTATCCCGAGCTTCGAAATTCTTCACTAGGCTTTGTTAACTCTCCTCGATGAACTCTAGTTCAATCTTCGTCCAGTTGCCTAGCCTAGTCTTGAATTTCTTTGAGTATCTAGGGTTTGGAAAATCATTTTTTCCGAAGTTCTTAGCTCGAACTCAATTCTCATCTTCTCGAGAATAGAAATCATTCGTCAATAAAATTTCCAATCACAGAGGTTGCAACCCAGCCTCTGTTTTTGGGTAAATACCCTTCTAACTTTTACAGAATTGAATACGCCTACGACTCTATGAAAAAGTCAAAAAGTCTGGGGATAGACTTTTTGAGGAATACCTGTCGCTTATTATTTTTGTGCGATAGGGCTGAAAGTGTTCCACCGGACACTTTCACTCCTTATTTTTCTTTGAGTCGCTTAACGGCTTAATATCTTCATAGAAAGGAAAGTGTTCGTAATCGAACACGGGCTACTTTCAACATTTCAAAGAAAGGAATACAAGTTCGGTAATTCGAACACGGGCTACGGACTGTACCAAAAAGATAGTTTTTCCTAGGACGGTGGCGTCCTGCGTCAAAACTCCTATTTTGGCTGTGTCCGCTTAACGCCTTTTGTATCATAAACTATGAACAATACAGAATATTACGATCGTCTGGGCGTTTCTAAGAGCGCTTCTCAGGACGAGATTAAGAAGGCTTATCGGAAGCTTTCAAAGAAATACCATCCAGATATTAACAAGGATCCGGGTGCGGAGGATAAATACAAGGAGGTCCAAGAGGCTTATGAAACCTTGAGCGATCCGCAAAAACGGTCTGCCTATGACCAGTATGGTCCTGCTGGAGCAAACGGTGGCTTCGGCGGAGGAGCAGGAGGCTTTGGTGGTTTCGACGGAGCAGGTTTCGGTGGCTTTGAAGACATTTTCTCTAGCTTCTTTGGTGGAGGTGGTGCGACGCGCAATCCTAATGCACCTCGTCAAGGGGATGACTTGCAGTATGCGGTCAACTTGAAGTTTGAAGAAGCGATTTTTGGTGTGGAACGTGAAGTTTCCTATAACCGTGAGGCAACTTGTCGAACCTGTACAGGTTCAGGTGCCAAACCTGGAACAAGTCCAGTAACCTGTGGGCGTTGTCATGGTTCTGGAGTGATCAATGTGGACACCCAAACTCCACTTGGAACCATGCGCCGTCAAATGACCTGTGATGTCTGTCATGGTCGCGGAAAACAAATCAAAGACCCATGTACAACCTGTCATGGAACTGGTCATGAAAAACAAGCCCATACTGTGACGGTTAAGGTGCCAGCTGGTGTGGAAACTGGTCAACGTATTCGCTTGGCAGGTCAAGGTGAAGCTGGTTTCAATGGAGGTCCTTACGGAGATCTCTACGTTGTCATTCAGGTCCAACCTTCAGACAAGTTTGAACGTGAAGGGACCACTATTCACTATAAACTGAACCTCAACTTTGTCCAAGCAGCACTTGGAGATACAGTTCATGTGCCAACGGTTCACGGTGATGTGGATATGGTCATTCCTGAAGGTACCCAGACTGGTAAGACCTTCCGACTCAAAGGAAAAGGTGCCCCAAGTGTTCGTGGTGGAGCTATTGGTGATCAATATGTCACAGTAAATATCGTCACTCCGACAGGTTTGAATGACCGCCAAAAAGCAGCTCTTAAAGAATTCGCGGCAGCAGGAAATATTGATGTCAAGCCCCATAAAAAAGGATTTTTTGACAAGGTAAAAGATGCCTTTGAGGAATTGTAATTTGTTTTGAACAAACATTCAAAATCAGTAAGCCCAGCTTGCTGATTTTTTAGGCTCTATAATAGAAGTGCTAGTAGTGGGGTTGAAATTTACAGGGAAATATGTCAGAATAGCTATAATAAGGAGTTTATATGAAAAGGAGATATTATGGCTGGTTCAAAAATATTAAAGGCAATCGAGCTATTTAGGGAAGAACAAGGGATTAAGCTAGCTACAAAGAATTTTCTAGAGCAAGTTTATAAGGGGACAAATGTTACCATGGATCAGATATCTGGCTTGGTTGATGATGAAGACTTGGAGAACTTTGTTGAGCTAAAAATAGTGAATGAGGCTAGCTCCAGTTATGAGCAGATGAAGCAGAATTTATCAGAAGTATTTCAATTGTCGGAACTGGATGTTGAACATTATTTCCAATCGTATATGAAAGCTTATTATCTGAAGATAGCTAAGTTTTTTAACGAGTTAATTTTGGTGATTTTGAGTTTGATCATTCCAACGGTTGTTCAACTGTATTTTATTGATAAGTTTTCTGTACTTAGTGCAGTCTGGTTAACGATTCCTATTACTATTTTTAGCTTGATTCGTGAAAGTAATATCATGGATTTTTTAGCTTTGAAAAACAATCATAAAGGGATTGTAATCAAAGATTATTTCCGACACATTTTTAAAGGGAATTCCAAAAATAAAGCGTTAAACATTCTTCTAACACCTTTTTACTTGATACGATGGTTGCTGACAATTCTGCACTCTTTTATCTTTCAATACAAATTCCAACTCTTGTTTTATAGTGCTTTGCTCATCTTGCTGACCATAGGCTATAGACAGGTTTCTGGTATATTTACCCAACAAAAAGAAGTTCCTTCTCAAGCTGTACAATCTTCATCTACGATTGAAGAGGTTGAGTCCAAGAAAGAAGCTAAAAGTTTAGTTGTTGCTCCCGTTGCTGCGGGAGAAACGATTGAGATTGAGACAGCACAGGAAGTTTCTTTCCCAGCAGAAGGTCGGGATACAGTAACTGAGTCTGAAAATCTAAAAGAATATTCTTATACAGCACCTATTACAGGAAATTACTATCTTGAATTGGTTGGTTTAAAAGAAGGAAGTTACGTCAGTGTAGAAGTGCTGGATGAAGCGAATCAACAACTAGAAAGTTTTAGTTCAGGAGGCACAGTTGTAGAGTTGGATGCTGGAAAAGTGTACACCATCAAAACCAAACGTCAGTATTCAGATGTGACTTACAGTTTAAAATTAACTCTGGCTAAGGAAACAAGGGATATTTCTAAGGCAACCCTTGTAAAAGACTCGGTGACCTTTGCTGGTCAAACGAATGTCTATTCTTATATTGCTCCAAGAGAGGGTCTGTACCATCTGGGTCTAACAGAAGTTTTAGCTGATGCTGGTTTTTCTATCTATGTGTTGGATTCATATGGAAAAAAATTAGAGGCAAGTGGAAATTCCTATTCGGCATTTTATTTAAAGGAATCAGAGAACTATACAATTGGGGTTCGGCACCAAACCTATTCCTCCTTAAGTAGCTACACATTAAATATTGGGGTGCAGAAACCCTTGGAGAATATTACAAATTACACGCTGGTGAAGGATAGTATAGAATTTACAGATCAGGTCAATCACTATACTTTTACAGCACCGCGTAGCGGAGTATATGGCTTTGAATTGACTGATAAAATGGCGGATGCAGTCATGTCAGTAGTGATTAAAAATAGACTGAAGGAAAAAATAGGAGAAATCTCTTCTTATGAGTCAGCGATGGCAGTTACCTTAGAAAAAGATGAGGAATACTCAATCTTTGTTTACCAGGAGAAGGAAGTCAGTGATTATAGCCTTAAAATTGGCTATGCTAGTGATATGCGTAAGATTTCGCTAGACACTCTTTTATCAGCTGAAATGACCTTTACTAATGAGGTACATACCTATCAATTTATCCCAGATGCTACTGGTAGCTACTCTGTATCGGTGACAAATGACGTAGCTAGCCTACTTATTTTGGATGAATACCATAATCAGATTAGTGGTGACTATCAGGGCACGTTTGAGTTGGAAAAAGGAAAAAAATACACTATTCAACTGACGCAAGATGGGGATTTTGGAGAGTATGATATTGAGATTGTTGAAAAAGTGAATACGGATAACTAGGTTATAGTGAGGGTTGAAGGTATGAAAATCAGCAGGAAAAATGAACTTCTTGCTGATTTTTTACTTTCATGATAAGCTAATAAAAAATACAAGGAGATGCCTATGTGGAAAGATGCGACAGCCATGGCTCAGGCTGTCAATCAAAAACAAGTTTCTGCCAAGGAATTGGTGCAAGAAACCATTGACAGGATTGAAAAGCTCAATCCCGCCCTCAATGCGGTTGTCAGCAAGCAATATGATGAAGCCCTGAAAGAAGCGGAGAAAGAAGACTACCTGGGCAAGCCATTTGCAGGAGTTCCTTTCTTGCTGAAGGATTTGGGGCAAAATGAAAAGGGGCAGCCATCTTCTGCAGGCTCTCGCCTGCTTGCTGGTCGGCCAGCAGGCCATACCGATACCTATGTTCAACGATTGAAGGACTTGGGCTTCATCATTGTCGGTCGGACCAACACGCCAGAATTCGGCTTCAAAAATATCTCAGATGCCAGCCTGCATGGTCCTGTCAATCTTCCCTTGGACCCCAGTCGCAATGCTGGTGGATCAAGTGGTGGTGCAGCCGCAGCACTGGCTTCAGGCATGGTTTCTATTGCTGCTGCATCGGATGGTGGTGGCTCAATTCGCATCCCAGCCTCCTTCAATGGCTTGATCGGACTCAAAACCAGTCGTGGTCGGATTCCAGTTGGTCCCAAGTCTTATCGTGGCTGGCAGGGGGCATCTGTCAATTTTGCCCTGACCAAGTCTGTCCGCGATACCCAGCGCCTACTTTACCATTTCCAGGACTATCAGCTGGAAGCCCCCTTTCCCCTTGCCAAGCTGAGCGAGGCGGAGGTGTTTGGAAAATTGTCTCGTCCCCTTAAAATAGCCTACTATAGCAAGTCTCCAGTAGGGAGCAAGGTCAGTCCTGAAGCGGTAGAAGCGGTTCAAAAAGCCTGTCATCACTTGGCTGACTTAGGGCATGAGCTGGTGGAGTTGTCAGAATATCCTCTGGATGGAGTGGCCCTGATGAAATCCTTCTACCTGATGAACAGCGTGGACACAGCCCAGATGTTTGACGATATCGAGGCAGCTTTTGGGCGCCAGATGACCTTGGATGACATGGAAGTCATGTCCTGGGCTATTTACCAAAGCGGGCAAACCATTCCAGCCAAATTGCACTCCAAGGCCCTCTTGGACTGGGACCAGTTTGGAGCCAGCATGGCGCGTTTCCATGAGGAATACGACTTGCTTCTGACACCGACGGTGGCTGATGTAGCGCCCAAGCATGGGCAATTTGGCCTGCCAGCAGATTTGCTGGACCGCCTCAAGCACACTCAGAATTATTCCATGGAAGAGCAGCAGGCCCTGATCTGGCAAATGTTCGAGGACAGCCTAGCCCTAACTCCCTTTACGCAGCAGGCCAATATTTGTGGTCAGCCAGCCATTTCTCTGCCAACTTATGTGCGGGCTGACGGCTTGCCAATCGGCATCCAATTGACAGCAGCCAAGGGACGAGAGGATTTACTCTTGCAGTTGGCAGACCAAATGGAGGCAGCAGGTTTACTCAACTTGTAAGGGAATTCATTTTTTCAGTTCAATTATTTGCCAAAACGTTTTCAAAATGTTAACCTGTAAAAGTTGGTGGGTTAACACCGAAAAAGTAAAAGGGAAGCTATGGCTTCCAAAGGAGATTGTTTTATGTTGAAAAAAGTTTTGGCCTCAGCTCTCTTGGTTTCTACTTTGACCTTGGCAGCATGTTCTAGCTCAAGTTCTAATACTAGCAGTTCTTCTGCTGAACAGACTCAATGGGAAAAAGTACAAGAAGCAGGTGTCTTGAAAGTTGCAACACCAGGTACCCTTTTCCCAACTTCTTACTACAACGATGCTAAAGAATTGGTCGGTTATGAAATTGACATGATCAATGAAATTGGTAAACGTTTGAAATTGGAAATCGAATACCAAGAAATCGGTGTGGCAGAAGCCTTTACAGCTGTTGACAGTGGCAAGGTTGATATTTCTGTTAACAACTTTGACATGACGGAAGCGCGTAAGGAAAAGTACAACTTCTCTATCCCTTACAAGTATTCAGTTGGTGGCTACATTGTCCGTGAAGATGGTTCATCAGGAATCGAAGCAGCTGACTTGAGCGACTGGACTGGTAAAAAAGCTGGTGGTGGTGCAGGTACTCAGTACATGAAAATTGCTGAAAAGCAAGGTGCAGAGCCAGTTATCTATGACAACGTAACCAACGATGTTTATTTGCGTGATGTATCAACAGGTCGTACAGACTTCATTCCAAACGACTACTACACACAAGTCATGGCCATCAAATGGGCAAATGCCAACTTCCCAGACATCAAAGTGAAGATGGGTGATGCAAAATACA
This sequence comes from Streptococcus suis, assembly GCF_902702775.1. Lineage (NCBI taxonomy): Bacteria > Bacillati > Bacillota > Bacilli > Lactobacillales > Streptococcaceae > Streptococcus > Streptococcus suis. Next base: position 288,035 of record NZ_LR738724.1, read on the forward strand.
ATCCAACTGAACAAGGGATTGTCATGAGCAAGGCTGACACAAGCTTGAAAGAAAAAATTGACGAAGCTCTTGAAGCAATGAAAGCTGACGGAACTTTGAAGGCAATTTCTGAGAAATACTATGCAGGACAAGATTTGACAATCCCTGTTGAAAATGCTGATAAATTGCCAGTTATCGAAGTTGAATAAGAATTAGTATCAAATTATAGTCTTTTAGTTTACTTTTAGTACTCGCTCCAAAGGTTCGGGGAACCTTTGAAGGCTGGGGATAGGGCGAAGCAATTTCGCCTCAATAGCCGCAGGCATATCTCAATGCTTTCTTGTTTCTTGGCATTGACTTGAAACAGTCCCCCAGACTGTTTCAATCAGGCAAGGTGAGTTAACGAAGTAATAAAAGAAAAACTAAATGACGATAAATGCATCTTGTATAGACTTTGTCAGTCCCAGACTGGCAAGGTCTATCTGGTTTTTAGGAAAGAGGAGAAGATATGGATATTAACTGGCAGGCAGTTTTTAATGCAGCTATTGCAAGAGAGGCTATTCCACAGATTTTGGAGGGACTTCCCTACACTCTATCCCTATCCCTAATTGGTTTTGCCTTGGGGACTTTCTGTGGATTTTTTGTAGCCCTCATGCGGATGTCTAAGTTTGGACCCTTGCGTTGGTTGGCTATGGCCCATATTTCTCTCATGCGTGGCATTCCCCTCATGGTTCTTCTTTTCTTCATCTATTTTGGTCTGCCCTTTATGGGCTTGCAGTTAGATGCCATAACAGCCTCTATCATCGCCTTTACCTCCATGTCCAGTGCCTACATTTCTGAAATTATTCGTGCATCTCTTTCAGCCATTGATAAGGGGCAATGGGAAGCGGCGCGTTCCCTGGGTTTGCGGACCAATGTGATTTACCGAAAAATCATCATTCCCCAAGCCTTTCGCATTGCCCTTCCACCCCTTAGCAACGTCCTCTTAGACATGGTCAAAAGTACCTCTCTGACAGCCATGATTACTGTACCAGAGATTTTCAATAAGGCAAAAATAGTCGGCGGAGCCAAGTCGGACTACATGACCGTTTACATCTGTGTAGCCCTTATTTATTGGGCTATCTGTACCCTTTATGCATTTGGTCAATTACAACTAGAAAAACGCTTGGCGACTTATTAAAAACAGGATGGGTAAGACTAAAACTTTAGCCTTTCGATTAAAATTTGAACAATCAAAAATAGCTTAGAATTAACGTCTCGAATGGCGCGGTTCTAAGCTATTTTTTTATATTAAAGCCTTTTTGCTTCATCTCTTTTTATGTATCTACCCCTCACTCACATATTCCAAAATATCTCCTGGTTGGCAGTCTAGGATTCGGCAGATGCTCATCAGGGTGTTGAAACGAATGCCTTTTGCCTTGCCTGTCTTGAGAATGGATAGGTTGGCTTCGGTGATGCCGACTTGCTCCGCCAAGTCCTTGGAAGTCATTTGTCGGTCTTTGAGGACCTTGTCTAAGTTTACGCGAATCATTTCCATATCAGATAAACTCGCTGTTCTCGGTTTCAAGTTGTTGCCCCTTTTGTACTAAGGTCCAGACAAAATAAGTCAGGAAGATAAAGAGAGCATTGAGGGTAAAATCTGACCAACGCAGATTGAGGAAGTTGTTTGGGCCAGCAGCATTTGTCAGGGCAATCAAGCTGGTTAGTCCGAATTGACCAGCTGTCAAGACCAGCAAACTGATGAAGAGTTTCTGATACAGTTTCAGACTCGCTGAAGCGAAATAATCTTCTTCCAAAAGCAATTTACATAACTTTTGAATCAAGTAGGCAATATGACTGAGTGCCGCCAAGACGAGTAAGATTAATCCACTTGATAAAAGGATGAGCCAGATACCAATCTGGTCAATGGGTTTGTTAAAGGTATACTCCCAAGAGCCTAGCACAAAGGAGTCGCCTCCAAGACCAGCCAATGTGAAAAAGATATAGCAAGCAATCAAAAAATAGAAGAAAAAGCGAACACATGCAGCAACCAATCCTGCTGTTTTGAGTAGATTGTTTTTCATAGTAAACCTCCGATTATTATTGTTTTATGATAATATTATCTTCGTGATTATTATAAAACAATAATTGTTAAAATGCAAGCGTTTTTTTAGAATAACAAGAAAACCGCCAAGCAACTGGCGGTTTGAAGCTATTTAAAATACAGTAATCTCAACCCATTCAAAATCACCAAAATCGTTGATCCTTCGTGGCCGACCACACCGAGCGGTAGGTTGATAGACTGGAAGAGGTTAGAAATGATAAGAAGGGCAATAACAGAAAGGGCAAAGATGATGTTCTGCTTGATGATGCCCCGCATTTTCTTAGAGAGGTGAATGGAGTAAGGAATCCGTGTCAGGTCTTCCATGAGCACGATGTCGGCTGACTCCATAGCGATGTCCGTTCCGCTTCCCATAGCGTAGCTGACATTGGCTTGAGCAAGGGCAGGAGCATCGTTGATACCGTCGCCTACCATACCGACAGACGAAAACTCGGTTTGCAGTTCTTGGATAACAGCAGCCTTGTCCGTCGGCAGACAGTTGGCAATCACACGGTCAATACCGACCTGACTCGCCACATAACGAGCCGTCTTTTCTTGGTCGCCCGTCAGGAGAATTGGCGTCACGCCCATCTCTTTCAACTGGGCAATCAGCTGTTTGCTCTCTGGCTTCAAACTATCTTCCACCATGAAAATCGCCGTCAGCAGATCATTTTGACTGACATAGACCAGGGTTTTCCCAGTGCTTTCTGCCTCATCGATCTGTGCCAGCAAGTCAGCAGACAAGGGACTCACCAAACTATCCACCACAAAGCCCGCCTTACCGATTTTCCAGCTGTCGCCCTCATAGCCCGCCACCAAGCCTTTTCCGGTCACGTCTTCTAGGCTTTGGAGGGCAATAGCGGAGCTGTCAGCCGTATAGGTCATGAGAGCTTGAGCGATCGGGTGACTCGATTGTTTTTCAACTGCCTGAACAACCTGCTTGATAAGTTTTTCATCGCCAAGGTAGGTTGCTCCCACAACTTCAGGTTTGCCAATGGTTAAGGTACCAGTCTTGTCAAAGACGATGGCCTCTAGATTGGCGATCTTATCCGCAATGTCGCCTCCTTTGATAATCATGCCCTTGCGAGCCGCACGGCTGATGGCAGAAAGTGTCGCCGGTGAAGAAGATGCCACAAGAGCACATGGAGAAGCAATGGTCAAGAGAATCATGCCACGGTAGAAGGCAGTCAACCAGTCCCAACCCAGAGCAAAATGAGCAAAGAGGATAAAGAGCGGTACCACCACCAAGACAACTTTCACATAGGTATCTTCCATATTTTCAATGAAAGTCGCCGTTTTTGATTTGGATTCTTGGGCATTTTCGACCATTTGAACGATTTTATCGAAGAGGGCATCGCCTTTTTCAGCTGTAACTTGAACGGTCACCGTTGGACCTTGGTTGATAGTGCCGCCGATAACAGCAGCACCAGCTACTTTTTCCGCAGGGAGTGGCTCGCCTGTAATCATGGATTCGTCAAAGATGGATTGTGGGCTGATGAGGGTTGCATCCAGTGGGACCGTGTCGCCCTTGCGAACTTGTAGGAGGTCACCGATGCGGATGGCTGCGGTGTCTAAGACAGTGATGTCACCATTTTCCTCGATTTTGCGAGCCGTTGGAGGGGTCATGTTCATCAGAGCTGCGATGGCATTTTTGCTTTTTTCCATGGCTAATTCTTCCAGAGTAGAAGAAAGGGAGAAGATAAAGATGAGTAGAGCCCCCTCCATCCAGTAGCCGATTAGACCAGAGCCGATAGCAGCCAAAATCATAAGGAGGTCAACAGACAGGTGCTTATCGAAAATGAGCTCAGAAATGCCTTCCTTGGCAGACTGGTAGCCACCGATGACAAAGGCTGAAATGAAGAAGATAGGAGTCCATCCCTGTCCAGTCTGAAGCAGAAGGATACCCATTAGAATGAGCACCAAGCAGAGAGCGGTTGTGATGATGTGGCGGTGTTGTTTGAGGTTGGATACGAGTGTCATAGTTTTCTGTTTCCTTATTTATAATTATTATCATTTAACTAAGTTAATTATAACGATTATAAAAAAGAAAGTCAAGTTATTTATAACAATTCTAAATAAGAATATTCTGATAATTCAAAGGGAAATAAAAAAAGCGACAAAAAGCCGCTTTGATATTCATCTTTTAGCCTTGGCAATCAGGACAAATGCCGTAGATGGATAGCACCTCTTTTGTAATTTTGTAACCAGTTTGGGTATGAGCTTCCTTCTTCAAGCTCGGGATTTCTACATCCATGAAATCAGTGATTTTTCCACAGACTTCACAAATAACATTGAGGTGCTCATGCCCCATAAAGTCATAATAAGTTGTATTATCATTGGTCCGTTTCAATTCAGTCACGAACCCTTCTTCCAATAGAAGTTTGAGGTTGTTGTAAACAGTCGCCAGGCTCATGTTGGGGTAGTTAGGGAGTAAATCTTGATAAATCATTTCAGCACTAGGGTGGTCATCGCTTTCGATAATGTAGGCAACGACTGCTTTTCTAGTTTCGGTAATGCGTACACCCTTTTCTTTTAGATGTTGGATGACGTGTTCAAAAGCAGTTTGGTTTTCTGCATTGAGGTGAGAATGGAGTTCCATAGTTTCCTCCTTTCGTTACTATTTTATAAAAATTCTAAGATACAATATTCAGTTTCATTATAGTGTATTTGGGAGGTTGTGTCAATTTTGAGACAGGAAATCTGTCATAGGACAGTTTGATGTCTCATGACTTGTTTACATACTTTTCCTGTGCTACAATCAAAACATGACAAGATATAAGGCAATTATTTCCTACGACGGACATGATTTTTCTGGTTTTCAGCGCCAGCCCCATGCTCGTACAGTTCAGGAAGAAATCGAAAAAACGTTAGTAAGATTGAATAGTGGCCAGCCAGTAACTGTTCATGGTGCAGGTCGGACAGATGCAGGTGTACACGCTTATGGTCAGGTGATACACTTTGACTTGGCTGGCAGTCGAGATACTGAGAAGCTCCGCTTTGCCCTAGATACCCAAACCCCTGAGGACATTGATGTGGTCCAGGTGGAGCAGGTGGCGGATGATTTTCATTGCCGCTATGCCAAGCACAGCAAGACCTATGAGTTTTTGGTGGACATTGGCCGGCCCAAGAATCCTATGATGCGCCACTATGCGACTTTCTATCCCTATGATTTGGATTTGGGCTTGATAGAAGAAGCTATTCAGGACCTAGTGGGGACTCATGATTTCACAGGCTTTACAGCATCGGGGACTTCAGTCGAGGACAAGGTGCGGACCATCACGGCGGCGACCATGGAGTACGACCAGCGGCGCCAGTTCTTGATTTTTACCTTTTCAGGCAATGGCTTTTTGTACAAGCAGGTGCGAAATATGGTGGGGACCCTGCTGAAAATTGGCAATGGTCGGATGCCTGTGGGGCAGATTAAGCGGATTTTGGCGGAAAAGGATCGTGGTTTGGCAGGTCCAACTGCGGTAGGCAACGGCCTCTATCTAAAGGAGATTATCTATGAAGACTAAGTATATTTTGGCGCTTTCGGGCAATGATATTTTCAGCGGTGGCGGTCTCCATGCAGACCTGACCACTTACACAGTCCATGGCCTGCATGGTTTTGTGGCGGTTACCTGCTTGACAGCTATGACGGAAAAAGGGTTCGAGGTCATTCCGACAGACGGTGCGGTGTTTGCCCAGCAGTTGGCTAGTTTGAAGGATGTGCCCTTTTCAGCTATTAAGATCGGCTTGCTTCCGACGGTGGAAATAGCAGAGCAGGCCTTGGAATTTATCAAGGCCCATCAGGATATTCCAGTGGTTTTGGATCCGGTCTTGGTCTGCAAGGAAACGCATGATACCGAGGTCAGCCAGCTGAGGGATGAACTCTTGAAATTCCTTCCCTATGTCAGCATCATCACGCCAAATCTGGCAGAAGCTCAGCTATTGCTCCAAAAAGACATCCAAACGGTGGAAGAGATGGAGCAGGCGGCGGTGGCACTTTATGACTTGGGTGCCAAGTCGGTGGTTATCAAGGGGGGGAACCGCTTGGGAGGTTCACAGGCTGTCGATGTTTACTATGACGGACAGGAAGTGGTGGTGCTTAAGTCGCCCCTGCTTTCAGAAAACAATGTGGGGGCGGGCTGTACCTTTGCGTCCAGCATTGCCAGTCAGCTTTTGCTGGGTCAGGACTCTTTGGAGGCAGTCAAATTATCCAAGGACTTTGTCCATGCAGCCATCTTAAAATCAGATCAATATGGGGTGATTCAGTATGAGAAATAAAAAGACGCAAGAACTTGTATTGCTGGCCATTCTAACGGCTTTGACCTTGACTCTGGCTTTTGTCCACGTACCGACACCAACGGGCTTTGTCACGTTGTTAGATGTTGGTGTTTTCTTTACAGCCTTTTACCTGGGCAAGAAAGAAGGATCCATTGTCGGCGGACTGTCAGGGCTTCTGATTGACTTCTTGCTGGGCTATCCCCAGTGGGCTTTCTTTAGTTTGCTTTTCCACGGTGCTCAGGGCTATTTTGCAGGCTGGAAAGGGAAAAGTCGTTATCTTGGGCTTGCTCTAGCGAGTATTAGCATGGTTGGAGGATATTATCTAGCTTCTCGACTTTATTTTAATGACCTGAAAGCCATTGAAAGTGTTCTAAGCAATATCTTGCAAAACACAGTTGGTTTGGTAGTTGGTTACATCTTGGCTCAGGCAATAGAAAGAATTGGTGCAGTAAATCATGTCATTAAAGGAAATTAAAGACCAAACTAAGCAAGTTGTCGAAGAGATTTTAGAACTCAGCAATCTTCAAAAGGGTCAGATTTTTGTACTAGGTTTGTCTTCTAGTGAGGTCATTGGTGGGCATATTGGCAAAAATTCCAGTCTGGAAGTTGGAGAAGCCGTTGTCGAAACCATTCTGGATATTTTGACTCCAAAAGGCATTTACCTAGCTGTCCAAGGCTGTGAGCACCTCAATCGTGCCTTGGTAGTGGAGCGGGAATTGGCTATCCAGAAAGATTTGGAAATGGTCAATGTCCTGCCCACCCTTCATGCAGGTGGCTCTGGACAGTTGGCAGCCTTCAAGTATATGAAGGATCCAGTCGAAGTGGAATTTATCACTGCTCAGGCGGGTGTGGACATCGGCGATACAGCTATCGGTATGCATATCAAGCACGTCCAAGTGCCGATTAGACCGAGCTTGCGTGAGATCGGCCAGGCCCATGTCACTGCTCTTGCCAGCCGTCCCAAACTGATCGGCGGAGCCCGTGCGGCTTATCTGGAAGATCAGATACGGAAAAATTAATCACAGCCAAGCGGTTGTGATTTTTTTGAAAACAAAATCCTTGCCAAGTGGATTTCTTTTTGCTAAACTTGTTCTTGTGGTTGATACAAGTTCAAAAGGAGGATTTCCATGGATACCAAATTTTCAGTAGCTTTGCATATCTTGACCATGATTAGCGAGAGTAGTGACGTCATGACGTCGCAGGCCTTGGCAACCAGCGTCGGTACCAATGCCAGTTATATCCGCAAGGTCATCGCTCTCTTGAAGAATGCAGGCATCATCCAGTCCCAGCAGGGCAAGGCTGGCTATGAGTTGAGCAAGAGTCCGGCGGACATCAGCCTTCTGGACATCTACTATGCTACCCAGGAAGTCACGCATATCCAGCTCTTTCAACAGCACCAACATGCTAATCAAGCCTGCCCAGTTGGTCGGCACATTGCAGGAGCTGTCCAGCCAATCTTTGCGACCATTGAGCAGGATTTGCAGGATAGATTATCCCAAGAAAGCTTGGCCCAGGTCATTGCTAACTTGTATCAAGAGGCAAAAAAATCCAACTGACTTCCACAAGTCAGTTTCTATTTAGTACAACTTAGACTTGTATTAGATACAAGTCTACGAATAAAAGGAGTAAACCATGAAAGCAGCACAACATACATCTTATAACAAAAACAATATCGTACTTAACATAACTGACATTGCTAAACCTCAAATCAAACCCAATCAAGTCCTTGTCAAAGTGACAGCGGCAGGTGTCAATCCTCTAGATAACATGATTTCTCGTGGAGAGGTTAAAATGATTGTACCTTATAAATTGCCACAAACAGCGGGCAATGAGGTCGTTGGTTTGGTCGAGGAAGTCGGATCCAGCGTGACAAATTTTGCAGTTGGTGACCGTGTCTTTGGTCGTCTTCCTCTCGACAATATCGGTGCCTTTGCCGAGTATGTAGCGGTTGAGGCTACAGCCCTTGCCAAAGTTCCTGCCTATCTGACGGATGTGGAAGCGGCGGCTGTTCCCCTGACTGCCTTGACCATTATGCAGGCACTGGACCTCATGGGTGCAGAGGCTGGCAAGACCATTTTCATCTCAGGCGGGACAGGTGGTGTCGGCGGGATGGCCATTCCCATTGCCAAAGCCAAGGGCTTGACCGTCATTACCAACGGTGATGGTGCAAATGCAGAGCGGGTATTGGCGTTGGGTGCTGACCAGTTTATCGACTACAAGACAGAAGATTACACTAAAACAGTTAAAAATGTTGACTATGTCTTGGACACACTTGGCGGTGCAGAAACTGAGAAACAGATGTCAATCATGAAAAAAGGTGGTCAGCTGGTTTCCCTCCGTGCCATGCCAAACGGTGAATTTGCCAAACGCATGAACCTACCAAAATGGAAGCAAGTCCTGCTTGGCTTGGTTGGTCGCAAGTTTGATAAAATGGCTGAAAGCTATGGCGTACACTACCATTTCATCTTCGTAGAAAGCAATGGGCAACAGCTACAAGAAGTGGCAGATATTTTCAGCAAGTCAGAAATTAAACCGTCTATCGACGCTGTTTACCCATTTGAAGAAGTCAACGCAGCCTTGGACAAGGTCGCCAACGGTCGCTCACGTGGAAAAACTGTCCTTAGTTTTAAATAGTAGGAGTACTTATGTCTTATATCACAACTAAAAATCAATACATTACTGTCGCTGGCAATCAGATTGCCTATCGTGAACTAGGTAAGGGCAAGTCTAAACTGCCCTTGGTCATGTTGGTCCATTTGGCCGCAACCTTGGACAACTGGGATCCAAAATTGCTAGACTTACTAGCTGAAAAAGAGCATGTCATTGTTCTTGACCTGCCTGGCGTCGGAGCCAGTCAAGGCAAGGTAGCTTCTACGATTCCGGGAATGGCAGAGCAGGCTCATGCTATTATCAAGGCCTTGGGGCATACGAAAATTAACCTGCTCGGTCTTTCTATGGGTGGTTTTATCGCCCAAGAAATCGTTCGCCTTGATAGCCAAATGGTTAACCGTTTGATTCTAGCAGGAACAGGACCTCGTGGCGGTGTTGAAGTCGATAAGGTGACAGGAAAAACCTTCCGCTATATGCTGAAGGCAGGTCTCGAGCGTGTGGATCCCAAACGCTACATCTTCTACAATCATGATGAAGCAGGCCGACTGGAAGCTGAAAAAGTTCTGGGTCGTATGGGAGAAAGAAAAGCTGAGTATGCAGACAATGACATGAATGTCCCAGGATTTTTAACCCAGCTGAAGGCTATCAAACGTTGGGGGAGAGATCCTCAAGATGATATGACCTTTATCACGCAACCAACGCTGATCGTCAACGGTGACAAGGATATGCAAGTTCCGACTGAGAACTCTTATATCATGCATGAGAAAATCAAAAACAGCCAACTCATCATCTATCCAAATGCGGGTCACGGATCTATCTTCCAAAATGCAGAGGCCTTTTCAACAGCCTTGATAGACTTTTTGGAGGAATAGTACCAACTACTCTTGACGATACAAGGCCTGCAAAGTCCCCAAAATCACCCCAGCTTGCTCTTGAAAGAGTTGATTGAGTTGGGTGGGATTTTCTGGCATACCACGTGAGATCCACTCATTGATCCAGCCGAAAATGGCATAGGCGAAAAAGGATTTACCGTATGCGACATCATTAGGCAGGTCAGCTGTTAATTCAATCTTTTCCTTTATAGTATCCACGATGACCTGAGTTAGCTGGTAGCGGTAGAGGATGCTGTAAAATTCCTTGTACTCTTGAAAATGCTGGAAGAGGCTTTGAAAGACCCTATCAGGTGTTGACTGCGGGTTGGCTTCAAACTCTCGTCCCCACTCCTGCATGAGTCGGCGGGATTGCTGGGAGAGAACATCTTCTAGCGAAGAATAGTAACGATAAAAGGATGCTCGTCCGATTTGGGCTTTCAAGCAAACCTCCTTGACCGTCAGGTTGTGGAGGTCTTTTTCTTGTAAAAGTTGAATCAGGGTCTGGCTCAGCTGGTTTTCTACATAGTATTCTTTCATGAGACATTTTTCGCTTTCTGTCTTATTTTGCATGAGACACTTGTCTCACTCTTCTATTCATTGTATAATACTCCTAGTTTTTTCACAAGTCTGATGTAAAAAGAAAGGAATTGTGTATGAAAAAGATAAAAAAATACCTCTTGTGGTTACTTGGAATTGTAGCAGGTTTGGGCCTGGTTGCTTATGTGACAGTTACCAACCACCCACAGCTAGTAGTTGGAATGATTCAATCTCTCATTTATCAGGAGAGTTCACCCAACTCCTACAGTCCTCTTTATGAAGCTATTGACGGTCCGAAAGAAAATGGTCACTATCTGAAAAGTGAGATTGCCTATAGCAAGGAATATCCCAATAGCTTTTTAGATATTATCTATCCAGACTCAAATCTAGACGCTGATCGTCCAACGCTTTTTTATTTTCATGGTGGTGGCTTCTTTGCAGGTAGTAAAAATATGGGTGACCCGCTGGCAGCCAGTGAAGCGACTTATTTGATTGATGATATAGTGGCAAAAGGGTATAATGTAGTAAATGTGGACTACGCTTTGGTGCCAGATTACCACTTTCCAACGCCCCTCATTCAGATGAATCAGGCGATTGCCTATATAAAGGAACACGCTGCAGAATACCATTTGAACATGGACAATGTCGTTCTAATGGGCTCATCAGCAGGTGCAATTATGGTTGCCCAATATGGCAGTGTCTTAGCCAATTCAGACTATGCTCAGCTATTGGACTTCAAGCCAAGCATCGCAAAAGAACAGGTCAAGGCTTTGGTCATTGATGATGCCCCTTTGGATTATCCCAAGCTTTCTCTGGGTGCCAAGATGCTGGTGGGCAACTATGTGGCGGGGACCATTTATCTCAGTCAGGAAGAAATCAATGCTTACAACCCGATTTTCCATGTGACCAAGGATTATCCAGTAAGTTTCCTTTTGGGTAGTGAATATCGTACCGACCTAATCACGCTTCAACAGGCTTTGAAACGGGTGGATGTGGTTCATGAGTTGGTCGATCCCTTAGCAGAGAAGGGACTGGAAAAACCGCATGGCTTTGTGTCGAATTTGCGGACGGACCCTGTCTCTGCAGAAGCCTTTGACCGTATGATGATCTTTTTAGAAGAACGAACGAAAGAATGAAAAAAAGAAACTTACACGACCTGCCACCCAAGTGGCGTAATGTTATTATTGGCTTACGAATAGCAGCGGTAATCTTACCCTTGTTATTCTTACTCTATTTTTGGCTGACCCTGGGGTCCTTGATACAGGTAATGGTGGGATAAGATGAAGTTTAAAGAATTACCTAAAAAAAGGAAAATCCAATTGATCCTCTTGTCCCTCTGGACTACGTTCTGTCTGCTCTTGCTGGTCGGTTTTACCGTCTTTTTGCAGTCCTATCGTGCAAGCAATCAAGCCCACCGAGCAGTCTTGGTGAAGGAAGACAGTCAGCTGATAGGGGAACGGTTGGTGATTGACCGACCTGGAAAAGAGCCTGTCCGTGTCAACCTTTACCGTCCAAGTGAGGCTGGCCAAACTCCGCTTCCCTTGGTGGTCAATGTCCACGGTGGTGGTTTTGTCAGTGGAGATGCAGATGTACTAGACACGCAAAGTCAGCGGCTGGCGGATCAATGGCAGGCTGTCATTGTAACGGTTAATTATACCAAGGCGGATGTTCAACCCATTTCCTACGGAGCAGAGGAAATCAAAGATACGATCTTGTATTTCACCATGGAAAAGGCTGCTTACGGAGTGGATCCGACTCAGTTTTCCATAATTGGCTACTCAGCAGGTGCTAACCATGCCGCCCTTGCCAGCGAATTATTGGTCAAGGAACAGTTTGACTTGGCAGGCTTGATCATGGCTTATCCCTGGACGACGGGACTTTCTGTGGCCAATCAATGGGAAGATTTCCCGCCAACGCTTTTTGTCTTGGCAGGTCAGGACCCCATTTCCCAAAAGGCCAAGCCCTTTATGGAAGACATGATAGAAGCAGGTCGCACAGTGGATGTCATCGACTATCCAGAAGCAGTGCATAGTTTCATCGAGTCCAACAACCCCGAAGGTTTGACAGGGGCGACGACGGATATGTCTCAGGTGGTCAATGCAGAGCAGGAAAACTTGGCAAGACAGGCAGAAGCAGCAATCGGTGACTGGCTAGACAGTCAAAAGTGAAAGGAAATCAAATGAACACAAAAGATTTTTACTGGGTACGAGAGCCAGAAAACTACCAGATTTCAAATAAGGAAATCAGAATCACAACCCAAGCCCATACGGACTTGTGGCAGAAGACCTATTACCATTTTGTCAATGATAATGCTCCCTTGCTCTTGATGGATACGGAGGAAGAGTATTTCTCCTTTACGGTTAAGACAGATTTTTCCAATAGTCATACCCGCTTTGACCAGTGTGGTGTCGTGGTCTATCAGGATTCGGAAAACTGGATTAAGGGCTCGATTGAGTATGAAAACGAGGAGTTTCAGCACCTGGGTAGCGTTGTGACCAATCACGGCTTTTCAGACTGGGCAACTAAGGAAATACCTGCTTCTGTCAAGTCTATCTATTACCGCTTGAGCCGACGGGGTAGCGATTTCTGCATCGAAAACTCTAAAGACGGTGTCCATTTTGAGCAGATGCGGATTTGCCACTTACATGAAGGCAGTGGTAAAATCCATTTCGGTATTTATGCCTGCTCGCCAGAAGATTCTTCTTTTGAAGCGGTCTTCTCCGAAATGAGCTTGACAGACTGCAAGTGGCTGGCCCATGACGGACAACAACCAGATTAGCTCCCGGCTCTGCCATTTCCCAAAAGTCCGTTATAAAATCGTTGAAATCCTTGCTAATTGTGTTATAATGAAGAGTATGCAATAAAATTTTAAGGAGAATGACAGAATGTCTGTATCATTTGAAGCAAAAGAAACAAACCGCGGTGTATTGACTTTCACAATCGGTCAAGATGCGATTAAACCAGAATTGGACCGCGTTTTCAACAAAGTTAAGAAAGATATCAATCTTCCAGGTTTCCGTAAAGGTCACTTGCCACGTGCCGTTTTCAACCAAAAATTTGGTGAAGAAGCACTTTACCAAGATGTAGTTAACGCTCTTTTACCAGCAGCTTATGAAGCAGCAGTTACTGAAGCTGGTCTTGAAGTCGTTGCACAACCAAAAATTGATGTAGTGTCAATGGAAAAAGGTCAAGACTGGACTATTAATGCTGAAGTTGTGACAAAACCTGAAGTAAAATTGGGTGACTACAAAAACTTGACAGTTTCAGTAGAAGCAACTAAAGAAGTATCTGATGAAGAAGTAGATGCGAAAATCGAACGCGAACGCAATAACTTGGCAGAATTGGTTGTCAAAGAAGGTGCTGCTGAAGAAGGTGACACTGTTGTCATCGACTTTGTTGGTTCTGTTGATGGAGTTGAATTTAACGGTGGAAAAGGTGAAAACTTCTCACTTGGACTTGGTTCAGGTCAATTCATCCCAGGATTTGAAGCACAATTGGTAGGTCATGCAGCTGGTGAAGAAGTAAATGTTGAAGTTACTTTCCCAGAAGATTATCAAGCAGCTGACCTTGCAGGTAAACCAGCGCTCTTCGTAACAAAAATCCATGAAGTAAAAGCAAAAGAAGTTCCAGCTTTGGACGATGAATTAGCTAAAGATATTGACGAAGAAGTTGAAACACTTGATGAGTTGAAAGCGAAATACCGTAAAGAATTAGAAACAGCAAAAGAAATTGCATTTGATGATGCAGTTGAATCAGCAGCTCTTGAATTGGCAGTTGAAAACGCTGAAATTGTTGAATTGCCAGAAGAAATGATTCACGAAGAAGTTCATCGTGCAATCAACGAATTCTTGGGTGGTATGCAACAACAAGGTATCTCACCAGATATGTACTTCCAAATCACTGGTACAACTCGTGAAGACCTTCATAAACAATACGAAGCAGATGCTGAAAAACGTACGAAGACAAACTTGGTTGTTGAAGCAGTAGCTAAAGCAGAAGGTTTCGAAGCAACTGAAGAAGAAATCAACAAAGAAATCGAAGACTTGGCAGCAACTTACAAGATGGAAGTAGCACAAGTTCGTAGCTTGCTTTCACCAGAAATGCTTAAACACGACATCGCTGTGAAGAAAGCTGTAGAAGTGATCACAAGCACTGCAACTGTAAAATAATTATTTGGAAAACTCGACTTTGGTCGGGTTTTTTTGTTTAATCATCTTTTTAATGCGATATGATACTTTTTTATAAAAAAATATATTTTTTTATAAAAAAGTATTGTAATCGTTTTCTTTTTGTATTATAATTTGATTATAAAAAAATATAATATTTTATAAAACAAGGAGGATGGCTATGGAATCAAAGTGTTCTAAGCCGATTATTGGGATTTCAGCGAGTATTATCGTTGATTCAGGAGGGATGTTTCCTGGTTATCATAGAGCGTATGTAAATGAAGATTATGTAAACTCTGTTATACGCAGCGGAGGGATTCCGCTCATTATTCCGATTAGTCAAGATGAGACAGTCATTGATGGCTATATTGGTAGTATTGATGGATTAATTCTTTCAGGGGGGCACGATGTCAATCCTTTGAATTATGATGAAGAACCAGATCAGAAATTAGGGGATATTTTCCCATTGCGCGATTGGTTCGATAGTCAACTTTTACAAAAAGCTAAAGAAAAGCGAATTCCAATCTTAGGGATTTGTCGTGGATGTCAAATCATCAATGTGTCACACGGTGGTAGCCTTTGGCAAGATTTATCCTATGCGGAAGGTGTGACAATCAAGCATTGGCAAGCCCATCATCCAGACTTAGCAACTCACTCCATCGAGATTGAAGAAGATTCTGTACTTTATCACGTGCTGGGAGAGAAAAAAGTGATGGTGAACTCTTTCCATCATCAAGTGATTCGTAAGGTGGGAGATGGTTTCAGAGTTGTAGCGAGAGCAAGAGATGGTGTGATTGAAGCGATTGAAAGCACTGACTATCCTTTTATGATTGGTGTGCAGTGGCATCCTGAAATGTTACACCATTGCGATGCGGGTATGTGTCGTCTCTTTAAAGCCTTGGTTGAAGCAGCGCAAGGTATGTCAAGTGAAAAGATTTTATATGAAATGGCCGTTTGAGAGTAGGAGGAAAAGGTCATGAAAAAGAAATTAGGTTTTTATTCCATCGTATTGCTGACTATTAATTCCGTTATCGGGACGGGAATTTTCCTATCACCAGGTACGGTAGTTGCTTCTACGGGGCAACAAGCCTTGCTGGTCTATTTACTGGCAGCGGTATTTGCTTCAGTACTTGCGATTACTTTTGCAGCAGCGGCTAAGTACGTTTCTAAAGGTGGTGCAGCCTATGCCTATGCCAAGGCAGCATTCGGAGATAATGTTGGTTTTTATGTCGGAATTACTCGCTATATTGCAGCAAGTATTGCCTGGGGTGTTATGGGGACTGCGGTAGTAAAAACTGTCCTTGGTATATTTGGGTTGGATAATACAAATATGACCTATATCACTCTCGGATTTATCTGTTTGATGGCGGTACTCTTGCTTGTAAATATATTCGGTACAAGAATTTTTGAAGTCATCAATAACCTTTCTACTATCGGAAAAGTTGGCGCATTGGTGACGACAATCGTTGTTGGCTTGGCTATTGTCTTATTTGGCAATGTTAACCAATTCGGTACGATTAGTTCCATTATGAACAGTGCAGGCGAACCTTTGGGTTCCAATCTAGACATGGGTGCTTACTGTATGGCGATTATTGCAGCTTTCTATGCCTTTACTGGTTTTGAAAGTGTAGCGAGTGGTTCTGAGGATATGGAAGCGCCAGAGAAAAACTTACCACGAGCGATCCCGTTGGCGATTGCTATTGTGGCAGCTATTTATATTGGTATTGTTGGGGTTGCTATGATGATTAACCCAGAAGCGATTGTTTCTACTACGGAAGTTGTAGCCTTGGCAGAAGTATTTGACAATAATATTATTCGTAGTATGATTGTAATAGGTGCTTTAGTTTCTATGTTTGGTATCAATGTGGCAGCTTCCTTCCACACGCCTCGTATTTTGGAAGCGATGGCCTTGCAGGGACAAATTCCAAGTGCCTTTACAAAACGTACTGAAAATGGCTTCCCACTGACTTCATTCCTTATCACGATTGGGATTGCTATTTTATTACCGATGGCCTTCGGTTTCAATATGAGCAGTATCATTGTCCTTAGCTCAATTTCACGTTTTATTCAATTTATCATCGTACCATTGGCGGTTATCATTTTCTATTTGGGCAAAGAACGGGGAGAAGCATTGCAAGATGTTAAGAAAAATCCAGTTGTTGATGTCTTCATTCCAGGTCTTGCACTAGCCTTTACATTATTATTGCTTTATAAATTTAGCTGGGCTCAACAATTTACCATCACCTTGGAAAATGGTGAGGTCGTAGCCAATGTATTTGCAATCACAGCTATGGTTATCGGCTATGTTATCTTGCCGATTGTGCTGATGATTTGGAAAAATAATCAAACAAAAGTTGCTACAGCGACTAACTAAAAGGGGAATCAAAGAGGGGAATCGAATATGGTAGAACGTATTTCAAGTGAAAAAATTCCAGCTGCGGTAGGAAGTTATTCTGCAGCTAGTAAGGTAGGAAATTTGATTTTTACATCAGGACAACTACCAATTAATGTTGAAACAGGCAAAATTGATCAGCCAGAATCAATCGAATGGCAAGTTGCGCAGTCGTTGCGGAATGTGCAAGCTATTTTAGAAGATAATGGATCTTCCATGAAAAATATTATCAAGACAACAGTCTATTTAGACAATATAGAGGATTTTGCAAGTTTCAATGCTGTCTATCAAACTTTCTTTGATGGGGACTACCCTGCTAGAACGGCTTTTGAAGTAGGCCGCTTGCCTTTTGGAGCACTTGTAGAGATTGAAGCAATTGCGGAGGTATAGGGAATGAAAGACAATACAAGGTTGTTACATGGTTATCCAGTGGTAGATGAATATACAGGGGCGGCCTCGATTCCTATCTATCAAACCTCAACTTTTCATAATTCAGAATTGTATTGTGACCATCAAAAGTATTTATACACACGCTTTTCGAACCCGACAACGGATGCGTTAGAAAGTGGCTTAGCTTGCTTAGAACAAGCCACCTTTGCGATAGCATTTGCATCGGGTATGGCTGCAATATCAAATGTTTTGATGTTATTGGAAGCTGGGGACCATGTCATCTTTCCTATTGAGGTGTATGGTGGAACGTGTCAATTTGCTACGAAGATCTTGCCACAATATGGCATTTCAACAAGTTTCGTAGATATGGCTGATTTGGACCGGGTTCGTAAGGTGATAACGGACCAGACCAAGATGCTCTATATAGAAACTCCTTCAAATCCTTTATTAAAGGTAGTAGATATTCGTGCCTTGGTTGAAGTGGCTAAAGAAAATGGCTTGATTTCCGTTATTGACAATACCTTCATGACAGCCTTGTATCAGAGGCCGTTGGAGCTAGGTGTGGACATTGTTGTTGAAAGTGTAACGAAATTTATCAATGGCCATAGCGATGTTGTTGCTGGACTGATTGCAACGAACAACGAAGAATATTATCATAAGCTGAAACTATTCCAAAAAAATTTTGGAGGAATTGTTGGTGTTGAGGATGCCTGGTTGATTTTGCGTGGTATGAAAACAATGGGGCTTCGGATGAAGCAATCTGTACACAATGCGCAGACAATTGCAGACTATTTAGTTTCTCATCCAAAAGTAAAAAAAGTTCATTATCCAGGTCTGGTCAATCATCCAAATCATTCTGTACAGATGCGACAGGCTGAAAATGGCGGTGCGGTACTTTCCTTTGAATTTTACTCAAAAGAGGATATGTTAGCCTTTACTAAGATGATTAAGATACCGATTTTAGCAGTTAGTCTAGGTGGTGTAGAGTCCATTTTATCGCATCCAGCAACCATGTCCCATGCTTGTTTGAGTGAAGAAGAAAGAGCTGAACAAGGGATTAGTGATAGTCTTCTACGCCTATCTTGCGGTATTGAAGATGTCGAAGATTTACTGGCAGATTTTGAACAAGCACTTGCTTAAGGTATAAAGGACCAGTATAGGGAATTTCCCATCTGGTTCTTTTATTTTTAGATAAGAGGTTAGTATGAATTGGTTAAATGAAATAAAGAAGTATGAAGAGGAGTTGTTGCAAGATATTTGTGACTTGGTGAGTATTAACTCTGTTCGAGACGATAGTCTAGCGAGCGAGGAGTGTCCGGTCGGACCAGGTCCCAAACGTGCCCTATATGCGGTCGAAACATTATTGAATGAGACAGGGCTGAAAACAGAGATAATCGATAATCTGGTTGTTCAAGCAGACTGGGGAAACTCCGATGAAGTTATTGGGATTATGGGGCATGTTGATGTTGTTGCCGTTGGGGAAGGGTGGTTGTCAGATCCCTTTGTACCGACTTTGCGAGAAGGAAGATTGTACGGTCGAGGAGTATTGGACGACAAGGGGCCGTTGGTCTGCGCCATCTTTGCAATAAAAATACTGCAACGGTTAGGAATACATCCAAAGAAGACCGTTCGTTTTATCATTGGAAGTGATGAAGAAAGCGAATGGAAATGTATGAAGGCTTATCAAAAATACCGTAGTTTTCCCAAGGTTGGCTGGGTTCCTGATGCCTATTTCCCTGTTATACATGGTGAAAAGGGGACAAGTATTTTGCAAATCACGACCGGTAGTGTGAATCGTCCTGATTTTTATCTGAAAGAATTTCATGCCGGTGTGCAGGTGAATATGGTTCCTGACAAGGCGGTTGCAGTACTTGAAGCAGAGGAGCCTGGAAAAATATCCCAAGCATTTTATCGTTTTATAAATGACTATTCTGGAATTGCTGGTGAAGTATGCAGACAGGAGAAGAATGTTACCCTGACATTATTTGGGCAATCCGCTCATGGTAGCAAACCATTTTTAGGGGAAAATGCAGCAACCCACCTGGCTCGTTTTTTGGATACTTATTCACGAGTTTCTACAAATCAACAAGATTTTCTATCATTATTGGCTGACTGCCACGAAGATTCATTTGGGGAAAGTTTCGGAATTGCTTATCAGGATCCAGAGATGGGTAAATTGACAGTCAATGTTGGTCTGGTATCTTACACCGAAGAAGCTGGAGGGCTGATTTCGTGTGATTGCCGTTATCCAAAAGGGATTGAATTCTCTAGGATTCAGACTTTGGTGGCATCAAAACTGGGAGAATGTTTCCAAGTGGCTGGATATGAGAAGTTGAGCCCACATTTTGTTTCTCCGTCATCTGAGCTGGTTCAATGTCTGCAAGAAGTTTATCGAGACCAAACAGGTGGACAAGAAGCTCCGCTGGTTATTGGAGGAGCTACCTATGCTCGTCTGATGGAAGAAGGAGTTGCATTCGGTGCGCTATTTCCAGATAGGGAAGATACCATGCATCAGGCGAATGAATACATGGAAGTGGAAGATTTACTGCGAATTGTGGTCATTTATTCGGAAACAATCTATAATTTGGCGTGTTCGTGTTAAAAATTTGCGATTTTCAGTCTGGTGTGATACAAGTAATGTATAAGGAGTCTGGATATGAGTATGAATTCAAAATTAAATCACTATATTCCCTTGGTTGATTTTTTGGCTCAAATTTTGGGGAAGAAGACCGAGGTTGTGCTACAAGACTTTTCGCAGGGGCTAGATCACTCGTTGATTTATATAAAAAATAATTTATCCGGCCGTGATATTGGTGCTCCGGCAACGGATTTTGTGTTGGATGTACTCCAGTCGAAGGTGTATAAGGAAAAGGATTATCTGGTAAATTATCGTACAAAAACTTTGGGTGGGAAGGAATTGTACTCCTCTAGTTTTTTTATAAAAGATGATACTGGTGAGTTGCTCGGCATGATTTGTGTCAATGCTGATAAATCGAAGATGCTAACCTTGAAGCGCTTGTTCGAGTCGGCCTTGGAAGATGTCAATGAAGAACTGGCTAATGAGCAAGTAGAACATGAAGAACCAAATATCGTTGAAAATTTCTATACAACTGCTGGTAGTATGATTGAGGCTGCGATTGAACAAGAAACACATGGGAAAGATGTTGAGCGATTCAAACTATCAAGAACAGAAAAAATAGCAGTTGTACGCTCCTTGTATCAAAAAGGTTTCTTTGATTTCAAAGATGCTATTCCACAGGTGGCTACAGCTTTCAAAATGTCAGAAGTAAGTATTTATAAATACATTCAAATTATAAAAAATGAAGCAAATGGCTTCGTTGATAATTAAAACGATGGTCATCTAGGATGATAGGCTATATTGAAACAACTTGTTTGTAAAACTCGATTTTGATCGGGTTTTTTTGTTTTGAGGAAGTGAGTGCTAGGAGAGGGAGGGATGTTGAAGCAGAGGTAACGTAACATAGACAAAATACACATCCCTGTAGTTTATATGTTTTTTTGAGTAGAAGGGTTGTCAAGAAAATAGCAAAGAACTATACTATAATCATAAAACAACTATACAATTGTATTTTTTATTATAGAAAATGGCAAAAGGAATGGAGTGACATGGCTTGATTAATGAAGTGTTGCGGAAGGAGAAGAAGTATCTACTTCCGTTAGAAATGTATTATTATTTGAGCGGAAAGTTAGAAAAAATACTAAAAGTGGATAGCTATGGAAAAGAAGATGGCTACTGCGTACGTTCCCTCTATTTTGATTCTTTAGAGGATGTTGATTGGCAGGAAAAAGAAGATGGTCTTGAAAATCGTCGGAAGATTCGTTTAAGGAATTATGGAAATGGTTCGCAAAATGCCAAATTAGAGTTGAAGCAGAAGCAGGGAGATAATCAGCGGAAACGTTCTCTTTTGATGACAAAAAGTGATGCGATGTCATTAATTGAAGGGAACACTTCAGTGTTATTGACCTATCCAGATAAATTGGCGACGGAACTTTATTGCCGTATGAACCAGTACTGTTACAAACCTAAGACGATTATTGAATACCGTCGGAAAGCTTTTATTTCTCCTGAAAACGATATTCGAATCACGTTTGATTTTCAAGTGCGTGGGACAGAAGCATCCTACGACATCTTTAATAACCATCTGCTGCAATACAGTTTGTTGGATCCTCATCTGGTTATTTTAGAAGTAAAGTACAATGGATTTCTATTGTCGCATATCAAAGATTTGTTGGCAGAGGTGGATGGCAGTGAATTGAGTGCTAGTAAATATTGTATGGGAAGAATGATCAGTAAACATTATAGATTTTAAGAGGGAAGATAGATGAAAGATTTATTACGAAATATTTTAGAACAACATGGAACATTGACAATCCAAGATATGATTATGCATATTGTGGTGGCAGCTATTTTAGGAGGAGTCATCTACATTTCTTATGCCTATACGCATGCTGGAACGACCTATAGTAAAAAGTTTAACATATCGCTCATGACACTGACGGTACTGACTGCGACTGTTATGACTGTTATTGGGAATAACGTGGCACTGTCCTTGGGGATGGTTGGTGCGCTTTCGGTGGTTCGTTTTAGGACAGCAGTGAAGGATTCTCGCGATACAACCTATATTTTTTGGACGATTGTAGTTGGAATCTGTTGTGGTGTTGGAGATTATATAGTTGCAATGATTGGAAGTAGTGTGATTTTCTTGCTGCTTCTCATCTGGGGAAGGGTTAAAAATGAAAATCGGATGTTATTAATTGTACGAGCTAATCGAGAGTTAGAAGTTCCTTTGGAAGGACTCTTCTTCCAGTATTTTAACGGACATGTTGTTCAACGTGTAAAAAATACAAAAGCAGATATGTTGGAGCTGATTTTTGAGGTCAATCGGCGTGTTTATGACAAATACTATTCAGCAGATAATAGCTTAGTTGAACAAGTCTATCAGTTGGGGGAGGTAGACTATTTTAATGTCGTGACTCAAAGTGATGACATCAATGGATAATATCTATGAAACAAAAAATACTGTATCATTTAGTTTTTATCGGGTTGCTGCTTGGTATTTTTAGTCTACGGATGCTAGACCTGAAACAGCATAAAGAACGATTTTACCATCATAAAGTTTCTCTATCTGCCCAACCAGTGAGTCCAGTTGAGCACTTGGCCAGTCACCTACCGATTATTGAAATTGACACTCTGGATGGGAAGGTAATTCCTCTAGAAAGAGGAGAAAATGAAGGTGGAACAAGACAACAATCTGTACGAGGAACTGTTCGGCTGTACGATAAATTAGATGAAGTAAACCGTGTCGGGGATGGGGCGCGTGTTGAAACGTTGGCGGAAATAGCGTATCGTGGCAATTCCTCTCGGCATTTTGATAAGAAATCAATTAAACTACGTTTTGTCGATAAAAAAGGAGAGGATGTAGAGTACACGGTTGCGGGAATGCCAAAGGAGTCCGAGTGGGTCTTGCACGGTCCATTTTTGGATAGGAGTCTGCTGAGAAATTATATATCCTATAACCTAGCTGGCGAATTGATGGAGTATGCTCCCAATGTCCGTTATAGTGAAGTGATGATTAACGGAGAGTACCAAGGTTTGTATTTAATTGTTGAGAGTATAGAACAGGGAGTGCATAGAATCCCTATTGAAAAAAGTGACAAACGCTCCTTGAAAACATCATATATTGCTGTTTGGGACCGACCGCATAAGTCAAAAAATCCAGTCGATAACTATGTTGGCTATACCTATCAAGCAGATCAGTCATCGCTAGATATTCGCTATCCAAATGTCCGAAAAATAACAGAGGCTCAAAAAGACTTTATCCAGCAGGATATTAGTAAGATTGAGAGAATCCTATACTCCTACGATTTAAAACAGTACGGGCACTACGTAGATAAGAATGCTTTTGCGACCTATTTCGTTATTAATGAATTCTTCCGTAATACGGATGCAGGAATATTCTCCACCTATCTCTACAAGGATTTGCGAGATAAAATGAAGATTGCTGTATGGGATTTTAACAACGCATTTGATAACCACAGCGATGTAGAATACGATCGAGCAGGTTTCTCGATGCTGGAGGTTCCGTGGTTTAGCATGATGATCAAGGATAGGGAGTTTATCGATTTAGTCGTTCATAAGTACCATCAATTACGCAAAAATCTGCTCAGTACCAAACGTCTTCACGATCATATTGATAAGACAGTTCAATTTTTAGGACCAGCCATTCAAAGAAATAATGATAAATGGGGCTACGTCTTTCAGTTGCAAAAAATGGATGAACATAACTATCTCCAGCCCTATGAACGTAATCAAGCAAGTTACGAAGAAGCTGTGCATGTTGTAAAAGCCTTTATTGAAGATCGTGGGAAGTGGTTGGATGAGCATATTGAAACCTTGTATCAATACTGTGCTCCATCCAAAAATACAAATACGCTAGTCGATTATTAGGAGGGGCTATGAAAAAGTATTTGATAGTTGTCAGTATACTGGTTTGCATATTGACGGTTGGTTATTATTTGTATTATTTTGATGGGAGTTTGTATATCCCTAAGGTGTACTCGGAAGAGACTATTAACTATACTTTCCAGGTTCGCAATCAGGAATTGGTACGGAAAACAAAAGGGGGAGAGCATCCATTTATTGTCAAAGGGGTAACAATAGATAGTGGCATAGCTGGCTACCATCAAAATGATTTTGCTATTGGAGAGAAACGTTACCTGTCATGGATGAAGAGCATCTCAGACATGGGAGCCAATACTATTCGTGTAAAAACGATTATGGATGTTGATTTTTATGTTGCCTTGGATAAGCACAATCGTCAGTCAGATAAGCCGCTTTATCTTTTGCAAGGGGTTCGAGTGGATGATGTTCGAGATAATACAGCTATTGATGCCTACCATCCCCAATATCGAGGACGACTATTGGAGGATGTAAAAGATGCCGTTGATGTCATCCATGGTCGAAGAAAAGTCTGGAATACTGACTTGGGGAGTCATTACTATCGGAAAGATGTTTCCAAATGGGTGCTTGGTTTTATCGTTGGTGACCAATGGAATGGTTCGACAGTCGCTTATACCAATCATCAAGTGAAGCAGACTTCTTATAAGGGAGAGTATATCAGTACGGGTCAGACTGCCACGGCTTTTGAGGCGATGTTAGCTGAAGTATTGGATGAAATGGTTGTTTATGAGACTAAAAAATATGGCTGGCAACACTTGGTGAGTTTTGCCAGTTCGACCCTAACAGACCCATTTATCTATCGAAAACCCTTCGCAGCGCAAGCTTCAAAATATGCTCAATTGAACGTTGAAAATCTATCGGTAAGCGATCGCCTAAGAACAGGCGTATTTGCTTCCTATCAATTATTGGACTATCACCCCAAAGCACTTGATTACCTTGGGGAAAATCCAAGTCTTTCGATAGAAGATGTTACAAAAATAAAAAAAGAAAACTACCCAGAAAATTATGTCGGTCTCTTAACGCGC